>QKEJ01000066.1 GCA_003252375.1 Halodesulfovibrio sp.
TGCGCTTGTTTGGCACGTGTTGGAGTTATTGGAAGCCTGCCTCTGCCGGTAAAAAATTCGGTGTTGTGGCTTGTGTCTCTTTCTGAAGGTGTTTTGTCAATAACTATATAAAATTATTTGCAATTTAAGAATGAATTTTGAGGTTGTCACTGTTGGCGTTTTCAAGTCAAAAATCGCAAGTATGAGTCAATTAGAGATTTTGTAATTGTGTATGCTGGAGTTGAGGGTAGGTCAAATGCGAAAGAGCGAAGTTTATTTCAAAAGAACATGGCGGGCGTATATCGCTTTGCCCCCCCCCCACCATCCCATATACTTCCGCCCAGGTGCTAGGCACGCCTTGATTCCACCAGCGGTCCCCGCTTCCGTATGTAGTGTTTTTTTGCGTCCTGTGCATAGGTGTTCTGGCCTGTACGCGATGGGGGACGTGCATGTACCATCTCAGCGCTATTTGAGTGCGGCAGAGAAAAGCCATAAAATTCCAGCGCGGCTGTTCTCCCCGTGCCGATACGCCGTACGGGTTTCCTTCCCGATTGTCAGTGGCGCTATTCCAGACTATGGTGGAGCTTGTAGTGGCGGGGTTTGGGTGCCCGCCGAACAAGCCGACTGCGTTCAACACCGGGGAAGGAATGCCGAACCGTTCAATCCGATCATATATTCGCTTCCATGCCGTTCTGCTCATCGGGGTGCCTGTGGTGTCCATCCTGCTCCTGTCCATGTTCCTGCTCAGGAACGTTGTTCTGGAACGGGAGATGGGCAAGCTTGAACAGCATGTGATCTACCAGCAGCTGTACGTGAACGAATGGCTGCAGTCGCTGCGCAACGACGTGGCGATCATTGCCGGGGACCCGGTCGTGCGGGCCGCATCCGTGGGCGGCATGCGTACCTATTTCTCCCGTTATCTTGACTATCATCCGGATGTTGCGGCGGCTGCCTGCGTAGGGCCGGACGGCCTTTCCATCGTGGACACCTCCGCGGCAGGAGGCATCTACCTTGGCGACAGGGCGTACTTTACGGCGGCGCGCAACGGGAAGCCCTTTGTGTCCGACGTGCTGGTCGGGCGTTTTTCCGGGGCGCCGGTCATCATCTTTGCGCATCCGGTCACCACGTCCGAAGGGGCCTTCGGCGGTTGCGTGTTTCTTGTTGTCCGGATGACCACCGTACAGCATTTCCTGAATACCCTTTCCGGGCAGGATGATGGAGAAAGCTACATTGTCGGTCGTGACGGGCAGATGGTGTCGGAATCCAGCAGGCTGGAGCAGCTTCGTGGCCAAAAGGGAGGGGAGCAGGGCGATGCGCGGCACGTCAAGATTCAGTCCCGACTGCTGCATGCTGCGCTGCAGGATGAGACCCTCGGAACTCCCTATCCTTCCTACTACGGAGAAACCGTGGTGGGGGCGTACGGCTGGATCAATGAGGACCGATGGGTGCTGATCTCCGAAGCCCCGCTGTCCGGCGTGCTGCACGAACTCTATCAGTTCATCTGGCTCATCACGGGCATCATCATAATCTCCCTGCTGCTCGTAACCCCCTTTCTGGTCCGGTTCTCCCATTCGCTAGAGCGGCCTCTCTCCACTCTGGTGGCGTTCGCCAGAAGGATCGCCGCGGGCGAGTACGACCACGAATGCTCCCTGCCCGAGATCGAGCGGGCCCCGGAGGAGATTCAGCAGCTGTACAACGCCTTTTGCGACATGAACACCAAGGTGACCTTCACCATCGAGGAGCTTGAGCGGTCTGCCGTGGTGGACCAGCTGACGGGCGTGCACAACCGCCGGTACCTCATGAGCGCGGGCATGCAGTCGGTGGACCAGTGTCTGCGGTCCGAGGTGCCCTGCTGCTGCCTGATGCTGGACATAGACCACTTCAAGATCGTGAACGACACCTACGGCCATGCCGTGGGCGACATGGTGCTGGTGGTTGTGGCCCGCATCATTGCGGATAGCGTGCGTTCTTCGGACATCGTGGCCCGCTACGGCGGCGAGGAGTTCGCCGTCATTGCGCCCAACGCCGACAACGTGAAAGGGATGCAGCTTGGCGAGCGTATCCGGCAGGCCGTGGCGGCAGAAGTCTTCAAGGCGGAGGGGCAGACGTTCGGCTGTACGATCAGTATCGGCGTCAGCGGAGTTGTGCCGGAAACTGCGGCTGGCGGGGCAACCTTGCTGGAACGCGCGCTGGATTGTGCGGACCAACAGCTCTACAAGGCCAAGCGGTCCGGTCGCAACCGGGTTGTAACATCCAATGATTGTTAGGTTTAAATTAGCATAGGGGAGCATCCCTCACAGTCGATATTGAGTGAGTGAATAGTCTTATAATTCACTTGGTTAACTTTCTAAAAGGTCTGGCTTTCGCTAGACCTTTTCCTGTATTCAGGCTAAGCGGGAATATCGGTATGGCGGGGGGTGTTTGTCCGTCATGCCGTCCAGAGACCCGCCGTGGGAGATTGTGGCGGGAAAACGCAGGCAAGGAGAAGAGGCATGGGCGAACCAGGGATTGCGCCGACCTCGCCGTGGGCGTTGGTCGGGGTGGTGGTCTTGTGTGTGATGTGTACGGCCGGGCCGGGGTGGGCTCAGGGCTTTGTCGGTTCCAGGGCGTGTGCGGACTGCCACGCGGAGGAATACGAGCGCTTCGAAAAGAACTCCAAAAAGGCGCACTCATGGGACAGGCTGGCGACCATGGCCAGCAAGCTGACCAAGGAGGAGCTGGAAGGCTGCTACGAATGCCATACCACCGGCTACGGCAAGGGGGGCTTTGTCAGCCATGAGAAGACGCCGCATCTTGCCGATGTGGGGTGTGAAACCTGTCACGGTCCGGGGGGCGATCACGTTGATGCCGGCGGCGATCCCGAGGCCATTCACAAGACTCCCGATCTTGCGACCTGTACCGGATGTCATAATGAAGCCCGCGTGGGAGCGTTCGGGTTCAAGCCGCTGATTCACAGCGGTGCCCACTAGGAGGTCCCATGGCAGATTTCATTCGCAAGTCCATCGGCATCAAGACCTCGCTGCTGGTTTCCGTCATTTCGGTGCTCGTGTTTGCCGTGCTGGTGGGAATAAGCAGCTACATGCAGCGCACGACCATGATGCGGGAGCTTGACAGCTCCATGACAAAGGCGTCGGAGCTTGTGCAGATGGCCATTTCCAAGCCCATGGTCATTGGCAACGATGCGGGCACCCGCGAGGAGTTCGCCTTTCTTTCCGAAAAGTACCGGGACATGACCATCTACCTTACGGACTTCCGGGGAAATATAACCTACAGCACCAATACGGACATAGAGCGCAAGGCCCTTGCCGAGGTGGTGGACAATGCCGAGTTCACGGCCCTTTCCGGGCGTGCGCTGGCCGAGGATGTGCACGAAAGCACCATCATGCGTGCCGCCGCGTCCACCCATTTTGTCCGGGTGACCAGCATTCCCAACGAAAAGGCGTGTCACCACTGCCATGGCACCACCCAGCCCATTCTGGGGCAGATGGTGGTGGTGCAGGACATTACCCCCACCATGGGTGCCATCGATACCCAGATGTACGAGAATCTGGGCATTTCTCTCGGCGGGCTGCTTTCCCTTATCGGGGCGGTGGTCTTCTTCATCCGGCGGTCCATCGTCCGGCCGTTGCTGCACCTGGCCACGGCCAGCGAGGATATCAGCAACGGCAACCTGAACGCCGATCTGGCGCTCGACTGCACCGACGAGCTGGGGCAGCTTTCCTGCAACCTCGGCGACATGGTCTCCAAGCTCAAGACGGAGCTGGGATTCTCCAAGGGGATTCTGGACGGGATGACCACGCCGGCCATGGTTGTGGACACGGAATGCAATATCACCTTTACCAATTCCGCCCTGCTGCAGCTGGTGGGCCTGTCCGGCGAACCGGCTCAGTTCTTCGGGCAGCCCGTGGGGCAGTTCATGTACGGGGACACGCAGCGCGAGACCGTGTCGCATCGCGTGCTGGCCAAGCAGGCCTCCATTATCGGGCATGAAACATCCTTCAACAACAGACAGGGCGCCGAGCTGATCATGATGGTGGACTCCTCGCCCATCTACGATCTGGATGGCAAGCTTATCGGTGCCTTTACGATCTGCACGGACATGACCGATATCCGCAGACAGCAGCGGGTGGTGCGCGAGCAGAATGAAACCATCACCCGGGCCGCGCATGCTGCAGGGCAGATTTCCGAGCAGGTCTCGGCTGCTTCCGAGGAGCTTTCGGCTCAGATTCAGCAGTCCAGCTCCGGTGCGGACGAGCAGCGCAAGTTGACCAGCGATTCCGCCGCCGCCATGACCCAGATGAACGCCTCGGTATTGGAAGTGGCGCAGAATGCCTCCCTTGCCGCAGAGTCGGCCGGTGATGCGCAGGAACATGCCGAGGAAGGCGCCCGCATCGTGGGCAAGGCAGTGGAGAAGATCAACTCCGTGGCCGAACAGGCCGCCATGCTCAAGCGTGAAATGGGCGAGCTGGGCAAGCAGGCGCAGGGCATAGGCCAGATCATCACCGTGATCGAGGACATTGCCGACCAGACCAACCTGCTGGCGCTGAATGCCGCTATCGAGGCTGCCCGGGCCGGTGAAGCCGGGCGCGGGTTCGCCGTGGTGGCGGATGAGGTGCGCAAGCTTGCGGAAAAGACCATGTCCGCCACCAGGGAGGTGGTGGACTTCGTCGGCGCCATTCAGGATTGCGCCCAGAAGAATGTGGTCGCCACCGACAGCGCCGTGAAGCTGGTGGAGGAATCCACGGGGCTGGCCGGGCAGTCCGGCGAGGCCCTGCATGCCATTGTGGGCATGGTGCAGCGCACGGCCGATCAGGTGCGTGCCATTGCCACGGCCAGTGAGGAGCAGTCGGCCGCAAGTGAGCAGATCAGCAGGTCCGTGGAGGAGATCAACGTCATCTCCACGGAAACGGCGCAGGCCATGTCGGAATCGGCCAATGCCGTGTCCGATCTTGCCCGGCTGGCGCAGGAACTGAACGCCATTATCGAGGACATGCGCGGCTAGCACGCCCGTGTCCTTGCAGAAACATGAAAAAGGCCGCTTTGAGCGGCCTTTTTCATGTGCATGATTCACGGTGGTTATGCGGTGCCTGCGGGGTGTGAAACGGCGCTGCCCTGCATGGCCGAGAATGCCGGATGCCCGGTGTGGGCGGGCTTTCCGAAGTGGTCATCGCGCCGTGCGGCGCGGGCCAGCAGTGCCTCAGCGATCATGGAGGGACCGTTGCAGTCGTGCAGCAGATACTCGCGCACGGCCTCTGCGGAGGAGAAGCAGATGGCGCCGTGCAGCTTCCGGCGCGAGGGATAGTTGATGTGGAAGGTGGAGGCAAGAATGTACTTGCCCACGCTGGACCTGTAGAGGCTCAGCTCCCACCAGTTGGGGGTTACGCCCATCCACTCCCGGTCATCAAGCGAGACCAGCAGGTCCCCGGAAAACACCAGTTCTTCCTTGCCATTCCGCTTTACTGCGTACTCTTTCATGGGCTCCCTCCGTCCTGTTAGGGGTGCGGTCGTTGCGGTAGAAATACGGTGCCCCTCGCTTGCGCGAGAGTGATGGTCCTAGTTTTAGTGTACTGCAGTTTTCGGGCAATTTGCGCAAGTATATTTTGCAGGTTGCCAACTTTTTTTGTGCAGCGGTGTGACGCGGCCCGGAATGTGGGGGCTTTCCGCCATTTGCGGCGGGGCGGCTCTTTTCAAACCGGGCCTTCATGCGTATGGTGCGTGCATGGCAAACATTGGTGAATTTACTATACATGCAACGGACGGCGCGGCGCGTACCGGCGTGCTGCAGACCGCGCACGGTCCGGTCAATACGCCCATCTTCATGCCCGTGGGCACGGTGGGCAGCGTCAAGGCCATCGCCCCGGATGATCTGGCGGCCATGGAGGCCGAGATTATCCTCGGCAATACCTATCATCTGTACCTTCGTCCCGGTGACGAGCTTATTGCCCGGCGCGGCGGACTGCACGAGTTCAACGCCTGGCGCAAGCCCATTCTTACCGACAGCGGCGGCTTTCAGGTGTTCAGCCTGAACGAGCTGCGCAAGATCGAGGAGGAAGGGGTAACCTTCCGGTCGCATCTGGACGGCTCGCGGCACCTGTTCACCCCGGAAAAGGTGGTCTCCATCCAGCGCAATCTCAATTCGGACATCATGATGGTGCTCGACGAGTGCGTGCCGTACGGGGCGGACAAGGCGTACACGGCCCGGTCCCTTGAACTGACCACCCGCTGGGCGCGTCGCTGTCGCGATGCGTATCCGCAGGGCAGCGCGGGCAATCTGCTGTTCGCCATCACGCAGGGCGGATTCTTCAAGGACCTGCGGGAGCGTTCCATTGAACAGCTGACCTCCATGACGGATTTCGACGGCTTTGCCCTTGGCGGCCTTTCCGTGGGCGAGAGCAAGGCGGAGATGATGGAGATGCTGTATCACTGCGCCCCGCTGCTTCCGGCAGCCAAGCCGCGCTACCTGATGGGAGTGGGGACGCCGCTGGATATCATCAACGGCATCAACGCGGGCATCGACATGTTCGACTGCGTGCTGCCTACCCGCAATGCGCGCAATGGCACGCTGTATACCTCGGAAGGCAAGATCAACATCAAGCGTCAGGAATACGCGGAGGATGACGGCCCGCTCGATCCCAAGTGCTCCTGCTACACCTGCAGGACATTCAGCCGCGCCTACCTGCGGCATCTGTACCATGCCAAGGAGATCCTTTCCTTCCGGCTGAACTCCATCCACAACCTCACCTATTTCCTCGATACGGTGCGTGGTGCGCGCAAGGCCATTGCCGAGGGCACCTTCGCGTCCTATAAGAAGATGTATGAGGATGCGTATCCTCAGGAAGTGATATGAAGCGAATCATGCGCGCCCTGTGCTCCTTTGTGGGCGGTGTAACCCTGCTGAGCGTCCTGATCGGCGCAGTGGCGTTTCTCTTTGCCGGTTCATGGCTGACACGGGAGGATGTCCCCTCGGTGGCGGACGCCATCGTGGTGCTGGGGGGCGACTACAGACGCCCCCTGTATGCAGCGGACCTGTACAACAGGGGCTATGCGCCCACGGTGTACATTCCCCGGGTTGTCCACTCCTCCAACGAGAAGTTCGCAGGGCGCTACGGATTCACCTTTCCTGCCCAGGAGCAGATATACCATCGTATTCTGCTCACGGCAGGCGTGTCGCCCGATGCCATTCGTGTGTATGGCAGCGAACTGTGCAGCACGCTGGAAGAGGCGGAGAACATGGCCGTACGGCTCGGTTCTGGGCCGGGGCGGCTCATCGTGGTGACGTCGCCATACCATGTGCGGCGCGCCCGGATGACGTTCCAGAATGCCCTGCCGGGCTGGACCGTGATGGTGTGCGCCACGCCCTACCAGAGTGTTCCGGCGCAGTGGTGGGCGTCGCAGGAGTCGGCTCGGGACGTCCTGCTTGAATTTGCGAAGACCTTGTATATGTTGATGGGCGGCGGATTCCGGGCCCAGAGTGCGGTCACCGGCTAGTCTCCCGTCCAGGGAGAATAGCCATGCGTACGAATCCCCCCCATCCCGCCGGCAAGCCCAATGCCCTGTCGGGTGAAAAGAGTCCCTACCTTCTGCAGCACGCCCTCAATCCGGTGCAATGGCACCCATGGGGCGATGCCGCCTTTGCGCTGGCCCGCTCCCTGGACCGGCCCGTTTTCCTGTCCATAGGCTATTCCACCTGCCACTGGTGCCACGTGATGGCGCATGAATCCTTCGAGGATGCGGAAGTGGCCGCTCTGCTCAACGAATCCTTCGTGAACATCAAGGTGGACCGTGAGGAGCGCCCCGACATTGACGCCCTGTACATGGCCGTCTGCCATGCCATGACCGGGCAGGGGGGATGGCCCCTCAGCATTGTCATGACCCCGGACAGGCACCCGTTTTTTGCGGCAACCTATCTGCCGAAGGCGTCCCGGCACGGCAGGCTCGGCATGCTGGACCTGATTCCCCGCATCCGGGACGTCTGGCGGGACAGCCGGGAGGAGGTGAATGCGTCCGCCGCCTCCGTGCTGGATCACCTCCGGTCCGTGTACGCCGGTTCCCGGTCCGATCAGCAGCCGCCGGATGACGCCACGCTGGCGCAGGCCGTGGAATCGCTGGCCGGCAGGTTCGACGCCGACAACGGCGGGTTTGGCGAGGCGCCCAAGTTCCCTTCGCCGCACAACCTGCTTCTGCTGCTGCGCCGGGCGGCGCGGACGGATTCTCCTGCCCTGCGCGGCATGGTGGAAAAGACCCTGCGTTCCATGCGTCTTGGCGGGCTGTACGACCATGTGGGGTACGGATTTCATCGTTACTCCACGGATGCCCGCTGGTTGCTCCCGCATTTCGAGAAGATGCTCTATGACCAGGCCATGCTCGCCTGGGCCTATGTGGAAGGATGGCAGGTGTCGGGTGATCCCCTGTTCCGGCAGACGGCGGAGGAGGTCTTTGCCTATGTGCTGCGGGACATGACCGATCCGGACGGGGGCTTCCGGTCGGCGGAGGATGCGGACAGCCTTACGGACGCAGGGCACATGGAAGAAGGCTGGTTCTATACGTTTACCAAGGACGAACTGGACTGCCTGCCTGACGATCTTGCTCCGCTGGCGGCGCGGTTGTTCAATGCCGAAGCCGGAGGAAATTTTGCCGATGAGGCCACCGGGCGGCGGAGCGGACGGAACATCCTGCACCTGGGCAGACCTCTTGGTGCGTGGGCGGCGGAACTGGGCATGTCCGAGGAGGAGCTGGCCATCCGTGTGGAGGCCATCCGGGCCAATCTCTTTGCCCTGCGGGCCGGACGGAAGCGTCCTCATCTGGACGACAAGGTGCTCACGGACTGGAACGGCCTGATGATCAGCGCACTGGCCCGTGGCGCCAGAGCCTTTGATGCGCCTCAATATGCCGAGGCTGCGACGCGGGCCGCGCTCTTTCTGCTGGCCCGCATGCGGGACGGGGAAGGGGGGCTCCTGCATCGGTACCGTGACGGGGAAGCCGCCATTCCCGGTCTGCTTGATGATTACGCCTTTCTGATTCACGGCCTGCTGGACCTGTATCAGGCCACGCTCGATCTGCGCTGGCTGACCGAGGCCCTGCATCTGCAGGAGGCGCAGGAGCTGCGCTTTGCCGACGGTGAGGGCGGCTACTACTTTGCCCCCTTGGAAGGCGACGCCCTGCCCGTCAGGGTACGGGACGCCGTTGACGGGGCCATGCCATCGGGAACCTCTATTTCCCTGCTCAACCTGTTGCGGCTTGCCAGAATGCTGGGCCGTCCCGATCTGGACGCCCGCGCAGGAATGCTGCTGGAAGCCCATGCCGCTCAGGTGCGGCATATGCCGGCGGCCTTCGGGATGTTTCTGTGTGGTGTCGATCTTGCGCTGGGCAAGGGAGGCAGCGTGGTCGTGACCGGGCAGGCCGATGCGCCGGATACCGAGGCCCTGCTGCGGGTGCTCAATGCGCATTTCCTGCCGGACGTTACCGTGCTGTTCCGCAATGCCGCCACCCCGGACCCGCTGGCGCGTTTGGTGCCCTTCACGGCCCATGTGGTGGAGCGGGAGGGCCGGGCCACGGCGTACCTGTGCGAGAATTACGCGTGTTCGCCGCCCATTACCGATGTACAGGTTCTTGCCCGGCGCTTGCATCGCTGATGCCGCGCCACCGCTTGGAGTGGCTACTTTTTTGTTGCCATTTCCGGGAGGGGAAGGTAGACGGGTCTTGCCTCAACATATGGATCTCGAATGACGGCAGCAGGAGAGACCTTCGCCCGCACAGCGGGGCAGAAGGCGCCGAAGATGTAACTCTTTCAGGCGAAAGGACTGTTGTACGGACGAGCCTCTGGAGAGACTCCCAACCCAGTGGGAGCACCGAAGGAGCAAGCCGCATCCCAGTAGCGGTGAAACTCTCAGGTATCAAGGACAGAGTGGACCATACAGGCGTTCGTGCGCCCGTATTTTGCCGCCTTCCTTCCATACCCTTCATGCTTCCGCTTCGGGAACTCTTCAGTCCGCGTGACAGATGCGCGGCATTTCGGCTCTTTCGCGTCTGCTCCGTCCTTCGCTGATCCCCGGCTGTGGCCGGGCGTGGTGGTTTGCTGTAACCGTCGTGCCCATGGCTGAACGCCGGGCGAGGCATGATGCAAGTGTCTCCCCGCGCCGTGCGCGGTGAACATACGAGTGGAGTGTTCCTGCGCCTTGCGGGACGCATCCATTCCTGAGTGGTTTGTTGTTGTGGTTGCGACGGGCCGGAGGGTTGATGCCTTCCGGCCCGTCTGCTGTTCAATGGGGATGATTCGCCTTCGGGCGGCTATTCGAACATCTTCTTGAGGCCTTCCCCCAGCTTTTCCACGCCGCTGGTGTCGCCCTTTTGCAGCGCGTCGGCCGCGCCCTTCACATCTTCTTCCAGCTTTTTGGTGATGTCGCCAAGTGCGCCGGTCACGGCCTTGGAGACGGAGGCATTCAGTTCGCCCAGCACCTGCTGCATGGCCTGCGCCATGCTTGTGCCGCCGGATTCCTCGCCGATGTCGGTCATGTGGATGTCCGGCAGGGTGAGAGCCATGCCTTCACCGCCCAGCGCCGTGAGCGTCAGATTGACCTTGGCGCCGGAGATGAGCAGGTCCCTGATGATCACCTTGGGGCCCGTGCCGGATTCGGCTGCGGAGTCCTGCTTGGCCGGTGCGGCTGCACCGCCGCTGCCGCTGCTTCCCGTGGTCTTCTTCACGTTGTTGAGCAGCGCGGTGAAGTTGTCGAGCTTGCCCGATTTTTCATAGGTAAGCTCCGGCGCTGCCACCAGCACCTTTTCTATGATGATGACATCCTTGGTGAGCGAGGCGGTGTCCAGTTTGACCTCCACTGCGCCCAGCTTCATGGTCTGCGGGGCCGCAAAGCCCTTGGGGCTGCCCACAACCAGACCCTGCAGCTTCCCGGAGCCGGACATGAAGGAGACATCCGCCTTGTCCAGATGCACGTTGGTGAGCAGGATCTTGGGGCCGACCGTATTCACGCCCTTTTCAATGATGGGGTTGATGGACATGAACGTGGCGACCAGCAG
>QKEJ01000072.1 GCA_003252375.1 Halodesulfovibrio sp.
TTCGGGCGGGCTCGTTCCATTCGAAATAATCACGATACGTGGCGGCTTTGTCGGCGTGTTTTGCGGCAGCCTTGGAGGCTCCGGATACAAGCTGGCCCCGCTGGGAGAACATGGCCCGCATGACCTTGCGGGTTGCGGCGTCCTCGCTGATGCGTTCGGCGACAATGTCCCGGGCTCCGGTCAGGGCGGTCTCCGTGTCGGGCACGTCCCTGTTCTTGTCCACGAAGGCCCGGGCTTCCCCTACAGGGTCTCGGCGGGGATCCTGCTTCCAGAGAATGTCGGCCAGTGGTTCGAGACCGCGTTCGCGGGCTATCTGGGCACGGGTGCGGCGCTTGGGACGATACGGAAGGTAGATATCCTCAAGGCCGGAGAGCGTATCGGCACCGTTGATGCTGGCGTGCATCTCTGGGGTGAGCAGGTCGCGTTCCGTGAGGGAGACAAGAATGGCCTCCCGCCGCTTTTCCAGTTCGAGGAGCTGTGTGTGGCGGTCGCGGACGGCCGCAATGGCAACCTCGTCCATGCCGCCCGTGGCTTCCTTGCGGTAGCGGGCAATGAACGGGACGGTGGCTCCCTCCTGCAGCAGGGAAATGGTGGTTTCAATGCCTCGGGTGGGCAGATTCAGCTCGGCGGCAATGACAAGAGCGGGTGTGCGCATGATTTTTTCCACGAAAAGGGTGTTGCTGTCTGTAAATGTGTGCTTACTGTACGCATGTGGAGTACGGATTTTCGTCGATTCACGATCCGCGAAAGGAGGAAGCATGGAATACAACGAACGCGATCTTCCTGTTTCCATCAGGGAGGCAGAAATGGTGACCCTGCAGCCCGGAACGGTTGTACGGTTCGAGGAAAGCGGTGGAGCCCGTGACGTCTTTGTGGATGACGAATGGTCTTCCCGCGTGTCGTTGTTTCCCGGTATGACCTACGAGCTGGAGTGCGAGGGCTGTACCTACATGCTGTCCGCCGAGGAGGCCGGGCTCCGGGTGGAACGCAAAAACTAGGGAATAACAACAGAGGAGGCCGCGGAAGCGGCCTTCCGGCCTTATTGGGGCGGGGTGGCCCCTTTCATGTTGGCCAGCTTGGCGCGCAGGTAGTCGGCAAGGGTGTTTCCCACGTCATCCTGCTGGGCCTGTTCCAGCCCGAGGGTGGCGAGGTCTTCGGCCACTTGGCGCTCCATGCGTTCCGATTCCATGAACATGACGTAGACCAGCGCGATGGTTGCGTTGTTTTCCTCCGTGCCGCTGCACAGCTCGGCCAGCTGGTCCAGCGAGACGGTTTCAAAGAGCCGGTCCACGAACATGGAGACCCATTTCCCGTACACGGAGGAGGGGATTTCCGGAACCATGGCCGCAACGTTGTCGGCGGTCTTCCCGTCAATGCAGGGCATGGTGACGCCCATGAATTCGCCCAGTGCTTCCGAGCGGCGATCCTGGGAGTCCGTGAGGCGGGCAAGAACCACTTCAGCCAGATGTGATCTGATTTTCTGCGTATCCATGAGTGCTCCTGTCATGCGGTGCGGGCGTGTCCGGGGATGCCCCGTGATAATCCGTGATAATCCGTGATGATCGGGGAAGACCGGGAAATCGGACCCTACTGTATCCGATGCCTGGATGCAACTGTGTGGTTTTGTGGTGGAATGTGCTTCTTTTTACAAAAAAGTAAAGGCGGCCATACAGAAGTGTGGCCGCCTTTGTTGTTGCACGTGCGAAAAGGGCTAGAGAGCAGCTTTGGCAGCGGCGATGGCTGCTGCGTAATCCGGTTCGCTGGTAATTTCGGGGATGAGCTCCTGGTATACGATCTTTCCGGCTGCGTTCACCACAAGCACGGCACGGGTAAGCAGGCGCAGTTCCTTGATGACCAGTCCGTAGGCGGTGCCGAAGCTCAGGTCCTTGTGGTCCGACAGGGTCTGGACGGCGTCAATGCCTGCCGCGCCGCACCAGCGGGCCTGCGCAAACGGCAGGTCGGTGGAAAGGGTGAGAATGGTTACCTTGTCACCGAGGTTTGCGGCTTCCTGGTTGAAGCGCCGGGTTTCCACGTCGCACACCGGAGTGTCGAGGGAGGGGACAGCGGAGAGGATGACTACCTTGCCCTTGAAGTCGGCAAGGGTCTTGGGGCTCAGATCGTTGGCAGCCACGGTAAAGTCGGGAGCGGTATCGCCCACCTTGACGGGAGTGCCCAGTAGGGTGAGGGGATTGCCTTGAAAAGTAATAATTCCGGTATGTTCAGTCATGATTCATATCTCCTTGAGACGATGTGTTCGTATGTAAGTCGCGGTATGCAGCGGCGCTTGTTGGCATGCAGTCCTGTGAACCGCACTGGTGAACATAGTACATGGCGGACTAAATGGGAACCATTCTCAGAAAAAAAGTGTCCCTGAGGGCAAGATTTTGCCCTGGTACAAAAATGAACGACATATTTTGCAAATTTGTGAAACATGAGTAGAATTTTATAACAATTATGTCACAATATGAGGTGCGGTGCGCATGCGTCGTACGCCACCTCCCAGCGAACCCCTTGCATTTGGAGCAGAGTTAAAAAATGGCATGTCTTTTGCCATTGATAGCTCCATGCCCGAAAGATGAGGGGTACGCTTGCCTGATGTCATGCAAGCCGGTGCATGTTTCGGGACCTTCCCACCCACCCTATTTGATGAGCGAGGAGGCTGTTTATGAATGCGGCGGATACCGCCTTTATCCTTGTGTGTGCTGCGCTGGTAATGTTCATGACGCCCGGATTGGCGTTGTTTTACGGTGGTCTTGTTCGTTCCAAGAACGTGCTGTCCACCATCATGCACAGCTTCATGCTGCTTGGCGTTGCGACGCTTGTATGGGTGTTTGCAGGCTATTCCCTCTCCTTTGGTACCGACCATGGTGGTCTTATCGGAGGACTGGATTATCTGTTCCTGAACGGGGTCGGCGTTGAGCCCGGACCTGCTGCAACCATTCCGCATGCACTATTCATGATTTTTCAGTGCATGTTTGCGGTCATTACGCCCGCCCTTATTTCCGGTGCCTTTGCGGAGCGCATCAAGTTCAGCGCCATGGCCGTTTTCAGCGTCCTGTGGGTGCTGGTTGTCTATGCGCCCATGTGTCACTGGGTGTGGGGCGGAGGCTGGATGGCCCAGATGGGCGCTCTGGACTTTGCAGGCGGCGCCGTGGTGCACATGAGCTCCGCTGCAGCGGCTCTGGCTGCCGCAACCGTGCTTGGCCGCCGTCGCGGCTATGGCAAGATGGCCTTTGTGCCGCATAACCTGCCCATGACCGTGCTCGGTGCCGGCATTCTCTGGTTTGGCTGGTTCGGCTTCAATGCCGGGTCGGCGCTTGCCGCCAACGGTTCTGCCGTCATGGCCTTTGTTACCACGCACATCGCTGCGGCATCTGCTGCCGTGAGTTGGGTGGTGGTGGAATGGTTCCACAGCGGAAAGCCCACCACCCTTGGTGCGGCCTCCGGTGCGGTTGCCGGTCTCGTGGCCATCACGCCTGCTGCCGGGTTTGTCAGCCCCATGGCGGCCTGTGTCATCGGCCTGATCGGCGGGATTGTCTGCTTTGGCGGCATCCTGCTCAAGAATGTTTTCAAGTATGACGACGCCCTTGATGTGGTGGGCATTCACGGCATCGGCGGCTCCTGGGGAGCGCTGGCCACCGGCATCTGGGCCTCCGAGCAGTACGGTGGCGTAAACGGCCTGCTGCACGGCGCTCCCGGCCAGCTGTGGATTCAGTTCCTCTCCGTGGCGGCCACGTGGCTGTTCTGCTATCTTGTGAGCCTCTTCCTCTTCAAGGCCATTGATCTGGTCATGGGGTTGCGCGTGGATGCCGATGCGGAACAGGCCGGCCTCGACGTGAGCGAGCACAACGAAACCGCATACACCGGCTAGGCTTTGACGTAGGACTGATCGTGGTCTACAAGTACTCTAGGCTGTTATGCATTGTTGCCGGTGAGAACAAGCTGCCCCGTGCGGGGTTGAGACAGGGAATGCACTATGAAGAAGCTTGAGATTATCATCCGGCCTTTCAAGCTGGACGAAGTGAAGATGGCGCTGACCGACCTTGACATCAAGGGCATGACCGTCACGGAAGTGAAGGGATTCGGACGTCAGCGCGGTCATAAGGAAGTGTACCGGGGGGCCGAGTACCAGGTCGATTTCATGCCCAAGGTGAAGATCGAAGTGGTGGTCGACGACGCTCTGGTGAAGCAGGTGCTGGACGCCGTGACCAAGGCTGCCCGTACGGGCAAGGTGGGCGACGGCAAGGTCTTCATTCTTCCGGTTGAGGATGTCTATCGCATCCGCACCGGTGAGATGGGGCCCGACGCCATCTGATCCTCTCCCTTTGGGCCCGTGCATGGCGCGGGCGGATGCGGAGCCTCGCACGGGAGGGCGCTGTCCTGCTGCCCCTGTGTTGACTGTCGCTCCCGCATAATGGAACCGAATGGTCAAAGATATACTCAACCCGTCCAGCGGTGATGCCGTAAAGGCCTTGGCCGCTGGACGGGCTTCGCTTGTCTCCGATCTGGAGTTGCCCCCTGTGCCCGGAAGCATTCGCTTTGAACGGGCCTTTTCCCGTTTGCTGGATGTCTACTTCCAGACCCGCGTGGTGGAGACCGGTGCCGACAGGCAGAAGATTGCCCTGGTGGCTGTCGGTGGCTACGGACGCGGCGAGATGTGCCTCGGCTCGGACATCGACATCATCATCCTCTGCCGTCGCAGTATTCCCCCCCAGGCCATTGACGTGGCGCAGCCCCTGTTCCTGCCCTTGTGGGATGCAGGCTACTCCCTCGGACACGGTTTCCGGACCATTGCCGATTGCGTGAAGCTGGCGAACAAGGACCACAAGGTGCTCTGTTCCCTGCTGGATGCACGGTTTGTTGCCGGGGATGTGACCATTTTCGAGGAACTTGTCGCGCGTATGCACGACAAGGTGCTCGCACGACGCGAAAAGCCCTTTCTGCAGTGGCTGGATGAGGAGCATGCCCAACGGCTGGTGACCCATGGTGATGGAGCCATGCTGCTGGAGCCGAACCTCAAGGAAGGTGTTGGCGGCCTGCGTGACTATCACAGGTTGCTCTGGCTTGCCCGTCTGCGAGGTGGCGCCGGGGATGTCGGCGCAGTGATGCGGCAGGCAGGGTTCAGCAGCAAGGACAGCGAGCTGCTGGAACGGAATGTGGATTTCCTGCACCGCGTGCGGAACAGGCTGCATGCCCTGAGCCGCCGGAAAAGCGACCAGCTGTTCCTTGATGTGCAGCCGGATCTGGCGATCCGCATGGGCTACAAGGACAGGGACGGGCTGCTGGCCGTGGAACTGTTTCTGGGAGACCTGCACCGCTGCATGGGGGACATCAAGGCCCTTGCCGCAGCCTTCCGCTCCATTGTGGGGGATGCCGTGGAGCACGCGCAGAGCGTGTGCGTCGGGCATGCCGCCACCGTGGAGGTGCGTGGGCATGTGGTGCATGTCTGCCCGCCTGAAGCACTGTTTGATGCGCCCGGACTTGTGCTGGATGCCCTGAAGGCTGCCGCCCGACTCGACACCGAGGCGCAGCCCGTGCTGGCGTGGGAGACGCGGCAGGTGCTCTCTCAGCTGGTGACCGAGGCTCCGGAACGTCTGGCGGGTGTACAAGGCTTCAGTGATGCCCTGGTGGCCATACTTGTCTCCGGCAGGGCGTTCGGTGTTCTGGAGCAGATGGTCAGCGTGGGACTGCTCTCCGTGTTCATGCCCGACTTCGGACGGGTGCGCGACCGGGTGCAGTTTGACGGCTTTCATACCTACCCGGTGGGCCAGCATACCCTTTTCGTGCTCCACTATCTGGAAACTTTGCCGGTTGAGATGCACCACAGGTTCACCCCGCTTTGGAACGCGCTGGAGGACAAGGCGGTCCTGATGCTGGGCGCCCTGTTCCATGACCTTGGCAAGGGCGGAGAGGATGCCTCCTCGCATTCCGCCAAGGGGGCCGAGATGGCCCGTACCTGCCTTTCGGCATGGGGTATGCCGCAGGACATGGTGGAAGAGGTGGCCTTTCTGGTGGAACACCACCTGCTGCTGGCCCGTACGGCGCATCGCCGGGACCTGTCCGATGAATCCGTGGTGGCGCAGTGCGCCGGAATTATTGGTACGCAGGAGCGTCTCGACAGGCTGTATCTGCTGACGTACGGCGACTCGCGGGCGACGGGACCAAAGGCGTGGAGCCAGTGGTCCGCTTCGCTGTTGTCGGAGCTCTACGGCAAGGTGGCCAACATGCTGCGGGACAGCACCCTGGCCACTCCTCTTTCCGCCCGGACCATTGCGGATACCCAGCGGCGTGTGCTGGAACTGTTGCGGCAGCCCGACTGTCCGGTGACGGGTGAAACCGGAGCCGCCATGCTGGAGCAGTTGCCGTCCCGGTATGCGCTGGTGGTGGAACCCGAGGCGATCATCCGCCACATGGTGCTGGTCCGTGACCTTGCGTGGGAAATCAAGGAGGCGCAACGTCGCCTGAGCGAGGAACGCGCCGCCCGTGGGATCGTTCTTCTGGAACCCCGCCCTCTGGAGGGCAGGCAGAGCGACGTGTGGGAGGTTGTCGTGGTGGCCCGTGACCAGCACGGTCTGTTTGCCACCCTTGCCGGCGTGTTTGCCCTGCACAATCTCAAGGTCTTTTCTGCCGATGCCTTTGTATGGCGTGACGGGACCGTGGTGGACGTCTTTCATGTTTCCGCACCGCCTGACCCCCTGTACGCCAAGGAGTTCTGGGTAAAGGTGCGGGGCGCCATCCAGTATGCCTTGATTGGCAAACTCTCCATGGAGTACCGGATAGATCAGACCCGGGACAAGCACCCCAGGCCGCACAGGGGGCGTAATGATGTTTCCGTGGTCATAGAGAACGGCCTGTCCGACTTCTACACCGTGATCGAGATATCCGCGCCGGACCGGCGCGCCATGCTGTATGATGTGGCGAGAACCCTGCAGGCCATGCGGCTGGACATTCTGTTCGCCAAGATCGCCACGCTGGGCTCGCGGACCAATGACAGCTTTTCGGTGCGTGACACGTATGGCCAGAAGCTGCTCGACAGCGAGATGATCACCGAGGTCCGCAACGCCCTGCTGCATGCGCTGCAGCAGTAACCGCCCCTTTCCCCCTGCATGCGGATTCATGATGCAGGCACCAAAAGGTGCCTGCATTGTTCTTTTGTACCGGAGGGGGTATAGAGTGCGGTTCAGGAGATGCATATGAACGATTTTCTGCTTACCGCCGCCATCTATGGCCTTGCCGGATTCGTGCAGGGGCTTACCGGATTCGGTTCCGCCCTTGTGGCCATTCCCCTGCTGACCATGTTTCTGGATCTGCCCGTGGCCGTGGCCGTGTCCATTCTCTGCGGCATTCTGCTCAATGCGCAGGTGGGCTGGACCTATCGACGGTTTGCGGATCGCGAGCGCTTGCGGCCGTTGTTTATCGGGGCGGTGCCGGGTGTCGTGGTCGGTGTCCTGCTGTTGCGCAGCGTTCCCGGAGACATGATGAAGAGCGCCATGGGCTGCTTTCTCATGCTGTATGCCGTGTACGGACTGTTTTTTGAAAAGGTGCGTCTGCAGGGTGTGTCTCCCCGCTGGGGATATCTGGCCGGGTTCGGAACCGGTGCCATTGGCGCCGCGTTCAGTGCGGGCGGACCTCCCACGGTGGTCTATACGGCCCTGACCGGGTGGCCCAAGGATGTGATCAAGGCAACCCTTGCCTATTTCTTTCTGGCCGTCTGCCTTGTCGTGAGTCTGGCGCACGCGCTCTCCGGGATGTGGAGCTGGAAGGTCTTGGGCCTCTTTGCGGCCTGTGCTCCCACGGTATGGTTCGGCACGCGTATGGGAATCCGTTTTTCGACCGGCATGAGTGAACGCACCTACCGGAAACTGCTCTTTGTCATGCTGGCGATCATGGGAGCCATGATGCTGCGCACAGCGTAGAGAGAGGCATCGATGAAAAAGAAAAGGCCGACGCATTTGCGTCGGCCTTTGTTGTTTCGTCGTGCGGAGTTTTTACAGGATCTGCTCGAGAAACTTCTGTAGGCGGGGGTGCTCCGGATTGGTGAAGAAGTGGTCGGGCGTGCCCACTTCCAGAATCTGCCCCTGATCCATGAACACGATGCGGTCGGCCACCTCGCGGGCAAAGCCCATTTCATGCGTCACGCAGACCATGGTCATGCCTTCGCGGGCCAGGTTGACCATGACGTCGAGCACTTCGCCGATCATTTCCGGATCAAGGGCTGACGTGGGTTCGTCAAACAGCATGATCTTGGGCTGCATGGCGAGGGCGCGGGCAATGGCCACACGCTGCTTCTGCCCGCCGGACAGGTTGGAGGGGTAGACGTGCGCCTTGTCGGAAATGCCCACCTTTTTCAGCAGGGAAAGGGCCGTGGCCTCGGCCTCGTCCTTGGGCACCTTCTTCAGTCGCGTGGGGGCCATGGTCAGGTTGCCAATGACCGTCCGGTGCGGGAAGAGATTGAAGGACTGGAATACCATGCCCAGTTCCTGCCGGATGGCGTTGATGTCGTTGGCCGGATCGTTCACGTCCTTGCCGTCCACGATGATGGAGCCCTTGTCCACGGTTTCAAGCCGGTTGATGGACCGCAGCATGGTTGATTTTCCGGAACCCGAAGGGCCGATCACGACAACCTTTTCGCCGGGCTGGATATCAAGGCAGACATCATTGAGCGCGGTGAGCTGGCCGAAGAACTTGTATACGTTGCGTATCTGGATGATGGGGGTATTAGCGTTCGTCATAGTAATTCAACCTTGCTTCCATGATGCTGACAGCCTTGGACATCAGCAGGGTGATGCACAGGTAGATGAGCGCCACCATGAGGTAGGCTTCGAAGTATTCAAAGGTAACCGAGGCATACTCGCGTCCGCGCCGCAGCAGTTCGGATACGGCCAGAATGGAGACGAGGGACGAGTCCTTGAGCAGGGCAATGAATTCGTTGCCCACGGGCGGCAGGATGGTGCGCCATGCCTGCGGCAGGACAACCAGAAACATGGTCTGCCTGGGGTTGAAACCGAGGGAGCGTGCCGCTTCGGTCTGTCCCTTGTCGATGGCGTCGATGCCCGCGCGGAACACTTCGCCCATGTACGCGCCGTAGCAGACGCTCATGGCGATTATGGCCGCGGTAAGGTCCGGCAGCTGGACAAATTCGCCGAGGGCGAAATAGATGAAGAACAGCTGTACGAGCAACGGGATGCCGCGGATGATCTCCACATAGGTGGACGCGATCAGATTGATGGTCTTGTTCTTGGAGAGACGCCCCAATCCGGTAATGAGACCTATCGGGATCGTCACGATGATGGAGGCAATGGTCACTTCGAAGGTGATGAGTATGCCGTCCGGCAGGAACTTGAGAATTTCATAGTAGGGCTTCGGCTTCGTAATGCACAAAAACAGTATGGAACCGACAGCAATGCATAGTGAGATCATCCATGCGCTGACAAAGGACTTGTCCTTGCTGGAGGGGATGAGCATCCCGTCTGTTACCGCAATGCGGATCTCTTTCTTTTCTACAGTCATACGCCTATCCGGATATGCTTGAGATCATTCAAAAGCAAGGGACTGGCACCCAGGTGCCAGTCCCTTGTAATTCTTATATTTCAGCGACTTATTTGCCGATCCATTTTTCGCGCAGTTCCTTCTCGATCCCCTTGGCCTTGACGGCCTCGATGCCCTTGTTGAGCAGGTCGAGAAGCTCCTTGTTGCCCTTCTTTACCACGAAGCCGTAGTATTCCTTCTCATCGGCTTCCACAACAAAGCCGACCTTCAGCTTGCCGGCGTACTTTTCGTTGTTAAGCACGTAGTCGTATGCGGTCACGTCGTCGCAGATGGCGGCGTCAATGCGGCCGGTGAACAGGGCTTCAACAGCCAGCCCCACTTCATCGAATTCCTTGGGGATAACTTCGCCGTTCTTCTTGGCCACGAATACGCCGGTGGTGCCGAGCTGGCCGCCTACGGTCTTGCCCTTGAGGTCGGCAAGGCTCTTGGCGGTGCTGTCGGCAGGCAGGATGACGCCCTGCTTGACTTCAAAGTAGGGGGTGGTGAAGTCAAACTGCTCTTTGCGTTCTTCGGTAATGGAGACGGAAGAGGCGATCATGTCGTACTTGCCATTGGCCAGGCCGGCGAAGATGCCGTCCCAAGCAACGTTTTTGTGTTCGACCGTGAAACCGGCTTCCTTAGCGATGGCGTCGGTGTAATCCACGGAATACCCGACAATCTTTTTGTCTTTGTCGAGGAATTCCATGGGCGGCCAGGTGGCGTCATGTGCGATGACCACCTTCTTTTCTGCCTTCTTTTCTTCCTTGCCGCAGCCGAAAACAACCATGGCAATGGATATTGCCAACGCGATGAGCACTAACTTCTTCAGCATCCTCTCGTCTCCTGAACTACTTGAATTTTGAAAAAATACCTTCTGACTTGTTGTACGCGAATTGCCAAATTGTCAACGCAAAATCGTAGAATCAGCCAAAAAGCGGGCTTTAAATGACAAGAATGTACACTGAGGTAGTTCTGAGAGCGACTACGTACAATTGTGAGGGTGCCCTCAACTGAAGATGAAGGTTACCAGAAAGGGCACGGCCACGGTCAGGAACATGCCGCTGAATACGGCCACAATTCCGTATCGTTCCCCGGCGAAGCGAACGATGATGGGCAGCGTGGTGTCCATGGCGGTGGCGCCCCCCGAGGCAACAGGGCCGAGCTTGCCGAAAAGGCGAACGAGAAGGGGAGCCCCCAGCAGAGTGGTCAGTTCGCGGATGATGTTGGAGAGCAGGGCAATGGAACCGAGCATGGGGTCCACCATCTTGGTGATCATCACGCTGGAGAGGGAGTAGTAGCCGAATCCGGCTCCCACACCGAGAACGTGGCGCAGGGGCATGTCGGGGACCAGCAGCGCAGCCACGGCGGCACCGGCAAAGGTGCCCAGCGTGATGCATACGGGAACCAGCAGCACGCGCAGGTGCATCTCGCGCAGGATGGACCAGCATCGGGTATCAAAGCCGATGGACATGCCTACGAGCAGAAGGAGGGCATAGAGGGCGTACGTGGCGAGTTGATCGTTGCAGAGCCATCCGGGTAGCACCTGAAGCCTCCCCAGTAGGCAGCCTGCCAGGAAAAAGGAGAGAATGATGAGGCTACCGCGCATCGAGCTTACCCTTCAGAATGAACCGGTCAAGGGCCCACGCCGCCAGCGCGCTGCCCATGAGGCAGCACAGGCTGATGATTGCGGCTCGCAGGCCTATGGAACCTAGCTGGGAGAAGAGATCGGCATTGGTGCCGAGAGAGACGCCGAGCAGAAAGAGCAGGCCATATATGGCCCACATGGTCAACCTGTCGACGGCATGCACAATGGACGGGCGCTTGCGCAAGGCCAGGCCGAGCGGGATGCCGGCGACGATGCAGCCTACTTCTATGAACACGGTATCTCCTTGGGATAATGCGTGGTTCGGTTGGTGTTATGGGGTATGTCGAGACGAACGGGTCTGTCAATGATCGCAGGGCGGCAGCCTTGAGGTTTTCTGCAGGAAATGTTGCCTTGTGTGATCTTGGTCACATCGGAACGCGGCAGAGTGGCTATCCTTTGCATAACGAAACACGTAAGTAAGGAGTGCAACCATGCAACATACCAGTTTGACCGGCGTTCGCGCCTATCGTGATCAGGGGTTCCACAAGTATCTCGTGCACGAGTCCGAGAACTTCAAGATTCTCAATTTCAACTTCAGGGCCGGGCAGGAACTGCCCATTCACAGCCATGATCTTGATGGGGAGCTTTCCATCCTCGTGCTGGACGGGCGTGGAGAATTCCTTGGCGAAGGTGGTACCGTTCTTCCGGCGGAAACCGGCGACGTGCTCATTTCCGAGATCAGGGAGCCGCACGGCGTGCGGGCCATCACCGACATGAGTGTGCTCGTCACCATCGCACCTCCCATCTAGCCGCCACCTCAGTGCAAAAAATACACATAAACGAACGCCCGCAGCCGTGCTGCGGGCGTTCGTTTATGTGTTGCACGGGGCACATGAAAAGGGGACGCTGTGCGTCCCCCTGATGCTTGCTATTTGGCTACCCGGGCCCGCCGTGACTGAATATAGGCGTTTCGGATGGCAAGGTACGGCTCGATGGCCGACTTCTTCAGTTCTTCATACTGCGTGATGCGCTGGTCCATGTCATTGAATTCTCCGTATCCCTTCACGCCCAGCGAGGAATGCCACGGGGTGATGTAGGAGACCGGGTTGAGGAACGAGTCACCTACCATGCCGGCGCTGTCGCGCAAGGAGGACGGGCCGAGCAGGGGCCAAACAATATAGAGGCCTTCGCCCATGCCCCATGCGCCGAAGGTCTGTCCCAGGTCTTCCTCGTCGCCGCTGACCTTGATGAGGGGCTTCTTGTCCTCGGCAGGATTCATCAGGCCGCCGAAACCGGCAGTGGTGTTGACGATGAAGCGTGCACTTTCAACGCTGGCATCGGCAAGCTTGCCCTGCAGGATGGCGCTGACGAAACGGACCGGGAAGAGCAGGTTGTGGAAGAAGTTGGAGACACCGGCCCGCAGCTCCCACGGTGTGACGGCGGAGTACCCTTTGTGCAGGGGCTTGAGCACGTCAATATAGAGCGAGTCATTGAAGCTGAACCAGAAGCGGTTCCATCCCTCAAGAGGATCGTTGACCGAACTATCTGCAGAGTTTGCGTATTCCGCCTCGTCGTCAAACGTGTCCAGGCCCATCCGCTGGGCATAGAGCTGGTCCTTGGAGGTGGTGTCGGCCATGGCCAGCGTGGCGGTTCCCTGCGGCTCCGGGGAGGAATAGGCAAGGGGAACGCTTCTGTCTGCCAGGGCCGTACAGGCCATTGCAAGGACAAGAAGGGCAGTTGCGAGAAGAGAGGTCAGGCGCTTCATGTGTACGCTCGTTTCGATTAATCCGTTTTCCCGGATTGGGTGCGGACTTCCTCGGCGCGGGCCTTGACCCGGGCGATGAGGGAATCGGCATTTTCGTCATCGTTCAGCAGTTCCTGGAACTGGGTGCGGTAGTTCTTGACCAGACTCACGCCTTCCACGATCACGTCGTAAATGACCCATGTGTCCTTCTGGAGCATGCGGTAATCTACGGGAACACTTTTTCCCTGATAATCCAAAAGAGTCTGGATTTCAACCTTGTCGCCCTTGGTGCTCCGGCGTTCTCCCACGTAGGTGACGCCATTGCCGCTGTATCCCTTGACCCGCTCAATGTAGGTTGCGCGGATCAGGTCGGCAAAGGCGCTGGCAAACCTGTGCTGCTGGTCGGGAGTGAACTTGTGCCATTTGCGGCCCACGGTCCGGGCGGAAAATTCGGTATAATCGAAGATGGACTGCACCACCGTTTCGATGCGGTTGAGCAGCTCTTCCCTGTTGGCTTCATCCTTGTACTGAGGATCGTTCAGCGTGGAAAATACGGTGTCCAGGGATTTCTTGAGTGCGTCCTGTGCGGCTGAAGGCGCTGCCTGCGCAGCGGATGCACAGAGCGTCAGGACAAGGCACAGTACCAGAGCCCGCGCTATTCCGCGGATACCTGACAAAAAGCCGATCATAGTTCTATACCCCCCCAAAAACATATTTGCTGATAAGCTCTTCGATATCCACGGCGGACTCGGTTTCGGTGATCTCGTCACCGTCGCCGAGCAGCTCGGGGGAGCCGCCGAGGGAAAGTTTAATGTACTTGTCGCCAATGAGCCCGCTGGTCTTGACCGACGCGATGACGTCGTCGGACAGGGTGACATCCTTTCGGATGGCGAGCGAAACCTTGGCGCGTCCGTCTTCCGTGTCCAGTCGTATGGAGGCAACCTTGCCGATGGGCACGCCGGCCACTTCCACATCGGCGCCGACCCGCAGGCCGGTGATGGAGGTGAACCGGGCGTACACGGAATACGTGTTGTCTCCCATGACTTCCATCTTGCCGAGCTTGATGGTGAGGTAGCCTACACACAGCAGGCAGACAAGAACGAATACCCCTACGGATGTCTCTTTGGAATACTTTTTCATCGTGGTGTCCGGTTCATCATGGTTTCATCACGCATTACTTGTCGAGCCACGCCCTGAGGGCGTCCCGGGCTTCCTGGCCCAGCCGGAGGTCCGGAGTCTGCATGTCTCCTGCCGAACGGTCGAGGAACTGGCGCAGATACGGATCCGTGGTCTGCCTCAGCGGCTCAAGGCCGCCGTTGTACACGGCCTTGCCGGCGTGTAATACAAGGACGTGATCCGCGATAGTATAAAGGCTCTGCAGATCATGGCTGACGACAATTATCGTCATGTCCGGGAAATGTTGTTTCATATCCAGCAGCAGCTTGTCCATCTGGGCGGAGTTGATGGGATCAAGTCCTGATGTCGGTTCGTCGCAGAGCAGGATGGGCGGGTCGGTCACAATGGCCCGGGCCAGGCCTGCCCGTTTGCGCATGCCGCCGGAAAGCTGGTTCGGATAGTAGTCCGCGTACTTGTCCAGTCCCACAAGGGCGAGCTTGTGCTGTACGATACTCTCGACGGTGGCTGCATCCAGCTTGGTGTGCTCGGTCAGCGGCAGGGCCACATTCTGCCCCAGGGTAAGCGAACCAAGCAGGGCGCCATCCTGAAAGAGGACTCCCATGCGGCGGCGGACCTTGCGGAATTGCCCCGAGGACAACTCGAACAAGCTGTGCGGGCCGAGGAAGATCTTTCCTGCCATCGGCCGCTTGAGCCCGAGTACATGGCGAAGCAATGTGGATTTGCCGTCTCCCGAGCCACCGAGAATGACGGAAATCTTGCCCGCAGGCAGGGACGCGGAAATGTTGTCGAGTACGACGGTGTCGTCATACCCGAGCACAAGATTTTCCATGCGGATGTCCCAGCCGTTGTGATCTGCCATGTGAATCCGGGCGCCTGCTACAGCAGGAACGAGGTTACAATGTAGTCCGTAATGAGGACGAGAACGCAGGACATGACCACCGCCGAGGTTGTGGCGTTGGAAACGCCTTCCGGTCCCACGCCGTCCTTCCGCATATGCGTGTAGTATCCCTGGAAACAGCTTACGGTGGCGACAATGACGCCGAACAGCAGGGCTTTGAGGAAGCCTTCATATATGTCGTGGCTGTTTACGCTGGATTCAATGCGATAGAAATAAATGCCGGGATTGATGCCGAGCAGCGCGACACCGGTCAGGTAGCCGCCGATGATGCCGATAACGTCGAAGACGGCCGTCAGCAGGGGAAAACAGATGATGGCAGCTGCAAAGCGCGGACTGACGAGGTAGCTGATGGGGTTGATATCCATGACTTCCAGCGCATCAATCTGGTCGGAGATGCGCATGACCCCGATTTCAGCCGCCATGGAGGACCCGGCGCGTCCCGTGACCATGATGGCCGTGAGAACCGGTCCCAGTTCGCGAATCAGCGACAGGGCAACGGCTGCGCCGAGCAGCCCTTCCGAGCCGAACTTGACGAGCGTGTAGTAGCCCTGCAGGCCAAGCACCATACCTGTGAAAATGCCGATCAGGGAGATGACAAGCAGCGACTTGGACCCGATGAAATACATCTGGTGCACGATTTTGCGCAGCTGCTTTGTTGACGTGAAGATGTTGACGAGCCCATGGAGCAGAAAGAGAAACATGGCTCCCATTTCACTAAGGACAGCAAGTGTCCGCATGCCCAGGCGGGCAATGAAATTTGGTTGGGGAGCTGTTTGCATCATGGGGTCGTCGGCGTCAGAGGCGCACTGTTCAAGAGGTTTGGGGTAAATAGAAAGTCCGATAACTGGTTAGTGTAGATAAAACCCAGAAAAAGTCAATTAAATGTTCCAGTTTAACCTCTTTTAACACTTCGCTCGGATTAGTCCTGGGTCTTGCTTTTGAGCAGGGGCCGGGCGATGCCGAGCTGCTGGAGGATTTCCTTCATTTCTCTGGTGTCCTCCGGCGTACCGCGGAACAGAACCTGAATGCGGTACCATGTGGTGCCGCTGGATTGCGCACTTTCAATGCGGGTGCGCAGTCCCTTGTCCATTATGCGCTGGGCCAAGGCTTCGGCTGCCGCCTTGTCCTTGGAAGCAGCTACCTGGTAGACGTAATTGAAGACGGCGCCGTTACTGCTGTTCGTCCGTTCCACCAGGGAGGGGGCCTCCGGGGTAGTGACAGGGGACTTTGCCGAAGGGGGGCGCGTCGCAGCAGGCGAGGAATGAACCGGCGCGGAGGCCGGGGCAGGGTCCTTCTTCAGGCGGTCATAGAACGTAAGATCCTCTGCCTTGATGACCTTCGCTTCATGAGGAACCGGTTCGGCTGTCGGAGATGTGCCGGTTGCGTTCCGCGCATCGGTGCGGTTTGCAGAGGGCATGAACTGGCGGAGTTCGGGAACGGCTTCCTCAGGCTGATAGCCGCGACCCACGATGAGCCCGAATACGAAAACCCAGACGAAGCAGAGCAACATGACAACCACCAGCCCGATGCAGGCGGCAGGGCTGGCGGTGACATGTATCTGGCGTCTGCCGGTTTCCCCGGCTTCCTTGTCTCTGGAAAAGCGAATGCCCATGAAGCGATTTGTCCGTTCTGCCGGTTACATTGATTCGGGGGCGCTGACGCCCAGGAGGTCCAGCCCGTTGCGGATGACCGTGGCCACGCCCTTGAGCAGGACGAGGCGGGCGGCGGCAACGTCGTTGTCTCCGGCGTTGAGGACGGGGTTGTTGGCGTAGAACCGGTGCAGGGCACTGGCCACATCCTGCATGTAGAAACTGATGTGGTGCGGCGCCAGCTGGCGCGCGGCGGATTCCACAACGTCCTCGAACTGGTCGAGCAGTCGCAGCATGTCCAGCTCGTCCTGACCGGTCAGCGCACCCAGGATGGCCGGGGTGGCTTTGGCGGGCACGGCAATGCCGCGCTCCTCGGCCTTGCGCAGCACCGAGGCGATGCGGGCATGGGCGTACTGTACGTAGTATACGGGGTTGTCCATGGACTGCTGCTTTACGAGGTCGAGGTCAAAGTCGAGATGGCTGTCGCTCTTGCGCGACAGGAACATGAAGCGGGCGGCGTCGCGGCCCACTTCCTTGACCACTTCCTCCAGCGTGTCAAAGGTGCCGGCGCGGGTGGACATGGCCACCTGCTCGCCGCCGCGCAGCAGGTTCACGAGCTGCACCAGGATGACATCAAAGCTTTCCTTGGGCTTGCCAAGAGCCTCGACAGCCGCACGCATGCGGGGCACGTAGCCGTGGTGGTCCGCTCCCCAGATGTCGACACACAGGTCGAATCCCCGGTCATACTTGTTGTCATGGTAGGCGATGTCGGACGCAAAATACGTGAGCAGGCCGTTGGACTTCTTCAGCACGCGGTCCTTGTCGTCACCGAAGTCGGTGGTGCGGAACCACAGGGCGCCATCCTGTTCAAAGGCCAGCCCCGCCTCACGCAGGCGGTCGAAGGTCTTGTCCACGGCGCCTTCGGCCAGCAGGGATTTTTCCGAGAACCAGACCTGGTGCTCGACATTGAAGTCCGCAAGGTCCTTCCGGATGCCGTCGAGGATGTCATTGAGGGCGTAGTCCCGGCAGATGGGCAGCGCATCGTCCTCGGGCATGTCCATCAGGTCGGGGTGCAGCTTGAGCACCTCGGCGGCAATGTCCTTGATGTATTCGCCCCGGTAGAAATCTTCGGGGTCGGGCAGGTTCTGTCCGCACAGCTGCTTGGCGCGGAAGAGCACCGAGAAGCCGAGGATGTACATCTGGCGGCCCGCGTCATTGATATAGTATTCCGTTTCCACATCGTATCCGGCAAACCGCAGCACGCGGGTAAGGCTGTCGCCCACGGCGGCACCCCGGCCGTGGCCGATGTGCAGGGGGCCCGTGGGGTTTGCGGAAACATATTCCACCTGGGCCCGTTTGCCCTTGCCGTACTCCACGCTGCCGAACCGGGGGCCGGCTTCTTCGATGGCCGGGATGGTGCTGTGCCAGAAGTCTGCGGCAAAGGTGATGTTCAGGAAGCCGGGGCCGGCGATGTCGACATTGGCGATTCGGGGATCATGCTGCAGCTCGCCTGCAATCCGGGCAGCGAGTTCGCGGGGGCTGGTGTGGGCCTGCTTGGCAAGGACCATGGCTATGTTCGCAGCCATGTCGCCGTGCTGCTTGTCTTTGGGGGGCTCAATGGTGGTCTTGTCGGGCCACTGCAGGTCCATGCCCGCCACGATTGCCTTGAGGGAGCCGAGCAGATGATTCTTTGCGCGCATAATGTCGTTCTCTGATTCTTCTGATATGGATGAAATAAAGGATTGGTATGTAAATCGGGGTATGGACAAGATCCATACCCCGTTTCGAACTCCAAATTATACCACACAACTTGGCACATGAAAAGATGTCATTCGTGCCGGCCGGTGTGGCGTGTCGCCCGTCAGCGTCTATTGATCCGCCAGGTGGGCAGCGGCTGCCGCAAGGTTGCCTACCGAGGAACAGCTCCAGTCGTCTCCCTGCGCCACGGGCTTGAGGATCTGGCCGAGCATCTTGCCCAGCACGCCCTTGGGGCCCACTTCGACGAACCGCCGGATGCCCGCGACGTACTGGTTGCAGATAGTGTCGATCCACATGACCGACGAGGTCATCTGCCGGGGCATGATGTCCTTGAGCGAGGCGGCATCGGCAACGGCTGTGCCGCTGACGTTGCAATAGACGGGGAACTTGGGCTTGTTCCAGCTGAGTCCTGCCATGTGGCCTTCCAGCTCCTTGGCGGCCTCGTTCATGAGCGGGCTGTGGAAGGCGCCGGAAACGGCAAGGGGGACCGCGCGGCCCTTGCGTGCCTTGACGCGTTCCGCGGCATCGGCAATGGCGGCCCTGGTGCCCGAAAGAACGAACTGGCCGGGGGTGTTGTAGTTGGCGACGCGGATCATCTCGCCGACAGCTTCGGCAGATTCCTGTACCACGGCTTCCACATCAGCAAGGGCCATCTTGAGCACGGCGGCCATGGTGCCGTTGCCGTCCGGGTCGGCTTCCGCCATCAGTCTGCCCCGCAGGGAAACCGTTTCCAGCACGGCGTCCACGCTGAGCGCCTCGGCGGCGGCAAGGGCGCTGAATTCGCCCAGGCTGTGTCCGGCGGCGCACTGGGGCGCGGTCTTGCCGGCAATGTGCATCCAGAGGGCCACGTTCACGACGGTGAGGGCCGGCTGCAGGTTGCGGGTGTTGGCCATTTCGGCTTCGTCGCCGTCCCAGTATATTCCGCGAAGATCGATGCCGCTTATGGATTCGGCCTTCTTCCAGAGGTTCATGGCTGCGGAATCGGCTTCGGCGAGATCCCGGCCCATGTTGGGTTCCTGTGACCCCTGGCCGGGGAAGAGTATCGACAATGCTGGGGATTGGGACATGTGGTCTTCTCCAGAAAATGATTGTTCATTCAACATCAGTGTTGCGTGCAGAGGTAATAGGGTATCTGCAAACAGCTTGCAAGTGTTGCTCCTGTGCAGTAGTCCAGATTTCCCCGGGCCGTCGGTTGGCCCCGTAAAGCAGTCTGTAGCACCCGCCATGCGGGTGCGGGAGGAATCGAGCGTTGAAGAAGACGGTGCATATGAATGCGGAAACGGTTGGCGCCATTGTGCGGGAGTGCGGCTTTGCCCTGACGGACGGGCAGATGGGAAATCTCGCCACCTATCTGGAGCTGGTGCTCAAGTGGAACAAGGTGATGAATCTTATCGGTCCATACTCGTGGGATGACGCCTTGCGGACCCTGCTTATGGACAGCCTGCATCTGGCCGTATTCCTGGACAGCCTGAAGCTTCCCGATGCGCCGAGTTGCTGGGATTTCGGGGCCGGGGCCGGGCTGCCGGGCATTCCGCTGCGCATTGTCTGGCAACGTGGGGAGTATCATCTTGTTGAGGTGCGCGAGAAGCGGGCCCTGTTCATGCAGCAGACTGTCGCCCGTCTCGGACTCCCGCATACCCATGTTTTCCGTGGCCGTGCCGAAGACTTTATGGAGGGGCGCATTCCGGCCGACCTGCTGCTCAGCCGTGCCTTCATGCCGTGGGAACGCCTGCTGGAGTTCGCCGGTGATCGCGTGGCCCCGAATGGCCGGGTGGTTATCCTTGCTCTTGAGTCTCCTCCCGCAGCCTTGCCTGCAGGGTGGGGGCTAGAGGACTCGCAGGAATATGCGATCGGGAGTGATACCCGCTATTTCTGGTCGTTGATGCCGAACAGCGCGGCCATCTGAGATTTCTTGAAGATCATCTTTGTGGCCGTTTCGTCAGCCAGCTCCGCGATGTCCATGAGGGTTTCGAGGAATTCGAGCATCTCCAAACGGCGCTCTTCAGGGGAGTATTCGAAGTCTTCCAGCATGGTTCCGGAGCGCATGTATTCGCCGAGTTCATTAAGGTATTTCATGTTCAGTGCAGCCATGGAGACTCCCTTGTGCTGATGTTCGCCCGGAGCTTCGGGTGATGGGTACGGGATGTGTGCATAGCGCAAATCAGGCTGGACGGAAAGTGGGGAATGGGCCCGGCAGGGACGGGATTTGCATTTGAATATCCTTACGGGTGCATGTAAGGTGCCCGAAGGATTCGGCTCTGGATATACTTCGCGCATCAGGGCATGTGCCCCGCAACCCCTTAAGCCCCTCAGGACTAACCAATGACGTCCGACAGCATACGTTTCGACTGGAAGAAATTCGCTATCTGTGCGCTTGTCGCCTACTGCCTCGTTCTCGGCGTCCGCATGCTGCAGCCCTCGCCTTTGCCGGACCAGGTGGCCATGGTGGACGGCGAGCACATTCTGGCGACGCATGACGCGTACACATGGCTGATCCGGGGGATTAACCCTGATCTCTTCGTGTATCATCCCTTTGCAGCCATGACCAATGACCTGGTCTCGTTGACCGGGCTCAGCCATGAAACCCTGGCCTACTGGGCTCCTCCCTTTATGGCCAGCCTGGTTGCCGTGGTCATGATCGGCTGGATGGTGCTGCTGGGCTGTCCGGAGCTTGGGATAGCTGCCGCCATTGTGACCTCTCTTTCTCCGGGGTTCCTGTACCGGACGCTGCTGGGCTTTTATGACACCGATCTTGTCATGCTGCTGTGCCCGTTGCTGCTGGCATTGGCGCCTGCCGTTTACCTGCGTGGGCGCATCCTTACACCGCTTGCGGCGTTTAGCATGTGGAGGAGCAAGGGAAGACAGGATGGTGCACAGGAGGCTTCGCCAGCTGTCCGCACGTGGGAATGGGGCATGCTTTTGCTGGCGGGTATCGCCGGATGGCAACTGCATGAAATGCATCCTTTCTTTTTGTACCTGTCAAAGATCTTTCCCCTTGTGGGGGTCGGGCTGGTGCTGCTTTTCGGCCGCAAGGGGGAACGGATTCCGCTGCTCGCCGGAATGGCCGTGTACGGCTTGCCGCTGGGGGGCGGCTGGGTAGGTATTGCTGCCGCCCTGCTGGTGCTGGGCCTGCTGCTTTTTCCCGAACGAGGAGACCGCGTGCTTGCCAACAGGTATGCCGGGGTTGTGCTGGTTCTCGGAATTCTTGTCATCGGCCTGAACGGTACGTTCTGGTCCACCCTGTTTGCCAGTATCGGCTCTTATCTCAAGCCTGTGGATAATGCCGGGGAATCGGCAGGCGCAAACCTGCACGTTGTGTTTCCTTCGGTGGTGCAGAGCGTCATTGAAGCGCAGAATCTGGCCGTTAAGGAGATGCTGCAGTACTTCTACACATATCCCTGGGTTGCCCTTGTCGGATGTGTAGGATTTCTGTTTGCCATACTTTTTGAACCGGTGCTGGCCTTTATGGCACCGCTCTTCGTTCTTGGGCTGCTGAGCTTCAAGCTCGGGGGGCGCATGACCATGTTCGCCGGGCCAGCCCTTGGAGTGGGCATTTGCTATCCCCTGCACTGGATGCTGCACAGGTTCCTTGCATCGCGTTATGCAAAGCCTGCACTGCGGTATGCTCTGGGTGGGGGACTGGCATTTCTGCTTGCGGTCCCTGTCTGGGCTCAGATGGCCTACATGCCGGTTACGCCCTTCATTTCCGCTCCGCATGTCAAGGCGCTCAAGGAGATAAGGACGAACACTGATCCGGGCGGGACCGTTTGGACCTGGTGGGACTGGGGCTATGCAACGCAGTTCTTTACCCGCAAGTGGACCTTTTCGGACGGCGCCCGGCACAGCTCCGACTCCCTTTATCCCATGGCGGCCATCTATACCACTGACAGCCCCCGCTTTGCCAACCAGTTCATCAAGTATATCGTGACACACCAGGGAAATGTGTTTCGGGCATGGGCCGGAAAGAGCGAGCAGGAGGTTGTTTCCCTCCTGCATGATCTCGGCACCAAGGATATGGAGTTCCAGTTGCCAGAGAAGCAGTATCTGGTGGTGACGGTGGACTCTCTCAAGCTGGGGGAATGGATTACGAGGTTCGGCTCTTGGGACTTCGCGGCCAAAACCATGAGCGGGTACAAGGTGACGAAACTGGGTCAGATAAGTCTGAATTCGCAGTTCGGAGCCTTTGCCGAAACCACCGGGAAGCTGAAGACCCCCATCCCTATGGAGAGTGTGGACATTCTGACCCCTCAGGGCGTGCAGCATAAGGATTACTTCCGGTTCAACGGCGTGCACCTGGTGATCGATACGTTGTCGGATACGCGGTATGTCATGGATGCCGGCATGTATGACAGCATGATGGTGCGTCTGCTTGTCGGTGACCCCCAGTCCGAGGATATTCGACCGTATTTCAAGCTTGTTTTCGGGAACGTGCACACCCGCGTATACGAGGTGCTGTAGACGTTCCCTGTCGGATCAGACGTGATGGTAGGGGCTGCCCCGCAAAATGGCGTCGGCCCTGTACAGCTGTTCGTAAAGCAGGACGCGCGCCATTTCATGCGTGAAGGTCATGGGCGAAAGGCTGATGGTGTGACGGCACGCTGTCAGCACCGCCGGCGACAGACCGAAGGCTCCGCCGATGATGAAGCAGGGGACGCGATTGCCGTCCAGTGACAGGTCTTCCAGAAAGGCGGCAAACCGTACGGAAGGGTAGGTCTTGCCGTGCTCGTCCATGCCGATGGGAATGTCGGCAGGCGAAAGGGCGGCCAGTATCCGGTTTCCTTCCTCAATATTGCGCTCGGCTGTGGGCAGCTTGGCATTTCCGTCCTTGACGAGAACCTCCTGAATCTTGAGGGAGTGGCCAAGCCGTTTGCGGTAGTGCGTGACCGCATCCGCCCAGAAGGGCTCCTTGATCTTGCCGACGGCAATCAATTTGATATGTTTCATGCAGGTGGTATCCGGGCCCGGTATCGTCGGGCATCATGTGTTGGTGTCCTGAGGCGCAGCGGCCTCTTTTCTTGTATACTGCATTCCTACGGTCCTCAACCGTTGCGAATCGCTGCGGAGAGCATGTGTCCATGAACGGACTTTCGATTGATACGATGGCCCTTGAAGAGGCCGCAGCGTCGCTCCGTAACGGAGAGGTGCTCTGCTATCCCACGGAGACGTTCTTTGCCGTGGGCTGCTCGGCTTTTGATGTCAACGCTATTGTCCGTGTGTATGCGGCCAAGCGACGGCCCGATTCCATGCCGTTGCCCGTTATCGTGGGCAGCCGTGAGCAACTGGACATGCTTACGGATGTCCGTTCCCCTCTTGTGGACAAGCTGGCCGATCATTTCTGGCCCGGATCCCTTTCCATTCTGGTGACCGCCTCGGATGCCGTTCCTGCGATTCTTACCGGAGAAACCGGGAGGGTCGCCGTGCGTCTCACCCCCCACCCTGTCGCCGGAGCCCTCTGTCTTGCCGCAGGCGTGCCGCTTGTCTCAACCAGCGCCAATCTGAGTGGGCATCCCGCCGTGACCGAGGGGCGCTGTCTTGATCCGGAGCTTGTACGGGCTACGGGGGGCATTCTTGACCTGCCTCCAGCCCCAGCCGGGGGCAGGGCCTCAACGCTTGTGGAAATTGTCGGTCCGGATGCCGTGCGCATCCTCCGCAGCGGGGCCGTGGAGGCCGCGGATATTGCAGCCTCCGGAATTCTGGTCGCATAGCAGCAGTACAAAAACTTGAATTGTCCTGCGGCCCCCAGAGCGGGCAGAGGCGTGCAGGTACAATTTGTTGTACTTCAAAGGGACAATTGTTCCGCGGCTGCTTTGTGTGTATGGGCTGTAAAAACAGTGTGTTGTGGGCTTGCTTTGTTGTTTTTTATTTCCTGGCCCGCATTGTGCATTAAGAAGTGCATCTTCTTCTTTTTGCAAAAGACGGCCTTCGGGGATGGCGCCCTGAAGGCCGTTTTTTATATGCTTGTCGGTTTTATTCCGTCGTGGGCTGGTGTATTATTCTGAAAAAGGGAGCACATATGGCAGGTGACGGCGGTTCGGCGGATGGTGTTGTATGCCCGCAATGTGGTGCGGTTGTGCGTGTGTACAGGAATCCCGTTCCCACGGTGGACGTCATTGTTCATGTGCAGGGCAGGGGGGTTCTGCTGATAGAGCGTAACAATCCCCCGTTAGGATGGGCGTTGCCTGGCGGATTTGTGGACTACGGTGAAACCGTGGAACATGCTGCCGTGCGGGAAGCCTTTGAGGAGACGGGGCTGCGTGTGCGCATCCGTCAGCTGCTCGGTGTTTACTCGGACCCCGCGCGTGACGCCCGTCTGCATACGATGAGTTGTGTTTTTGTCGTGGACGTGGAGGGGGACGCCAGCCCGGTTGCCGGGGATGATGCCGGAAGGGCGCAGTTCTTTCCCTTGGAGGAACTGCCGCCGCTGTGCTTTGATCACGGCCGCATTTTGCAGGACTACGGGAACATGCTGGCGGCGTATCCGGCGGAGTAATCATTGAGTTTTTCATGAGGATGCGGGAATTCTTACAGGGGTGTGTGCTGAGCGCAGACGTGGGGCAGGGGATGGCCGTGCGTGAGGGTGGACTGTGAGGGCGTCAGGCCCGCATGAGGGGCAACGCTAGGGAGATATGTCGACGATGAGACCGCAAGTAGTGTTCGTGACCTCTGAGATATACCCGTTTTCCAAAACCGGCGGACTCGGTGACGTTCTTGGGGCATTGCCGCTGACCCTGCATCGGATGGGCATCCGGACCGCCGTGGTTACCCCCTTCTACGGCAGGCTGGGCTCTGCCGAATTCGGGGTGCACCTCGCCTGGTCTGATTGCCATGTCGGGTACCCGTGGGATCCTGTCACTGCGGATATCTTTCAGGCCAATTTTCACGGGATGCCGGTCTACTTCGTGCACCGAAGCGAGTATTTTGACCGTCGTTTCTACTACAATGATCACAAGGGCGATTATTTCGACAACGCCGAGCGCTTCATCTTCTTCAGCCGGGCCGTCATGGAGTTTCTCAAGCGTCTCGGACCCGCCCCCGCCATCCTGCATGCGCATGACTGGCAGGCATCGCTCATTCCCGTCTACCTGAACTACTGGCGGCAGCACGATCCCTTCTGGCAGGACACCCGAAGTGTCATGACCATTCATAACCTGGCCTTTCAGGGGCGGTTCTCTTCCCGTCTCTTCCAGGGGGCTGCCCTGCCGCCGCAGGCATGGTCCATGGACGGCGTGGAGTTTTATGGCGATTTCAATTTCCTCAAGGGCGGGATTGCCTGCGCTGACAAGGTCAGTACCGTCTCCCCGAGCTATGCAAAGGAAATTCTCACAGACGCCTTCGGCTGCGGCCTGCAGGGCGTGCTTCGGGCCCGTCAGCACAAGTTGCACGGCATTCTGAACGGGGCGGACTATTCCATCTGGAATCCGTCCAGCAACCGTTTCCTGCCCTGCACCTACGACGCCGATCACCTGAAGGGAAAGCGCAACTGCAAGCTGAGCCTCATCAAGGAACTGGACATGGATCCGGCGCTCAAGAACAGGCCTATCCTTGGCTTTATCGGGCGATTGCGCCGACAGAAGGGCGTGGACCTGCTGATCGATATCCTGCCGCGTCTCATGCAGCAGGACGTGGGTGTCGTGGTGCTGGGAGAGGGCAACCTCGAGAAGGAAGCCCGTCTGCACGCCATGATGGAGGACTATCCCGGCCGGCTCACCACCATTGTGGGCTACACCGAGGATCTGGCCCACCGCATTCAGGCCGGGTGCGACATCTTCCTCATGCCCTCCACGTACGAACCCTGCGGGCTGACCCAGATGTATGCCTTGCGGTTCGGCACGCCGCCTGTGGCCACGGCCGTGGGCGGGCTGCGTGACACCATTACGCCCTGGCCGGAATCTGGTGCCACGGGGTTCATCTTCAACGAACAGACCCCGGATGCTTTTCATGCTGCCGTGACGCAGGCCATATCCGTCTGGAAGGATGAGCCGAAGACGTGGCGGGACATGGTGCGCCGCGCCATGCAGCAGCAATTTACATGGGAACGCTCCGCCACCGAATACATTGATCTCTACCGGGAACTGGGAATGCAGTAGCCGATCTCCCAAGGATGTTTCATGCAGACAATACCGACCTTTCTGGAGCCGTTTGACCTCTATCTCTTTGGCCGGGGAGAGCATTGGGACCTGTACCGTATCCTCGGCGCGCACCCGCTTGTGCAGGACGGACAGGAGGGATACCGCTTTGCCGTCTGGGCCCCCAACGCCGGGGAAGTACATCTGGCAGGGGATTTCAACGACTGGAACTACGGGACCATGCCGCTCTATCCCGTGGGGGATTCGGGGATCTGGGCCGCCTTTGTTCCCGGACTCGGCAAGGGGGAGCTCTACAAGTACGGCATCCGGGGGGCGGATGACCGCGTGGTGTACAAGGTCGATCCCATGGCCTTGTATGCGGAGCTGCGCCCCGGCGTTGCATCGGTAACGTGGGATCTGGACAATCATGCCTGGCAGGATGATGTGTGGATGCAGGCCCGGCGCGATGCCGGCCCGCCGCTTGACCGGCCCGTCTCCATCTACGAGATGCATCTTGGCTCGTGGCGGCGCAAGCATAACGGCTACGAAGGATACTCGCCGTTTCTCTCCTACGCTGAGATCGCCGACGAGCTCATCCCCTACATGCTGGAGATGGGATTCACCCATGTGGAGCTGATGCCCGTGGCGGAGCATCCCCTTGATCAGTCATGGGGATACCAGACCAGCCACTACTATGCTCCCACTTCCCGTTTCGGCACGCCGGAAGAGTTCAAGAGGTTTGTCGACCGTTGCCACCAGGCGGGTATCGGCGTCATTCTGGACTGGGTTCCCGCCCATTTCCCCAAGGATGATTGGTGTCTTGGGCGATTCGACGGCAGCGCCCTGTATGAACACCTCGATCCCCGGCTGGGCGAACACCCGGACTGGGGCACATACATTTTCAACTACGGACGTCATGAGGTCCGCAACTTCCTGTTCGCTAACGCCCTGTACTGGCTGCGGGAGTTCCATGTGGACGGGCTGCGCATCGACGCCGTGGCCTCCATGCTCTATCTGGACTATTCGCGGGAGGACGGGGAATGGCTGCCCAACATGTACGGGGGCAGGGAGAATCTTGAAGCCATTGATTTTCTTGCGGAGCTTAACCGGGTTGTGCATGCCGAGTTTCCGGGCGCCTGCATGATCGCGGAGGAATCCACGGCCTGGCCGGGGGTTTCCCGCCCCCTGTATGCGGGGGGGCTGGGGTTTACCTTCAAGTGGAACATGGGGTGGATGCACGACATGCTCGACTACCTGCGCAAGGACCCGGTCTACAGGCCGCATCATCACAACAATCTGACCTTCTCCATGCTCTACGCCTTTACGGAGAACTTTGTGCTACCGCTCTCGCATGACGAGGTGGTGCACGGCAAGGGGGCCCTGCTTTCCAAGATGCCGGGCGACATGTGGCAGCAGCAGGCCAACCTTCGCCTGCTGTACAGCTACATGTGGGCGCATCCGGGCAAGAAGCTGCTCTTCATGGGCGGCGAGTTTGGGCAATGGAACGAATGGAACGAAGAGGGAGAACTGGACTGGTGCCTCAGGCAGTTTCCTGCCCATGAAGGCATCCGAAACCTGGTGAAAGACTTGAACGGGTTGCTGGTGCGCGAGCCGGCCATGTACCTCTCCGATCACGACTGGTCCGGTTTCCGATGGCTGGACATTACGGATTATGCTGCTTCGGTCATCAGCTTCATGCGCATGGGGCACGGCACCCGCCCCCTGCTGTGGATTTTCAATTTTACCCCGGTCGTGCGCACGCATTACAGGATAGCCTGCCCCGGTGGCGGGATGTGGCAGGAGCTGCTCAATTCGGACAGCGAGCACTACGGCGGTTCCAATGCGGGCAATGACGGCGCCGTCAGGGCGGAGCAGGATCACTTTAGCGGTGACCATTATCTTGAGCTGACGTTGCCGCCCCTGGGGGCCATGTGCTTTGCCCCTGCTTAGCAGGAGACTGCGTCCTTCCGCATCCTGTATCTCTTTGATTGAATTATCGGGCTGAAATCGCCATGAGATCTGCTGCTGAATCTGCTTGATCATTATGTAAGGGATCAGTAGAACGCCCCTTGTCGTCATCCATACAGATCAGCGAGGCAAACATGATGGAACCGAGGATAATCGTGCACGGTGGCGCCTGGACCATTCCGGAGGACCGCAGGCAGGCGCATATTGATGGCTGCCGTGAGGCCGTGGAACGGGCATGGCCCATGCTGCAGCGCGGTGCAAGCGCACTGGACGCCGTGCAGACCGCCGTGAACGTGCTGGAAGTGGACCCCACCTTTGATGCGGGGCGCGGCTCCGTATTGAACAGCGACGGGCAGATCGAGATGGATGCATCCATCATGGATGGCCGCGACCTGAATTTTGGCGCCGTGGCCGCGGTGCGTCGTTTCATGACCCCCGTGGACATTGCCCGCAAGCTCATGGATACGGAGTTCTGCTTTCTCGTTGCCGAGGGGGCGGAGCGGTTTGCCCGGGAGCAAGGGCTCAAGGAGTGCGATCCCCGTGCTCTGGTAACCGAACGCGAACTGAAGCTTTTCGAAACCATCTGCAACCACCAGGGATACTGCACCCATGACGCGTTCAAGCCTGTTCCGCAGGGAACCGTGGGCGCCGTGGCCATTGACCGGTACGGAAACATGGCCGCCGCTACCTCAACGGGTGGCACTCCCGGCAAGCGCCCCGGACGCGTGGGCGATGCTCCCATCTGCGGTGCCGGCGTCTACTGCGATAACCTGCTGGGCGGCGCATCCGCTACGGGCTTCGGTGAAGGCATCATCCGGACACTGATGTGCCGTTCTGCCTGCGAGCACCTTGCTGCGGACGACGCCATGATAGCGGCCCGCAAGGGGATCGAGCTGCTCCATTCCCGCGTGCAGGGCCATGCGGGGATCATCATGATAAGCAACCGCGGAGAGTACGGCGTGTTCCACAACACGGATCACATGGCCCATGCCTATGTGCTGCCGGACGGAACGGTGCATGCCACTGTCCACAAGGACAGTTAGCTAAGGCCACACGACCTTACGAACGAGGGGACGGAATGCGCGCATTCCGTCCCCTCGTTTCATGTGTTCCTTGTGCAACGTGCGGAGGCAGGGCTTACCGTTTCCTTCGGGAGGCCATGTAGGCGGCGATGCCCATCAGGCCGAAGATGTAGCCTATGCCTCCCATGACATCCTGAATGTTGGGGGAGTGCTGTCCGAGTTCAACAAGCTGCTTGCGGATGGGAGCCAGCTTTCGTTCCAGCGCGGCGTCCATGGCGCGTTCCAGACTCTTCTCCAGCATCTGCCCGTCGGGAGATGAACCCTGCCGAGCGTGGGCTGCCGGGGCGGTGTCTTCCATGAAGGGGGGCATGTCGTCCGAGGTGCTTTCCGTGGCGGACATGCCGGCTGGAGAAGGACTGACGCCCTCAGTGTCGGCACCTGCGTAATCCGCCGCAGTCACGGTCCACGTGTTGGCATGGCCCTCGCCCGCATTGAGCGTGAGAAGGATGTCCGGGTGGCTCGCAAGGGTCGCCTCGTCCAGGGTAAAGCTCCAGATGCCCTCGTTGCTCGTCTCGCCCTCGGCAATGACGGCTCCCGTGTCCGTGCGCGTGGCGACCACATGGCTCATGCGCGCCTTGTTGCCGCTGTTGAACGTCGCTTCGGTGTGTATGACCGCCCCTTCCGACCATGCGAAGAGATTGACCCGGTGTGCATGGGCAGCGGGAACAAATGCGGCCAGCAGCATGCAGAGGCACAGTGTGACGCGGGCGGTTCGAAGCAGACATGACAGGGGAGACGTGTGTGGTGATGACGGCAGGCGAAGCGATTGGCGGGAGCTGCTCATGGAATCCTCCAAAATATGTGTTACGTGTGAAAATATACCAATTCGTGCTACGTTGCAAGGGTGGTGCAGGTGTTTCATGACATATCCGGCGTGGTGGAAAGTGGATTGAGGACTTTACAAGGGCGTCCCGGTTGCGTACTGTTTACCCGAACAGCTAGGGGAGCCCGCAGATACGGGCTGAGAGTGGGCACGGCCCAGACCCTTTGAACCTGAGACGGTTGACACCGGCGGAGGGAAGCTACAGCAATCATGCTGCTGCAACGCTCGCCTCAGGGGAGCGTTTTTTTTGTGCCGGGCGCATTGTGCGTTTCGGCCGAGAAGTCAAGCTGGGGGAGCCCGCAGATACGGGCTGAGAGTGGATAGGAGATCCAGACCCCTTGAACCTGAAGCGGTTCGAACCGCCGGAGGGAAGCTGGCCGCTGGGTGCGGCGACTGTGGCTTGCCCTGTGGCAGGCTTTTTTTTGGGCATGCGACAGGAGTGAGCCAGTGATAATTCGTGTGAACGGAGAAGAATGCGAATGCGCCGAAGGCGTCTCGCTGCTCAGTTTTTTGGAGGGCAGGGAGCTGGATGTGCGTTCCGTGGTTGTGGAGCATAACCGAACCATTGTCATGACCGACAATCTTGGGAGTGTCCGGCTTGTCGCCGGGGATGAACTCGAAATCCTGCATTTCGTAGGAGGGGGCTAATGGAACACAGCAACAACAACGATCCTCTGGTAATCGGTGGAACCGAGCTGCAAAGCCGGCTGTTCACCGGTACCGGAAAATACGGCTCTGATGCGGTCATCCCTGATGTCTGCCGCGCCTCGGGATCACAGGTCATAACAGTGGCCCTGCGAAGGGTGGATATGCACGCCGCCACGGGGAATGTGATGCAGCACATTCCCAAACACATGCAGCTCCTGCCCAACACCTCCGGTGCGCGCGATGCCGATGAGGCGATTCGTATCGCCCGGCTGGCTCGCGCCGCCGGATGTGGCAACTGGATCAAGATCGAGGTGATCTCGGACAACCGGTATCTCCTGCCTGACGGCTATGAGACCGCAAGGGCCACCGAGGTTTTGGCCAGGGAAGGGTTTGTGGTGCTGCCGTACATGAATCCCGATCTGTATGTGGCGCGTGATCTTGTCAATGCAGGGGCTTCTGCCGTCATGCCGTTGGGCGCGCCTATCGGTACCAACCGGGGCATCCGTACCAAGGAGATGATCGGCATCCTCATCGAGGAGATCGACCTGCCCATCGTGGTGGACGCCGGTATCGGCAAGCCCTCCGAGGCCTGCGAGGCCATGGAGATGGGGGCTGACGCCTGCCTCGTGAACACGGCCATCGCCACGGCGGGGGACCCGGTCGCCATGGGCGAGGCCTTCGGGGCTGCTGTGCGTGCGGGACGACAGGCCTTTCTGGCCAAGGCCGGCCCGGTGCTGAGCGGAAGCGCATCAGCCTCTTCCCCGCTGACCGGTTTTCTGGGAGCGTAACCATCATGGCATTTGCTGAAGTATTGAACCGGTTCGCCGACATGGACATCGTCGGCGTCATGGAACGGGTGACGGATACGGATGTGCGTCGTGCGCTTGCAAACCGCGTCCCCTCCGTGGAGGACTATCTGGCCCTGCTGTCCCCTGCGGCGGCGGGCCTGCTGGAACCCATGGCCCAACAGGCGCAGCAGCTTACCCTGCAGCACTTCGGCAGGACCATTCATCTTTTTACTCCGCTGTATCTTTCCAATTACTGCACCAACCAGTGCGTCTACTGCGGGTTCAATACCTGTAACGGCATCCGGCGGGCCAAGCTGGATGACGCGCAGATCCGTCGTGAAGGCGAGGCCATTGCCGCCACGGGACTGAAGAATCTGCTTTTGCTCACCGGTGAGGCGCCCAAGAAGGCTTCGGTGGAATACATCGGTAATGCCGCACGGCTGCTGCGTGATCTCTTTCCCTCCATCGGGGTGGAAATCTTCGCCCTCACCGAGGAGGAGTACGCGCATCTCGTGGCGTGCGGCGTGGACAGCTTCACGCTCTTCCAGGAGACGTACAACCCTGCTCTCTATGCTGACCTGCATCCCGGCGGTCCCAAGCGTGATTTCGCCTTTCGGCTTGATGCGCCGGAACGGGCATGCAAGGCTGGCATGCGTGTGGTGAATATTGGCGCACTGCTTGGTCTGGATGAGTGGCGGCGGGATGCCTTCTTTACCGGACTGCACATCGCCTACCTGCAGCGTACCTATCCCCAGACGGATTTTGCCATTTCCATTCCCCGCATGCGTCCGCATGCCGGTGCCTTCCAGCCCACCAGCGTTGTTTCGGACCGGGAGCTTGTCCAGATCATGCTTGCGCAGCGCATCTTTCTGCCCCGCTGCGGCCTTACGCTCTCCACCCGGGAGCCGGCGGAGTTGCGCGACCACCTCATTCCCCTCGGGGTGACGCGTATGTCTGCAGGTGTGTGCACCGCCGTTGGCGGTCATGCGGATGCGGATGAGACGGAGGGGCAGTTTGAGATCTCCGATCCGCGCAGCGTGGACGAAATGTGCGCGGTGATCCGCAGCAAGGGGTACCAGCCCGTATTCAAGGACTGGGAACCGCTTGAAGGCGCTGCCGGGGCCGTGTAGGGCTTGGATTTAGATGGAGGACGCAGGCATGCAGCAGGATGACGCAGAAAACGGGAACAGCTTTTTCCGCAAGGGATTGCTGCGCTACCTGAGTGAAGTGCAGCTTGCCCGGCTGGAGTCCGTGACCGTGGGAATTGCCGGCGCCGGGGGGCTGGGGTCCAATTGCGCCATGCTGCTCGCCCGTTCCGGTGTCTGCCGGTTCGTGCTTGCCGACCATGACAGCGTTGACGATTCCAATCTCAATCGTCAGTTCTTCTTTGCGGACCAGGTGGGCCGGGTCAAGGTGGCTGCCCTGCGGGACAACCTGCTGGCCATCAATCCGGCTGTGGAGGTCTCCATGCACCGTCTGGAACTGGATGAGACCAATGTGCTGGCCGTGTTTGCCGAATGCCCGGTGGTGGTTGAGGCGCTGGATGGCGTGGAGGGCAAGAAGATGTTGGCCGAGACCTTTCTTGGGCGCAAGGCCTTCTTTGTTTCCGCATCCGGCATGGCCGGATGGGGCGGCCCCGACATGGGAACACGGCGCATCCGTGACATAGCGGCCATGGTGGGGGATTTTTCGAGTGACATCAGCAGAATGCCGCCCATGGCGCCTCGGGTGATGATGGCTGCGGCCTTGCAGGCGGATGCCGTGCTGGCCCATGTTCTCGGGCCCTGTATCCCCGAATAGCTTTCAGAAAGGAGAGATTGATGCAGGCTGTGCTCAATACGGATATCTACGCCCTGACAGATGAGGGGCTCTCTGCCGGGCGCTCCACCATTGCCGTGGCCGAGGCCATGCTCATGGCGGGCATCAAGGTGCTGCAGTACCGGGAGAAGGACAAGAAGGCCGGCGCCATGCTTGCCGAATGCATCGAGCTGCGACGCATGACTCGCGATGCTGGATGTACCTTCATTGTCAACGATCACGTGGATATTGCCATGCTCGTGGATGCGGATGGTGTTCATGTGGGACAGGAAGATCTTCCCGTGGAGGATGTCCGCCGCCTGGTCGGGCCGGACAAGATAATCGGACTCTCCACACACTCGCCTGAACAGTGCCGCGACGCCATCGTCCGGGGGGCGGACTATATTGGTGTCGGCCCCATCTTCGCCACCAGGACCAAGAAGGATGTCTGCGCTCCTGTGGGATACGAGTATCTGGAGTATGTGGTGAAGAATCATGATATCCCTCACGTGGCCATCGGGGGCATCAAGCTGCATAATGTGGCTGATGTGGTGCGGCACGGCGCCCGGTGTTGCGCCCTGGTCTCCGAGATCGTGGGGGCGGATGATATCGGGGCCATGGTGCATCGTCTGCGCCGGACCATGGCAGAAACCCGATAGTTGCGAACCTCTTGTGCCTGACGGACGGACTCACTTTCTGGTGAGTCCGTTTTTTTATGCTGCCAGCACTGTCAATTGTTGGTGTGATACATCTGTCTTTGGTCGTGAGTGCTTGTTTCCTATTGTCTTTTGAGTGGGATTTGGGTATTTATCCGTCGGTTTGTACTTGTTGCGTGAATGTGGCTAGGTTTTTGTCTATTATTCTCCATCTCTTGAAAGTATAGCAATGCAATCCGCACAACAGATGCTGGATTGCGGTATGTATATGAAGGTTTTCACTCCTGTTCTGCGTTTCTGCACGTCTCTGCTTGAAAAATCTGCAAGACTCGCCTCTGTGTGTCTGGTCATTCTTATGGTTCTGGGGATGTCCCGTGCTCCTGCGTGGGCAGCACCGGAGCAGCCGGCTTCGGATGGCCCGTTGCTGCCGCCTATCCGGGTAGGGTTCAGCTCCTTTCCTCCGTGGCGGTTTGAAACGCCTGATGGCGAGCAGGGGATAGAGACGGAGTTCCTGCAGGAGCTTGCCAGACGGATGCAGGTGCGGCTCGTGTTCGTGCATGCTCCCTTTGTGCGCAACCTGTGCCAGATGGAAAGCGGCGAGCTCGATCTGATGATCGGTGTGCAGAGGCGTCCCGAGCGTGAGCGCTATCTCCTGTACGTTGAGCCTGCCTATTCCGACACCATCCGTATCGGGTTCTTTACCCTCCGGGAAAAGGCGTACAGCCTGCGACAGTATGAGGATTTGCGGGACATGGTCATCGGCGTTTCCAACGGCGTGGCCTATGCTCCGCAGTTTGATGCCGATACGTCCCTGACGAAGTATGCCGTGCGGAGCGTGCACCAGAATGTGGACAAGCTGCTCAAGGGACGAATCGACGTCTTCATCAATGAGGAATCGACGGCTCGGTACATTCTGCAGAAACGACATCTTGAATCGCGAATCACCATGGCGCCGTTCTGTTTCGAAAAGGACATCCGTCCCCATGTGGTGGTATCGAAGCGTTCGCCTCTGGCAGGCCGATTCGAGGAGTTGTCGGGGCACGTGGGAGATATGGTCCGGGAAGGCTTCATCAAGGAGCGATATCGCGCCTTTTTTTCGCATGATGGGATATAGCTGAAAGGGGACCGGGCATCGGCTTGCATTGTCGCGCATTTCGTGGCAAACAGCCGCAGAATGGGATATCCGATGTCCTATGGCATGACTGGTGAGAGGAGAGGTGGATGAGGAAGGTGGTCGGAGGCGTCTTGCCTGCGCTGGTGTGCATGCTTTTGTGTACGTTGGCACTTGCGAGCCCGTGGCAGTGCCGGGCGGAAAGTATTGTGGTGGCCTACTCGGACTCCGCACCGTGGCGCATGACCCTGGTGAATGGGCGCAAGGTCGGCATTGACGTGGAGTTCTTCGAGGAACTCGCGTCCCGGCTGGGCTGCAGTGTTGTCTATGAACGGCTGCCCTTTGAGCGGGGCCTCAGCTACATGGCCAAGGGCCGGGTTGATGTCATGGTTGGCCTGCTGCGCAGGCCGGACCGGGAACGCTACATGTACTTTGTCGATCCGCCGTACAAGGACAAGACCACCAAGGCGTTCTATGTCCGTCAGGGGCACTCCCATACCATTTCCTCACAGGCAGACCTGGCCGGAAAGAAGATAGGGGTCATTAATGGTGCCTGCTATCATCCCGACTTTGATACGGATACGCGCATTATCAAGGAGGGCGTGCTCTCCTTTGAACAGAATATTCGCAAGCTTCTGCGGGGCAGGCTTGATGCGGTCATCATGACGGAGAGTGCTGGCGACTGGATGTTGCGTTCCCTCTCCAGCGCTCGTGATGTCACCAAGAGTCAATTCAAGTATGAGGACGGGCAAAACGTCTATATAGCCATTTCCCGCCAATCTCCGTTCTTTGCCCGTCGGCACGAGGTTTCGACCGTTCTGGGGCAGATGGTGAAGCAGCGGGTACATGCGCAGATCTATGCCAAATACATGGCGGCTCCGCAGGGGGCCACCTGCGAAGCGAACCGCTGAACCGTTTGCGTGGTTCTGCCACACAAAAAAGGGCCCTCGTACGAGGGCCCTTTTTTGTGTGCAAGTGAAGCGTGTTGCTACCAGGAGGTAGTGGGAAACTGGCTGCCGAGCTGGGTGTCCAGCATGGCCTTGGCGGTTTCGGACACCACGGCACAGTTGTAGGCGCGCTTGTCCGCCGAGCCGATGGAGGGCAGCAGATTGATGCAGTACCGCACGGAGTGCGCCAGCATGTCCACACCCGCGAAGAAGAGCACGGTGAAGGGGCAGAAATGCTTCCAGAAATAGAGCTGCTCACTTCTGATCCGGTTGCGAACCACCTGCGTGCCGTAGAGGGCAAAGTCGGCAGGTTCCTTCTTCATGGCAAAACGGTCGAGCACCTTGGCGCTTGCCTGCGGAACAAAGGCAATCTGCCAGGAAGGATTGAGAGCCTTGCGTGAACGGCGGCACAGGTCGAGGTCGGCGTAGCCGCCGAAGAAGCGTTCGTCGAGCCTGCCAATGTTGCAGAACAGCGCCTTGCGTACGGCGGCAAAGGCAAAATGAACGGCCTTGGCTTCCACGGGCTGGCTGGGAGTCTTGCGGCAGCAGCAGGAAATGCCCAGTGCGGAAGCGAGATTGGAGACGCAGCCGGGGAGGGCGCGGGCTCCCTTCAGGGTAAAGCCCTTCTGGTCCACAATGCGTCCCCCTGCGATACCGCAGCTGGTGTTGGTTTCAAGGTAATCGATGAGTCGGCGGGCGGAGCCGGGTTCCAGGGCAAGCTGCGGGTCCACGAAGAAGATGAGGTCGCCCGTAGCGGCGGCAATTCCCTGATTGGCTGCGGCAGCATATCCCTTGTCTCCGCTGTTGCGGATGACGCGGGTTGCCGAGAACGCGCTCTTGGCAACGTCGGCGGTACTGTCGCTGGAGGCGTTGTCCACGACCAGCACTTCGCTTTCCATGCCCAGGGGGGCCAGCTCGGTGGTGGTGTCGAATACGGATTCGAGA
>QKEJ01000025.1 GCA_003252375.1 Halodesulfovibrio sp.
TTGCGGACATGCAGGACGGCGGAGCCCCGGCCCCCGTGGATTTCGGCGGTCTGCGGCGCACTGCGCCTGTGAGTCGGCTGTTCGGGTTCGACCGGGGTCGCTGCATCGATCGCTATTATATCGAGGCCTTTCTGGAGACGCATCAGGCGGACATCAGGGGGCGGGTGCTCGAGGCGGCGGACAATGCCTACACCACCCGTTTCGGCGGCGACGCCGTAACCTGTTCGGACGTGCTGCACATTCAGGAAGGGGCCAAGTACGCCACGGTATGCGCGGACCTGACCTGTGCCGAGGATGTGATTCCGGACAACACCTATGACTGCATCGTGCTGACCCAGACCCTGCACGTGATTTTCGACGTGATGGCGGCCATCCGCAACATCCACCGCATCCTCAAGCCCGGCGGCGTGCTGCTGGCGTCCCTGCCGGGCATCAGCCAGGTGAGCCGGTATGACATGGATCGCTGGGGCGACATGTGGCGCTTTACCGACATGTCGGCGCGCAAGACCATGGAGACCGCCTTCAGGCCCGAAAACGTCCATGTGGACGTGCACGGCAACGTGCTCACCTCCGTGGCCTTCCTGCATGGCCTTGCCGAGCATGAGCTTTCCCGGGAGGAACTGGACGAGGTCGACAAGGACTATCAGCTCGTGCTGACGGTGCGTGCACAGAAGGAAGGGGCGTAGGCGTGAGCGGCAAGGGGCTTATTCTTCTGTACCATCGCGTCTGCGGGCCCATGCCGGACCCGCTGCTGCTCATGGTGCGGCCGGAGCGGTTCGACGCGCATCTGGCGATGCTGCGCCGGACCTGCACGCCCATGGCCCTGTCGGCCATGGTGGCGGCCGCAGAAGCGGGAACCCTGCCGGAGCGGGCCGTGGCCCTGACCTTTGACGACGGCTATGCGGACAACGTCCGGCATGCCCTGCCCCTGCTGGAACGGCACGAGGTGCCGGCAACGGTGTTCACCGTCAGCGGCATGGTGGGCGAGCCCACGGAATTCTGGTGGGACGAGCTGGAGCGTCTGGTGCTCTGTCCCGGAAGCCTGCCGGAGCGGCTGTGCCTGACCATTGCCGGAGAATCGTTCGAGACGGACCTGCAGGCCGGGGCCGTATACGGCCAGGACGAGGCGGACAGGTACGCGGCATGGAGCATCCTGCTGAAGGAAGATCCGTCGCCGCGGCATGCATTGTACCGGACCATCTATTTCAAGCTGCTGCGCCTGCCCGATGCCGGACGCTGGGACGTGTTGCGGCAGCTGCGCGAGCAGGCAGGCAAGCCGGTTGCCGGTCGGGAAACGCACCGCGTCATGACCGCCGACGAAGTGCGTCGTCTGGATGCCAGCACGCAGGCCACGGTGGGCGCACACACGGTGCACCATCCGCGCTTGTCGAACCTGCCGCCGGAGGCGCAGCGTTCCGAGATCAGCGGGTCGCTGGCGCAGCTGGAAGGCCTGCTGCAGCGGCGGGTAGGGGAGTTCTCCTATCCCTACGGCGGAAAGACCGATTACGACGAGCATTCCGTGCGCATCGTCCGTGAATGCGGATTTGATCTGGCGGTCTCGAATTTTCCGGGGCTGATCACGCGCGGCACGGATGCGCTGCAGCTGCCGCGACATCTGGTCCGTGATTGGACCGTGCAGGAACTGCAGACGCATATGGAAGAGTGGTTCGCCGCCTGATGCGGCGATCCGGCAAGGGAACGGATATGAGCAGCAACACGAAGACGCGGGGCGGGAGAGCGCTCATCATCGGCAGTGCGCCGCACGAGTACGTGGCGTCCTGCGTTGCCACCGTGGCCGGGGCGCATGACGCCGTAACCGTGCTCGCCAAGGGGGAGGCCAATGCCGCTCTTGCCGGGGGCAACGTCTCCGTCGCCGGGTTCGACGGACAGCTCGATATTTTCAACAAGGCGCTGGCGCGCGCCATCCTCTCCGTGCGGCCCGATGTCGTCTACATCGTCTACGGAAGCTGGCTCGGGCACGACAACATCTTCCTTGCGGTCCACTTCTACATGTCGCTGTTGCGCAAGCGCTATACCGCCTATCTCTATTCCCGCTCGGCGCAGGCGGTGAACCTGAAGGACCGGATCACGCATCCGTTCACCCGGGTTGATCTGGCCTTGTCTGCGGCCCACTGGCTGGCTCTGCCGCTCTACCTGCTTATCCGTCTGATCGCCCCGCTGGTGCTGATCCGGTTCGAGCCCATGCGGCCCTCGGCCCTCGGCCACTACGAGGAACTGGAAATCTATCTGGGCAAGAAGCGGGCCGGGGAATTCCCGCCGCGTACGCTGGATCTGTTCTGCTACACGGATACGCCCTGCAATGCCCAGATCCTGAAGATGTACCGGCGCAAGGTCCGCATTCTGCCGTGGACGCGCTACCTGCTCGCCTGGAACCACTACATTCCGGGCGGAGAACGCCATGCGCTCAGCCTGCGGCCGTGGGACTACTCCACGCTCATCACCCAGAAGGAGTGCAACATCGCCTTTGACCGCAAGGAGCAGCAGCGCGGACTGCGGGAGATGCAGGGCATGGGAATCGGCGAGGGACAGGAGTTCGTGTGCCTCGGGTTCCGTGACGGCATGTTCGACAGCAAGGTCCGTCTCGGCCTGTACGGCAACAGCGATGATACGAACGCGCGCAGGCAGCTTGACCTGCACGCCTTCCGCAATGCGGACATCGCCAATGCTGAACCGGCCGTACGCTCGCTTTCGGAAAAGGGCTACAAGGTGGTGCGCATGGGGTCGGTCGCACGGCCCCTGCCGGAGGCGATGACGCCGTACGCCTTTGACTACGCCAATTCGCCGAAGCGCAACGAATTCATGGACATCTATCTGGGAGCCCACTGCCGGTTCTTCATCACCACCGGCTACGGGTTGGACACCCCGCCCCTGGTCTTCCGCCGCCCCCTCGTGA
>QKEJ01000083.1 GCA_003252375.1 Halodesulfovibrio sp.
AGCAGTTGCTCTTGTCCCTGAAGGCGGGTTTGCCTACACTCTTGCCCCGGACGCCGCACATGGATGGCACAACTCCACCCTCACGCTGAACATGCTGGGACAGCCCCAGCAATGGTCCATCAGTGGAAAGAACGGGCGCATGAGCATAACATTCAACAGATATGACGCTCCGGCCGAATCATTGCCGGAAAAGTATACTATTGAATCCGGGGATGAGAGCAGCGCCGTTCTCATCATCAAGGAGCGGGTCCGACCGGAGAAGGCCTTTACGGAAGCGCAGCTCAGACTGGACATTCCGCAAGGCACGACCATACGCCCCCTGCCGCACAACTGAACCGATCCCGTCGCCCCGGCGGCGTTACACGAGGTATTCATGGAAGAACGCAACACGCAAGCCACATCGGAAACTCCCGAGGCATGTCCGCTGGACAACCTCCGGTTCGGCTTCAGGGTCTGGCTCGGTGAAATAAGGCTCATGTGCATCGGTCTCGGTCGCAGCTTCGAGATCCGCCAGCTGGAAAAACGGCTGGAGCAGGAACAGGCACATCTCGGACGCCATACAGCACAGCACATGCTCACCGAAGGGGAAGGACCACTCGAACCATCCCTTGACATGATCCGCTCGGCACGGCAGGTGCAATTCCTGCAGGATGAAATCGTCCGTCTGAGAGAAGAACAGGAACAGGCCGCCGAACGGGCGGAGAACGCCAAACGCACAACTTGCTGCTCCGGGCAGCACTCAGCATAGAGGCTCACATGTCCAAGAAAGTATGCATAGGTTCCGACCACGCCGGATACGCCCTCAAGCAGACCCTTATCCCGTTTCTCTCCGCCCTTGGCTGGACCGTGGAAGATGTGGGGCCGGCCTGCACTGACAGCTGCGACTACCCCGTGTTTGCCCAGAAGCTCTGCACCATGGTGCTTGAAGAGTCCATTCCCGGCATCCTCATCTGCGGCACCGGAATCGGCATGTCCATGGCCGCCAACCGCCACGAAGGCATTCGCGCAGCCCTGTGCACCAACGAATTTCATGCCCGTGCAACCCGCCAGCACAACAATGCCAATGTTCTGTGCCTCGGTGAACGCGTTACCGGCCCCGGTGTGGCCATGGAACTGGCCCGCATTTTCCTTGAAACGCCCTTCGAGGGCGGGCGTCACCAGCGCCGCATAGATCTCTTTGACGGAAAGTAGGACTTACCGCATGCAGCTCTACAACACCCTCACCCGCCACAAGGAAGAATTCGTTCCCTCCACGCCCGGCAAGGTCAACATGTACGTCTGCGGCATCACCGCCTACGACCTCTGCCACATAGGCCATGCCCGTTCCGCCGTGGTATTCGACGTTCTGGTGCGCTACCTGCGCAGTACAGGCCTTGACGTGACCTTCGCCCGAAACTTCACGGACGTGGACGACAAGATCATCAACCGCGCCAATCAGGAAGGGCTTTCCAGTACCGCCGTGGCCGAAAAATACATCCAGACCTTTTACGAGGACATGGACAGACTGAACGTGCTGCGCGCGGACATTGAACCGAAGTGCACCGAACACATCGACGAAATGCTCGCCCTGTGCGAAGACCTCATCGCCAAAGGGAAGGCCTATGCCACCCCTGCCGGAGACGTCTATTTCCGTGTCCGGGCCTTCCCGGAATACGGCAAGCTCTCCGGCCGCGACGTGGATGATATGCGCTCCGGCGCCCGCGTCGCTCCGGGTGAGGAAAAGGAAGACCCGCTGGACTTCGCCCTGTGGAAGAGCGCCAAGCCTGGTGAACCCTTCTGGGAAAGCCCGTGGGGTCAGGGACGTCCCGGCTGGCATATCGAATGCTCTGCCATGAGTGAAAAACACATGCCACTGCCGCTGGATATCCACGGCGGGGGGCTCGATCTCATCTTCCCGCACCACGAAAACGAAATCGCCCAGACAGAAGCCGCCACCGGCGACCATATGGCACGCTACTGGGTGCACAACGGCTTCGTGCAGGTAGACTCAGAAAAGATGTCCAAGTCGCTTGGCAACTTCAAGACCATCCGCGACATTCTGGAGAACTACCTGCCCGAGACCCTGCGCTTTTTCCTGCTGACCAAGCACTACCGCAGCCCCATCGACTTCACGTTTGAGGTCATGGACGATGCGGAAAAGAACCTGAAGCGCATTTATGAAACCAAGGCCCAGCTGGCCGAGGAACTGGCCCGGACCAAGTGGTCCCGCGCCGACCTGCCTGCGGAAATCACCGCAGAATTCGAGGAACACCTCGCAGCATGGCATGCGGCCATGGCCGACGACATGAACACCGCCGCCGCACTCGGCCACGTGTTCAGCATTGTCCGGCTCATCAACCGCATCACGGAAGACAAGGCCATGCGCAAGGCGGACGGAGCCAAGACCCTGTTCTCCAGAGCGCTTGAAGCCTTTGATGAATGGGCCGGAATCCTTGGCGTCTTCTCCATGGAAGCCTCCGCGTTCCTGAGCGATCTCAAACAGTGCAAAACCGTACGCAAAGGCATCGACCCGGCCAAGGTGGAAGACCTTATCGCCCGCAGACAGGAAGCCAGAAAGGCAAAGGATTTCGCCTTGTCGGACTCCCTGCGGGACGAGCTTGTCACCCTTGGAGTGGACGTGCGGGATACCCCCGCCGGTCCTGCCTGGGACGTGCTGTAGGAGCACCATGAACGGCATCAAGGCCATTATCGCCGCACTGTTCCGCCGACCCCGGAGTTTCTCCGGGGTACGGCTTGCGGCAATCTGCGGCTTCCTGTTCGTCCTGTCTCTGCTTGTTCCTGCGCAGTCTGGAAAAGCGGACCTCAGGGACCTGTTCAGCGACTTCACCCTCAAGGATGAACTGGAACTCGGCCGCAAGTTCAGCATCCTCGTCAAGTCCCGCATGCCCCTGGTGGAAGACCCGGAAATCGTCAGCTACGTCAAGGACATCATCACGCGGCTGCAGACCACGATGAAGCCGCAGCCCTACGCCTTTGAAGCCAACGTCATCCTCGACAATTCCCTCAACGCCTTCGCCGTTCCCGGCGGCTATCTGTTCGTGCACACGGGCCTGCTGCTCAATTTGGACAACGAGTCCGAACTGGCCGGTATTCTCGGCCACGAACTGGCTCACATTACCCAACAGCACATCGCCGGACGCATTGCCAAAGCCAAAAAAACCCAGGTACTCGGCCTGGCCGGGGCTCTGGCCGGTATTTTCCTGGGCGGCAGCAGCAACATCCAGAGCGGGCTGGCTGTGGGCTCCATAGCAGCGGCGCAGGCGGCCATGCTCAATTACAGCCGACAGGATGAACGGGAAGCGGACCAGATGGGTCTCATATATCTGGTTGGGGGCGGATACAACCCCAAGGGGCTGGTCGGCGGTTTCGAGGCCATCCGCAGCAAGCAATGGCAGATGGGCTCAAACACCCCGGCCTACCTGAGCACGCACCCCGATGTAAACGAACGAATCCAGTATCTCTCCGACCGCATCAGAACCCTGCCCATTGAGGTGCAACTGCGCCCGGAGAACAATGCCCGCTTCCTGCGCATCAAGACCCTTATCAGAGCACGCTACACGGACCCGGCTACAGCCATCCGCCACTTTGACACGGAAATTCGCCAAGGCACGGCCATCCCGCTCATGGGCAAGGCCATAGCCCTCTCCCGGCTGAACCGGATAACGGAAGCAGCCGATGCCTTCGACCTCGCTCTGGACTGGGCTCCCAATGACGTTCTGGTCAACCGTGAAGCGGGCATCTTCCATTACCTCAAGGGCAACCTGGACCGTGGTGCCACCCTGCTTCAGAAAGCGGTCATCATGAACAGCCAGGACTACCTCAGCGACTTCTACTATGCCCGGCTGCTGGCCACCAAGGGAGACCTCAAGGGAGCATCCGACTACTACGAGGAAATCCTCCGCCACCTGCCGGAAGACTCGGAAGTCCATTACTATTACGGCCGGCTGCTGGGCGAACACCGCTACCTTTTCAAGGCGCACCTGCACCTTGCCTACAGCGCGCTCTATAAGAACGACCGCAAGAAGACCCAGTACCACCTCGGGCTGGCCACGGCCAACGCCCACCGCCCCGACGAGAAGGAACAACTGGAGCGCTTCTCGGCACGGTTCAAGGAGCGGGCCGAGTTCTGGCCCGACAGCGACTAGCCCCCGTCCCGACCGGGACGCGCGGAATACAAGAACGACCATGCCGCATGCCGCACGCATGCGCCCTGCTGGAGATACATGATGGAATTACGCGGAACGACCATACTGGCGGTCAAGGATGAAAACGGCGTTGCCATGGCCGGAGACGGACAGGTTACCCTCGGTCAGAGCATCGTGATGAAGCATACCGCACGCAAGGTCCGCCGCATTTACCGCGACAGGATCATTGCCGGGTTTGCCGGCGCCACCGCGGATGCCTTTACCCTCTTCGAACGGTTCGAGGCCAAGCTGGAGGAATTCCGCGGAAATCTCACACGCGCAAGCGTCGAAATGGCCAAGGACTGGCGCAAGGACAAGTACCTGCGCAAGCTGGAAGCCATGCTCATCGTCGCGGACGCCGAGCACATCCTCATCCTCAGCGGCACCGGTGACGTGATCGAACCCGATGACGGGCTCGCCGCCATCGGCAGCGGCGGTGCCTACGCCCTTTCCGCAGCGCGCGCCCTGGCCCGCAACACCGACCTTGCCGCCGAGGAGATCTGCCTGCGCTCCATGGCCATTGCCGGTGAAATCTGTGTCTTCACCAACAACAACCTGACCGTCGAAACCATCACCCGATGAGCACGGGCCGAAATACCGTCCCCACGGATGCCGCATCCCCGGTGCTCCTGCGTGCCGGATGCAAGATCAACCTGTATCTGGACATTCTCGGCAGGCGCGCCGACGGCTATCATGAGCTGGACACCCTGTTCTACCCGTTGCCCGCCCCTTTCGACACCCTGACGGTGTCACCGGGAACCGACGGTTCGGGCTTGCGGATCGAATGCGAGCGGGCCGACCTGTGCACGCAGGACAACACCCTGCACAAGGCGTGGCGTCTTTTTGCCGAGGCAACAGGATACGCCCCGGACCTGCATGTGCATCTTGAAAAGGGCATCCCGGACGGCGCCGGGCTGGGTGGCGGCAGTGCCGATGCGGCCGCGCTCCTGTCCCACCTCAATGACGGCGCCGGACCTGCCGGACTTGACGCCGGTCAATTGAACGCCCTTGCCGCGCGCATCGGCGCGGATGTCCCCTTCTTCCTGCGCAATGTTCCTGCCCGCGCCACGGGTATCGGCGAGCACCTTGTACCGCACGACGTGAATCTTGCGGGGTTCACGCTGGTACTGGCCTGCCCGCCGGAGCACGTGTCCACGCCATGGGCCTTCTCGGCATGGGACCGGGAACATACGGCCATGGAAGCGCCTACAGCGACGCCCGATAGGTTGACATCTTCAGTTCATACGTATACAAGACCCTCCTCTCGTGCCTTGTGGCTTTTTAACAGCTTTGAATCGGTGGTATTTGCGGCCTTTCCGAAGCTGCGGGCGTACAAGGGATCACTCATCAGGCATGGCTCAGCCGCAGCTGTGATGAGTGGAAGTGGCGCAAGCCTCTTCGCCCTGTACAGAGAGACGGAAAAGGCATTGAAGGCGTCTGCCGCCCTTCGCGAGATGGGAGTGCAGACCTTCATCCACCACCTGTAGGTGTTGGGGCGTCGCCAAGTTGGTAAGGCAACGGGTTTTGGTCCCGTCATTCGAGGGTTCAAGTCCTTCCGCCCCAGCCATACTACATTTACAGGTGAGTTACAGACCTCAGGCCCGGAATTGATACCATGCACGGCGACTTGAAGATACTCACTGGCTCCTCCAATCCGGAGCTGGCCAAGGCCATCTGCAATCATCTTGGCTGCCAGCTCACCCCCGCTGTATGCGAAACCTTCAGCGACGGTGAAATCCGCATTGAAATCGGTGCCAACGTCCGCGGTGACGACGTGTTCGTCGTCCAGTCCACTTGCGCCCCCGTGAACTACAACCTGATGCAGCTGTGCCTCATGCTCGACGCGCTCAAGCGCGCCAGCGTCGGCCGCGTCACCGCTGTTGTTCCCTACTACGGCTATGCCCGTCAGGACCGCAAGGTTGTGCCCAGAGCCCCCATCAGCGCAAAGGTTGTTGCAGACTTTTTGACCATGGCCGGCATGCACCGCCTGGTCACCGTCGACCTGCATGCGGGGCAGATCCAGGGCTTCTTCAACACCCCCGTGGACAACCTGTACGCGGCACCGGTCATCCTTGAATACCTGCGGGACATCAAGGACGAGATCGTCATGGTCTCTCCCGATGCCGGTGGGGTTGAACGGGCCCGCGCCTTCGCAAAGCGCCTGAACGCAGGGCTCGCCATCATCGACAAGCGCCGCGACAAGCCCAACCAGGCCCAGGCCATGCACGTCATCGGTGACGTGAAGGGCAAGGTCGCCGTAGTTGTCGACGACATGATCGACACGGCCGGCACCATGGTGGCCGCTGCCAACGTGCTCATGGACAACGGCGCCAAGGAAGTCATGGCCTGCGCAACCCACCCCGTGCTTTCCGGCCCGGCCATCGACCGCCTCAACAGCTCCGCCTATTCCAAGGTGCTGGTGACGGATACCGTACCGCTGGGCGACAAGCTCGAGAACTGCGAGAAGCTGCAGGTGCTTTCCATTGCGGGCCTGCTTGCACGCTCCATTCACAACATCCATACGGAATCTTCCGTTAGCGTATTGTTTGTTTAGTGTTTTTTTATCTGCAGCGAGTGAAACACCTCGTGGTGGAACCCTAAAGGAGTAAACTATGTCCGAAAGAATCACCTACCCTATCAAGAAGCGCGACGGCCTCGGCAAGGGCGCCAACCGCCGCCTGCGTGAGCAGGGCCTCATTCCCGGCATCTTCTACAGCACTACCGGTGAAAATATTCCCGTTGTGACTGAATCCCTGCCTTTCGAACGTCTCTACAAGAGCGTTGGCAAGACCGCTGTGTTCAACCTCGATATCGAGGGTGAAAGCAAGCCCTGCCTGCTCTGGAAGATTGAAATGCACCCCTTCAAGCAGCGAGTGCAGCACGTTGACTTCTACGGCGTTGACCTGGAAAAGGAAATCAACGTCAAGGTTGCCATCAAGCGCGTTGGCAACTCCAAGGGCGTGAAGGCCGGCGGCCGTCTGGAAGAATACCGTGACGCCGTCACCATCATCGGCAAGCCCGAACTGCTGCCCCCCCACATCACTGTCGACATCACCGAAATGCAGATCGAAGACGCCGTGTTCGCCTCCGCCCTGCAGCTGCCCGAAGGCGTTCGCGTGAAGTATGACAATGACTTCGTCATCCTGCGAATCGTTCCCGGCCGTGCAGCAGCCGCGACCGAGGAGTCCGAAGACGATGGCAAGAAGAAGAAGAAAAAGTAGCATCAACGCTCACTTTCGGCCCCATACTGCATGGTATGGGGCCGTTTTCTGTTTTTAGCGGGTCACGTTTGGCCCAGCACACGCGAGGGCATTCAGCATGCAAGTAGCCGGCCTCATCGTCGGCCTGGGAAACCCGGGCAAGGAATACGAAAACACCCGTCACAACCTCGGCTTCATGGCTGTCGACCACCTCATGGACGACGCCCGCCGGTTCACGGCTGATGCCTGCACCTCCCTTTCCACGGGCAAGGGCAAGTATCAGCTCTGGAAATGCCTGCCGGGCGGGCTGCGCTCCCCGTGGCTGGTGGCAAAACCGCAGACCTACATGAACCTGTCGGGCGAGGCGGTCGGGCATATCTGCAATTTTTACAACCTGGACGCCGAACAGGTTCTGGTGGTGCACGACGAACTGGACCTGCCCCTTGGCCGCATGAAGTTCAAGACCGGCGGCGGCCTTGCCGGCCACAACGGCCTCAAGTCCATTGCCCAGCATCTGGGAACACGGGACTTCCATCGTCTGCGCCTGGGCATAGGCAAGCCGGAACACGCCAACACCGCAGGATATGTGCTCAGCAAGTTCTCCGGGGAGGAACCCCGTCTGGTTGGCGACGTGCTGGATGGCGCCCTGCGGGGCATGCTGGCTTTCATCGAACGGGGCCCCGCTGACGCCATTGCGCTTGTCAACGCCTTCGGCACCGCTGCTTCGTAACGCGCAAATCAAATTGGCATGGACTACCGGGGCGGAATAAGCTATTGTACTTTTTCGCGCTAAGAGAATTTGTGACAGACTGCAAGGAGTGAACGTTGTTCTCACCAAACCAACTCGTGGTGTATCCGGCTCAGGGTGTGGGCAAGGTAGAACGGATTGAACGCCAGACCATCGGCGGCATCGATACCGAATTCTACATCGTCCGTATTCTGAGCAACAACGTTACGCTCATGGTTCCCGTCAAGAATGCCGCCAATGTCGGCCTCCGCGCCGTGTGCTCCGCCGACAAGGGCAGCGCCATCCTTGAAGACCTCGGGGACCGTACCGGGTTCACCGGGTACACCGGCCAGAACTGGAACCGGCGCTACCGCGAATATTCCGAAAAGCTCAAGAGCGGTGAACTTGCCGACGTGGCATACGTCCTGAAGGAACTGCTGCTCATCGGCAAGGACAAGGAACTGTCCTTTGGCGAACGCAGACTGCTTGAGCAGGCCATGGGGCTCATTACCCTTGAGCTGGCTCACGCGCTTGACCGCCCACAGGAAGAGGTGCAGGCCACCATCGAGGAAATGTTTGCGGACGTCCTTGCAGTGCAGGAAAAAAATTAGCCAGGCATGTTGCCTTCCAGCGTTCTTTACGCTAGGCTTTCCTTCAACGCACCTTCGGTGTGCCCACCAACCCCTGAGCACGCCTTTCAATCTCTATGATGACTTTCCTGCGGTGTGACATCGCGCACACCTGACAGAAATCCACGTTTATATCCTTTCCCTTCGCATGCTGAACCGGATGCCCGGTCTGCCTGCCTACAATCCCACATCTTCACCCTACAACGCATCTGAGTCCTTATGGCTACAAAGAAAGACGTTGATGAGACCAAGCATGAGGCAGCCCCGCGTTCGCGCGGCAAGTCCAAGTCTCCTCAGAGAAAGCACAAGCAGTCCCCCGCATCCAAGGGCGATAACAAGCCCAAGTCCCCCAATCGCCAGCAGAAGCGCATGCCCGAAACCGATGATTTCGAGCTGGAAGCGGCTGCCGCAGCTGCGGCTGATTGCGGCGAGGGCGGTCTCCATCTTTCCGAACTGAAGCTCAAGACGGCCGCAGAGCTCATGGAGCTGGCGGACCAGTACCAGATAGAGAACCCCAGCAACCTCCGCAAGCAGGAGCTTATCTTCGCCCTGCTGCAGCGATGCGCCGCCCAGAACGGGGCCATCTTCGGCGATGGCGTTCTCGAAATCCTGCCCGACGGCTTCGGTTTCCTCCGCTCCCCCATGTACAGCTACATGCCGGGGCCCGATGACATCTACGTCTCTCCCTCGCAGATCCGCCGCTTCGGCCTCAGAAAGGGCGACGTGGTGTATGGCCAGATTCGTCCCCCCAAGGAAGGCGAACGCTACTTCGCCCTGCTGCGGGTCACCGAAATCGGATTTGAGCCGCCGGAAAAATCCAAGAACCTTGTCCTTTTTGACAACCTGACCCCCATCTACCCGCAGCGCCAGCTCAAGATGGAAAACGGCAAGGACAATCATTCCGGACGCGTTATCGACCTCATGGCCCCCATCGGCTGCGGCCAACGCGGCCTGATCGTGGCGCCCCCCCGCACCGGCAAAACCATGCTGCTGCAATCCCTGGCAAACTCCATCAACGCCAATAATCCTGACGTCTACCTCATCATCCTGCTCATTGACGAGCGCCCCGAGGAAGTGACGGACATGGAGCGCACGGTAAAGAACGCCGAAGTGGTCAGCTCCACTTTCGACGAACCCCCGCAGCGCCATGTGCAGGTTGCCGAAATGGTGCAGGAAAAGGCCAAACGCCTTGTGGAACGAGGCAAGGATGTCGTCATCCTGCTCGACTCCATCACCCGCCTCGGACGCGCCTACAACGCCGTGACCCCCTCTTCGGGCCGCGTGCTTTCGGGCGGTCTGGACGCCAACGCCCTGCAGCGCCCCAAGCGTTTCTTCGGCGCAGCGCGCAACCTTGAAGAAGGCGGCAGCCTTACCATCATCGCCACCGCCCTCATCGACACCGGTTCGCGCATGGACGAAGTCATCTTCGAAGAATTCAAGGGCACCGGCAACCTCGACATCTACCTTGATCGTCACCTTGCGGAGAAACGAGTCTTCCCCGCCATCGACATCAACCGTACCGGCACCCGCAAGGAAGACCTCCTGCTCGAAGAGGAAGTCCTCAATCGTGTCTGGATCCTGCGCAAGATCCTTTCGCCCATGTCCTCCATCGACAGCATGGAGTTCCTGCTGGGCAAGATGCGCGGCACCAAGAGCAACTCCGAGTTCTTTGTCGCCATGACAAAGTAGCCATCCCTCCATCGCTTGCACGAAAGGCCCGTTTCCATGAGGAAACGGGCCTTTTTTTTGTGGAACACCATCTGCCCGCCTTGCGCCTTCCCGCCACCTTGCACCAGACCACTACAGGCAAGAAAAACGCTGATTGCTTGTTCAAACTGCACTCTAGGCATTGATTCCGCGATGAACAACTTGGCGAGTACGTGCGGCAATAGCAGAACCGATCACGAATATTTCATGATTGCTCACTCAAACAACTGTTTGTGCGCTCATAATGACATTGCCGTAACAATCACATTTTTCTATGGAAATTCTCCTAAAAGATTTGCAATCCATTGACACGACGCGAAAACGGATTGTAACTATCAATGTGGTTTTCATAAAGCTATAGGGTGTTATATAGCATGGGGTTTTTCAAAACGCCAAAAAGTTTAAGGAGGCAGGGATGAGTCTCAGCAGGCGTGATTTTGTAAAATTGTGCACAGGCACGGTGGCTGGCATGGGTATTTCCCAGATGTTCCACCCCGGTGTCTGTGAAGCCATTTCCGGTAGTCTCAACGGCAGCCGTCCTCCGGTGCTGTGGGTACAGGGTTCTGGCTGCACCGGCTGTTCGGTATCGTTGCTGAACGCCGTCAACCCGCACATCAAGCAGGTTCTGCTCGATGTTATCAGTCTCGAGTTCCACCCGACCGTCATGGCCTGGGAAGGCGAACCCGCCATGGAACACATGTTCAAGATTGCCGAGGAATACAAGGGCGGCTTCTTCCTTGCTGTGGAAGGTGCCGTGCCCGTTGCGGCAGATGGCAAGTATTGCGTCATCGGTGAAGCCCATCACAAGGAAATCACCATGGTTGACGCAATGAAGGAACTGGCCCCCAAGGCCGCCGCTGTTCTGGCTCTGGGTACCTGTGCCGCATATGGCGGCATCCCCGCAGCAGAAGGCAGCGAAACCGGCGCCATGTCCGTCAAGTCGTTCTTCGAACAGGAAGGCATTGCCACTCCGGTGGTAAACATCCCCGGCTGCCCGCCCCATCCCGACTGGATCGTGGGTACCGTGGTTGTCGCTCTCGAAGCCATTAAGACGCACGGCCTTGAAGCCGGGCTTGGTGAAGTCGTCAAGCTGCTTGACGATCAGGGCCGCCCCACACCCTTCTTTGGTGAAAACATTCACGACAACTGTCCTTACCTGCCCTTCTTCGAAGAGGACAAGATGAGTGAAACGCTCACCGATAAGGAAGGCTGCCGCATGAACCTGGGCTGCAAGGGCCCCAATGCCATGGCAGACTGTTTCAAGCGCAAGTGGAACAACGGCATCAACTGGTGCGTGCAGAACTCTGTATGTATCGGCTGCGTGGAACCCGACTTCCCCGACGGACAGTCCCCGTTCTACGAGCCCATGTAAGCTGGCCTTGACGCCTTTCATTGTTTGAAGGAGGAACAATATGTCTTCTTGTTCACGCACAGGTGCTGCCGGTCACGGCAAGTCCGCAACCATCGCCATTGATCCGGTGACCCGCATTGAAGGTCACCTCAAGGCCGAGGTTGTCGTCGAAGACGGCAAGGTTGTGGACGCCCACCTTACGGGTGGCATGTACCGCGGTTTTGAAACGATTCTCCGTGGTCGCGATCCCCGCGACTCTTCCCAGATAGTACAGCGCATTTGCGGCGTCTGCCCCACGGCACACGCAACCGCTTCGGTTATGGCTCAGGATTCCGCCATGGGCACCAAGGTGACCACTAACGGCCGCATCACCCGTAACCTGATCCTCGGCGCCAACTACCTGCAGTCCCATATCCTGCACTTCTACCATCTGGCCGCCCAGGACTTTGTCCAGGGGCCGGACAGCGCACCTTTCGTGCCCCGCTACAAGCACTCCGACCTGCTCACCGACCGCAACAAGGGCCTTGCCGCTGTCAACGCCGCGGCTGTGGACCAGTACGTCGAAGCGCTGGACGTACGTCAGATCTGCCATGAAATGGTTGCCATCTTCGGCGGCAAGATGCCTCATGCTCAGGGGCTCGTTGCCGGTGGCGCCTCCGAAATCCCCACCAAGGACCGCATACTCGAATATGCTGCACGGTTCGACAAGGTGAAGGAATTCGTCATCAACAAGTACCTGCCCGTCGTCTACACCGTCGGCTCTCAGTACAAGGATCTCTTCGCTGTCGGCCAGGGCCACCGCGCCTGTATCGCCTACGGCGTGTTCCCCCTGAACGACGACATGACCGAGTTCATGCTGAACCCCGGCGTGTACTACGGCGGCAAGGATCACAAGCTTGATCCTGCCAAGATTCACGAAGACGTGAAGTACTCCTGGTTCGACGACAGCACCTCCGGGCTGCACTACTCCAAGGGGCAGACCAAGCCTGCTCCCACCAAGGAAGGCGCTTACTCCTTCGTCAAGGCACCCCGTTATGACGGCGTGGCCTGCGAAGTGGGTCCCCTGGCCCGTATGTGGGTGGAAAACCCGACCCTGTCCCCCGTGGGCCAGAAGATGCTCAAGGAGCACTTCGGCCTCAACGCCAAGAAGTTCCGCGACCTGGGCGAAGACGCCGCGTTCTCCCTCATGGGCCGCCATGTGGCCCGTGCCGAGGAAACCTGGTACCTGCTCGGCTTCGTCGAACAGTGGCTGAAGGACGTGAAGCCCGGTGAAGAAACCTACGTGAAGCCCGAGATTCCGGTTTCCGGCATAGGCACCGGCTTTACCGAAGCCCCCCGTGGTTCCCTGCTGCACTTCCTCAAGATCGAGGACAGCAAGATCGACAACTACCAGATCGTCTCCGCAACACTGTGGAACTGCAACCCCCGGGATGACAAGGGCCAGCGCGGCCCCGTGGAAGAAGCCCTTATCGGCATTCCCGTTCCGGACATTGAAAACCCCGTCAACGTGGCGCGGCTCATCCGCGCCTTTGACCCGTGACTGGGCTGTGCCGTGCACGTGATGCACGCAGAGTCCGGCAAGGTTTCCGTTATCGAGTGCAAGTAACTCGTCGGAGTCATGCCATATTGGGAGGGCCGGTCATCCGGCCCTCTTTTTACTGGAACCACCTGCATACAATGCGGTGCGTGCCTTCTGCCAGCCGGAGGGCCTGCCCCTCCGGTCAGGCAGGTGGCACTTGCGTCCCTTTCCGCCAGCGGATAGCATCTGCCTCGTTCATCAACCCTCCCCAGCACAACAGGATTGATCATGGCTAAACTTTTGGTTCTCGGCATTGGCAACAGCCTGCTTACCGATGACGGCGTAGGCGTCTTCGCCGCGGAAGCCCTGCAGAAGGAATCGTGGCCCGAGGAGGTGACCATCATCGAAGGCGGCACCTTCACACAGGACATTTTCTACCTCTTCGAAGGATACGACCGCCTCCTTGTTCTCGATGTCATACATGCCGGTCACAAGCCAGGAACACTGTATCAGCTGACCGAGGACGATCTTATTTCCAATGAAAAGCAACGCATGTCCATCCACGACATAGACATGGTCGATTCTCTCAAGATGTGCGAGCTTAAATGTGGCAGCAGACCACGTATGGAAATCCTTGGTATGGAACCACAGGATATCACGTCATGGAACATAGGGCTTTCCGAACCGTGCCAGACAGTCTTTGAGGACTTTCTCTCTCTTGCACGCAAGACAATTCAACGCATTGTCGGTGAAATGCAGGCAACGTAAGGCATGCAGCATGGCCCTGACACCTGTCAGGGCTTTTCCGCATACGGCTCTCCCCTCCACTGAGATTCACGCACATTTTTTTTCGGGAATCATATCTTCCACGTCCGGATATTGTGCAACCACACAGGTTTATCCACCACCCCTTCACGGCACACTGAGCACTCACGTCTCTTGCAGCCGCACATTCCCTCCCCCCTTTCCGCCTTCCGTTCCTGCCCATACAATACTCCCCAGCCCCCCGCATGACTGTTGCAGGACAGAGCGAATTGTCCACCTGCACGGAATACAACAGCCGCTCTTCCCTGTTTGCTCATTCAAATTTCCATCAAACAATTTTGAAAAACACCACCCTTCAATCACATACATCAATATGGTAAAGGAAAGTGCATTGAAGAAATGTATCTGCAAAGACATTTATCCTCCTTACCCTCTTTATCTTTTTGCTCTTTTGGTTGTATAGTCGCCGTGATTCTCGTTCAAGGGTGCTGCTTGTAACGGAAATCACGCAATACCTATCCTGGCAGAAGGTAACGCACCCGCCCGGTCGCACTGGTTGCCCGGGCCAACTTCCGGAGTACGGGATGCTCCGGGATATGCAGACCCTGTTTTATTCAAGGAGGTTCCTATGAAGTTTTCTGTGGGTCTCGGCAAAGATGGCGCGGAAGAGCGTCTGGAACGGAACGGCGTATCACGCCGTGACTTCCTGAAGTTCTGCTCTACCCTTGCCGTTGCCATGGGTATGGGGCCGGCATTTGGCAGCGAGATTGCCAGAGCCATGACCGCTCCCGGTCGCCCTTCCGTGGTCTATCTGCACAATGCCGAGTGCACCGGCTGCTCCGAATCCGTTCTGCGGGCATTCCAGCCCTTCATTGATGAGCTGATTCTGGACACCATTTCTCTGGATTACCATGAAACCATCATGGCTGCTGCCGGTGAAGCTGCGGAAGAAGCGCTGCACCATGCCGTCAACAGCCCGCACGGATTCATCGCCGTGACCGAAGGCGCGCTGCCCACCAAGGACAACGGCATTTACGGCAAGGTTGCCGGCCGCACCATGCTGGAAATCAACAGCGAAATCCTTCCCAAGGCCCAGGCCGTCATCAACTACGGCACCTGCGCCACCTTCGGTGGTGTGCAGGCCGCTGCACCGAACCCGACGGACGCCAAGGGCGTGAACGAAGCCCTCAAGCACCTCGGTGTCAATGGTATCAACATTTCCGGTTGCCCCCCGAACCCGTACAACCTTGTTGGCACCATCGTATACTACCTGACCAAGCACGCCCTGCCGGAGCTTGATTCCCTGAATCGTCCCACCATGTTCTTCGGGCAGTCCGTTCACGAACAGTGCCCGCGCCTCCCGCACTTCGAAGCCGGCGAGTTCGCTCCCTCCTTCGGATCCGAAGAGGCCCGGAAGGGCTGGTGTCTCTATGAACTGGGCTGCAAGGGTCCTGATACCTACAACAACTGTCCCAAGATCAAGTTCAACCAGACCAACTGGCCCGTTGAAGCCGGCCATCCCTGCATCGGTTGCTCAGAGCCCGATTTCTGGGATGCCATGAGCCCCTTCTACGAAAGCTAGTCTGTTGCCATTGATCTTGAACGAACATCCCAAGGAGGATGACATATGAGCGGTTGTAGAGCGCAGAAGGCCCCTGCCGGTATTCCGGTTACTCCTCAGAGCACGTACTCCGGTAAGGTGGTCGTTGACCCCATTACCCGTATTGAGGGGCATCTTCGTATCGAAGTTGAAGTTGATAACGGCAAGATCTCCAATGTATGGAGCTCTTCCCAGCTGTTCCGCGGCCTGGAACTCATTCTGAAAGGCCGCGATCCCCGCGATGCACAGCACTTCACCCAGCGTTCCTGCGGTGTGTGTACCTATGTGCACGCTCTTGCATCCACCCGCTGCGTGGATAACGCCATCGGCGTGCGCATTCCCAAGAATGCCACGCTGATCCGTAACATTGTCCTCGGCGCGCAGTACATGCACGACCATCTCGTGCACTTCTATCACCTGCACGCCCTTGACTGGGTAGACGTAACCAACGCCCTGAAGGCCGATCCGGTGAAGGCTGCCAAGATCGCCAACACCATCTCCGGCCGTCCCACCAAGGCTGAAGACCTGAAGGCCGTTCAGGCCAAGCTGAAGACGTTTGTGGACAGCGGCCAGCTGGGCCCGTTCACCAACGCCTACTTCCTCGGCGGCCATCCTTCCTACTATCTGGAACCCGAAGTGGACCTCATCGCCACCGCCCACTACCTGGAAGCCCTGCGCCTCCAGGTCAAGGCTGCCCGCATGATGGCCACCTTCGGCGGCAAGAACCCCCACACCCAGTTCACGGTTGCCGGCGGCGTTACCTGCTATGACGCGCTTACTCCCAAGCGCATCAAGGAATTCCGCGACCTGTGGAAGGAAACCAACGACTTCATCAATCAGGTGTACATCCCCGATCTGTTGGCTGTTGCCGCCAACTACAAGGATTGGAGCCTGTACGGCGGCACCTCGAACTTCATCACCTTCGGCGAATTCCCGAAGGACGAGTACGATCTGAACAGCCGCTTCCTGAACCCCGGCGTCATCATGAACCGCGACCTCGGCAAGATGACTGCCTTCAACCCGGACAAGATTCAGGAACACGTCAAGTACAGCTGGTACGAAGGCGACAAGTCCCACCATCCGTACGAAGGCGTCACCGAACCCCGCTACACCGACATGCACGGCGAAGACCGCTACTCCTGGATGAAGGCTCCCCGGTACATGGACGAAGCCATGGAAACCGGTCCCCTCGCCCAGGTTCTGGCAGCCTACGCCGCCAACCACCCGAAGATCACCCCGCTGGTCAACATGGTGCTCGGCAAGCTGGGTGTTGGCGCTGAAGCCCTGTTCTCCACCCTCGGCCGTACGGCTGCCCGCGGTATTGAAACCGTGGTCATCGCCGAAGAAACCGGTCGCATGCTGGACGAACTGGAAGCCAACGTGGCTGCCGGCGACAACAAGATCTACGAAGAAATCGAAATGCCCCGCGATGCGGAAGGCGTCGGCTTCGTCACCGCTCCCCGTGGCGCACTGTCCCACTGGATCAAGATTCGCGATCACAAGATCGAGAACTTCCAGCTGGTCGTGCCCTCCACCTGGAGCCTCGGACCGCGCTGCGGCAACGACAAGATCTCCCCTGTGGAAGAAGCACTTGTCGGCACGCCCGTGGCCGATCCCAAGCGCCCCGTGGAAATCCTTCGTACGGTCCACTCCTTCGACCCCTGCATCGCCTGCGGCGTGCACGTGATCGACAGCCAGACCAACGAAGTCCACAAGTTCAAGATCCTGTAGTTTCTGCAGGAAAATGCAAAAAACTGGGGAACCCGGCCTTGCGCCGGGTTCCCTTTTTCAGATAAGGTACCGCATGAGCAATGGTAAACGAATTCTGGTACTTGGTGTAGGCAACATCCTGTACACCGATGAAGGACTGGGCGTGCGCGCCGTGGAACGGCTGCAGGAGGAGTACACCTTCTCCGAAAACGTCACCCTCATGGATGGCGGCACGCTGGGCATGAAACTCATGGATTCCATGATGGACAGCGACTATCTGATCGTAGTAGATGCGGTTCTGGGGGGCAGTGATCCTGCTTCCGTGTATCGCCTGACCGGCGAGGACCTGCGCAAGAGCCTCGGTTTCAACGATTCCATGCACCAGACAGACCTCGTCGACACGCTCATTTACTGCGAGCTGGCCGGCAACCGTCCCGAAACGGTCGTCATCGGCATGGAGCCGGTGGACTACCACAGCATGGGGCTGGAAGTCTCTCCCGCCGTGGCAAACCGGCTGCCCGACATGTGCAGATTCGTCCTGGACGAGGTAGCCTCCGTAGGCGGCAGTTTCACCCCCAAGGCGTCCTGACGGTCCGCCGACATACATCTTTCCGGAGGTCTCCATGTGTCTTGCCATTCCCGCTGAAGTTGTCGAACTGCAAACCAACGACATGGCGCGCTGCCGCGTCGGAAAAAGCGATACATATGTCGACGTATCCACCATGCTGCTCGAAGCCCCGGCTGAACTGGGCGATTACCTCATAGTTCATGCCGGCTTCGCCCTGCGCAAGCTTGATTTTCAGGAAGCCCAGGAAACCCTGCGGCTCCTTCGGCAAATGGCCAATATCAACGAAGAAACCCCCGGAGCCTTCTAGGCCCCGCACATCCGATTCCATCAGGTGTCGTCGTGAAACGTCTGAAAACCATCCTTGCCCTCGGAGACTCGTTAACCGAGGGTTTTGGCGTTCCGGCAGAGGCATCCTTCCCCATCGTGCTGCAATCCCTGCTGCGCGGGCGCGGACACAACGTCTCCATCATCAATGAGGGCCTGAGCGGCGACACCGCCTTTGGCGGCCTGAAACGCCTTGAGCGCTATCTCGCCAACAAGCCGCGTCCCGATGCGGTTATCGTGGAGCTGGGGGCCAACGACGCCATCCAGTCCGCAGACCCGTGGGATGTGGAGGCAACCCTGGACCGCATCATCCAGCGCCTCACGGAACTGGAGATTCCCTGCCTGCTCACCGGCATGCGCCCGCTTATCCCCATGGAGAGCGACTACGCCGAGGCCTTCGAGGCGATCTACTCCAAGCTTGCCGAGCGCTATGACCCCGTCTTCTACCCGTTCTTCCTGGACGGGGTCGCCGGGAATCCCGAGCTGAACCAGAGTGACGGCATCCACCCCAACAGAGAGGGAACGGCCCAGGTGGCCACCAATATCCTGCCCTTTGCCGAAGCACTGCTCAAGCGCGCAGGGTAGCACGCACCGGCCATGTCCCGCCCATTCAGGCTCTTTGCGTACGGCACCCTCAAGCAGAACGGGGGCCACTACGCCTCTCTGTGCCGTGAGGCCCGCCTGCTGGGACCAGGCCTTGTGCGCGGCCGTGTTGTCGAACGCCCGGAGGGGTATCCGGTCCTGTTTGTCCCGCCGGATACCATTCTGGCCTTTGCCACGGATGCTGCCGGTGCGGCATCCTGCTCGGATACTACGGCACAGGCGTCGGTTCCGGATCCGGACACGTTCCTGCAACCGCCCAGCCCCCCTTCTCCATGGACGCTGGTGCGGGGCGACATCCTGCTCTTCGACTCGGAAACACCCCACCTCGCCCGGCTGGACGCGTTCGAAGACTTCTTCATCAACCGGCCCAGCATGTACGAACGGGTGCTTCTTCCTGTATGGTCACAGGGCACGCTTCTGCCCTGCTGGACATACATATCCCCTCATTCCATCCGTTTCTCCAAGGAATTCAGCAGGTAGAACCATATCCCCGCAGGCAGTCCCAGCCTTGACTTTACGGATGTATTGCAGCATTCTTCCGCACTTGCATCCCCATTGACATTATCAAACCAAAGAGACTTCCATGAGCGACTACAAAAAGACGCTGCATTTGCCCCAGACCAAATTTCCCATGAAAGCCAACCTCACCCAGAAAGAGCCGGAAATGCTCAAGTTCTGGGAAGAAACTGGGGCTTATGACGCCATGATTGCCGCCAGCGGCAGCAAAGGCGATTACGTACTGCACGACGGCCCTCCCTATGCCAACGGCAACATTCACCTCGGCCACGCTCTGAACAAGATTCTCAAGGATATAATCGTCAAGTCCAAGAACATGCAGGGTCTCAAGGCCGAATACATTCCCGGCTGGGACTGTCACGGCCTGCCCATTGAACTGAAGGTGGAAAAGCAGCTCGGCGACAAGAAGAAGACCATTCCCGAGCACGTCTTCCGCAAGCTTTGCCGCGAATACGCCGCCAAGTTCGTGGAGATCCAGCGCAAGGAATTCAAGCGTCTCGGCGTCATGGGCATCTGGGACGAACCGTACCTGACCATGCGCCCCACCTATGAAGCCGCAACCGCCCGCGAGCTCGGCAACTTCATGAAGGACGGATACGTGGCCCGCAGCAAGAAGCCCATCTACTGGTGCTGCTCCTGCCAGACCGCCTTGGCCGAAGCCGAAGTGGAATACGCCGATCACGTGTCGCCCTCCATCTACGTGCGCTTCCCGCTCAATGATGCGAAACTGAAAGATATTTTCCCGGCTGCCGATCCGGCTAAGGCTTTTGCCGTCATCTGGACCACCACGCCATGGACCATCCCGGACAACATGGGTATCGCCCTGCACCCGGAACTGGAGTACTCCCTGCTTGAAAAGGACGGCGAGTTCTACCTGCTGGCCTCCGGTCTGGTGGAAACCAGTGCCAAGGCCTTCGGATGGGAAGCCTACTCCGTCGTGGGCACCGCCCTCGGCACCGCTCTGGAAGGGCTGGTGGCCAAGCACCCCATCTACGACCGCGAATCTCCCCTGTGCCTTGGCGATCATGTGACCCTCGAGGCCGGTACCGGCTGCGTTCACACCGCCCCGGGCCACGGCCGTGAAGACTTCGAAGTGGGCCAGAAATATGGTCTGGAGACCTACTCCCCCATGAACGACGAAGGCCGTTTCCTCGATTCCGTGGAGTTCTTCGCCGGCCTCTCGGTCTTCGAGGCCAACCCCAAGGTCATCGAAAAGCTTGAGGAAGTGGGCAACCTGCTGGCGCAGAGCAAGGTCAAGCACTCCTACCCGCACTGCTGGCGCTGCAAGGAGCCCGTCATCTTCCGCGCCACCACCCAGTGGTTCATCACCATGGAAGCCAACCAGCTGCGCACCCGCGCCCTCGACGCCATCCGCAATGATGTGGCCTGGATCCCCGCATGGGGCGAGGAACGCATCCATCAGATGATCGAAAACCGGCCCGACTGGTGCATCAGCCGCCAGCGCATGTGGGGCGTGCCGATCATCGCCCTGCTCTGCGAAAGCTGTGACGAGGCGTGGTACGACACCGACTGGGTCATGGACATTGTTTCCCGTTTCGAAAAGCACGAACTGGGCTGCGACTACTGGTTCTCCACCCCGCTTGAACAGATCGTGCCCGAAGGGCTTACCTGTCCCAAGTGCGGCGGCAATCACTGGAAGCTCAGCAAGGACATCCTTGACGTGTGGTTCGACTCCGGCACCAGCTTTGCCGCCGTCGTGGAGCAGCGCAAGGAACTGCGCTACCCCGCGGACATGTATCTTGAAGGCTCCGACCAGCACCGCGGCTGGTTCCACAGCTCGCTGCTCGCCAGCATCGGCACCCGCGGCCATGCCCCCTACAAGGAAGTGCTTACCCACGGCTACGTGGTGGACGGCAACGGCCACAAGATGTCCAAGTCGCTGGGCAACGGCATCGAGCCCATGGAAGTGATCAACAAGCACGGCGCGGAAATCCTGCGCATGTGGGTCTCCTCCGTTGACTACCGGGAAGACGTGCGCATCTCCGACGAGATCCTCAACCGTCTCGTGGACGCCTACCGCCGCATCCGCAACACCTGCCGGTACATCCTCGGCAACATCAGCGACCTGACCGCCGACACCCTGGTTCCCGTCGACGAGATGGAATCGCTGGACCGCTTTGCCCTCGATGTGGCCTTCCGGGCGCACGAGCGGGTGCAGGCAGCCTACAACGACTACGAATTCCACAAGGTCTACCACACGCTGCACAACCTGTGCACGGTGGACCTTTCCGCCTTCTACCTGGACATCCTCAAGGATCGCCTCTACTCCTCCGCCAAGGAGAGCAGGGAACGCCGCAGCGCCCAGACCGCCATGCTGCACATCCTGCGCCTGCTTATCCGGGACATGGCCCCCGTGCTGAGCTTTACGGCGGAAGAGGTATTCCAGTTCCTGCCGGAAGAACTGAAGCACAACGCCAACACCGTGTTTGCCGTCTCCGCAGACGACGTGCCCGCATGCACCATGCCCGCCGATGAACGCGCTGCCTGGGAAACCCTGCTGCTGGTCCGCTCGGAAATTACCAAGGCCATTGAACCCGTCCGCAAGTCCGGGGAAATCGGGCACCCGCTCGATACGCACATCACCCTGTACCTGGACGACAAGCTGGCCGCGACGCTGGAAAGCCTGCACACGGACCTTCGGGCCAACTGCATCGTTTCCAAGCTCACCACGGCGCCGCATGCCGAGGCCCCTGCTGACGCCTACACGGCCGAGGAACTGGAAGGTCTGCGCATTACCGTTGCCAAGGCCCCCGGCGAAAAGTGCGAACGCTGCTGGATCTACAGCGAAGAGCTGGGGACGGACCCGGCCCACCCCACCCTCTGCCCGCGCTGTACCGGCGTGATGCAGACCATGACGCCGGAAGACTAAACTGATCGGGCCTGCCGCTCCGGCGGCAGGCCCTTTTGCACATCCCAACAAGCGAGCCTGCATGCGAACCCGCTTCAAAGCCATTTACGGCCTGGGCCTCATCGTCGCCCTGCTCGACCAGTACACCAAGTACTGGGTTGTCACCACGATCCCCCGATTCATATCGATTACCGTCATCCCGGACTTCTTCAACCTGGTCAACGTGCACAACAGCGGTGCGGCCTTTGGTTTTCTCAATGATCCGGACACGGAATGGCAGGTGTGGATGTTTGCGGCCGCCGCACTCATCGCCATCGGCCTCATACAGTATCTCGCCAGCACGTCGAAGCGCAGCGCAACCCTCTTCTGCGGGCTCGGGTTCGTGCTCGGCGGTGCGGTAGGCAATCTCATCGACCGCGTGCTGCACCATTCCGTCATCGACTTCCTGGACTTCTACATAGGGGAGTACCACTGGCCGGCATTCAACGTGGCGGACATAGGCATCTGCCTCGGCGCCGGTCTTGTCATGCTCTCCATGTACCGCAACAAGTAGTCCGGGCCGCACGCAGGAGCCATGCAATGAACGAGCTTTTCCCCATTCTCGACCTCTTCCGTCAGGGTAACATCTCTCCGCTGCTCATGGCGGCAGCCCTTGCGCTTCCCATTTTGCCGAATCTATGGTGTATTTGGCACGCGTATCGTCACGAATTTACTACACCTGCCGAAAAATACGGCTGGATGTTGGCCGGAGTCTTCCTGCCGGTGGCAGGCGGTCTCCTCTATCTTCTCTTTGGCTGGCGCCGTACGCACGGTCTCGCCGGCTGGGCCCAGAGCCCCAACCGCAAGTAAGGAATTGCCATGCACCTTCTTTACCGTAGCATTCTCATCCTTCTCTGTTTTTCAGTGCTCGCCTCCTGCGTGCAGCGCAACGATCTGGATACGCTGGAACTGCGGGTATATGAGCAGGAACAGCAAATCAAGAAACTGAACGATCGCCTCGGACAGACCACCAAGGAACTCGAGGCATCACGCCCCGAACAGGCCGACATGTGGTCCGATGTTCAGTCCATGCGCAACCGCATGGCTGCCATCGACGCCATGCTCGAGGATATTCAGCAACGCTCCATGATGCAGGAAGACCGCCAGGCGGAACAGACCCGCATGATGGAATCGCTGCAGAACGCCACGACCTATCTTGATGCAAGCATGCGCATCATGGCCTCGCAGATGGCCATTGAACTGCCGGTGTACCGTCCTGCCGCGCTCGCCCAGACGGCCACCATCGTCGGTTCCTCCAACGCCACTGCAGAACCGGTTGTCGGCCAGGTAAGTGCCACGGCCAACAAGGCCGAGGACACCCCGCCCCCGCCGGCCGACCAGAACGGCACGACCCTGGTCGCCGCTGACGGGACCGTTCTGGTGGTCAACCCCGGCAAGGCTCCCGAACCGGCCGTGACCGAGCAGAGCCTGTACGATGCCGCATACAAGGCCTTCATGGAACGCCGCTACAAGGACGCCCTGCGCATGTGGGAACAGTTCGAGAAGATCTATCCCAAGCATTCGCTCGTCGCCAATGCCGTATTCTGGCAGGGTGAAACCAATTACCAGCTCAAGGAGTACGGCCCGGCCGTGCTGGCATATCAGCGGGTCATCGACACCTATTCCAAGAGCGACAAGTACCGTTCCGCCATGCTCAAGCAGGGCATCTCGTTCGGCAAGCTGGGCAAGAAGACGGCAGCCAAGGTCCGCCTTGAAGAGCTGATCAAGAAATTCCCCAAGTCTCCCGAAGCTGACCGCGCCAAGAAGGCGCTCAAAGAAATCCAGTAGCGTGCCCGAAGGCACGGAGAAATACCCATGACCGAAAAAGCATTCCGCAAGAACATTCACCTCACCTTCCCGCAGGACCTTGCCGGCAACCCGCTGGTATGCAACCTGACGCGCCTGTTCGACCTGTCCTTCAATATCCTGAAAGCCCAGATCACCCCCCGCAAGGAAGGATACATGACCCTGGAGCTCATCGGGACCGAAGAGAATTACACGAAGGGCATCAGCTACCTGAAGGAGAACCACATCAAGGTCTCTCCCGTTGCCCAGCGCATCTCCCGGGATGAGGAGTCATGCATGCACTGCGGCATGTGCACAGCCATCTGTCCCAACAATTCCCTGTCCAACGACCGGGAAGCCCGCATCGTGCTGTTCGACAAGGAACGGTGCACGGCATGCGGCATGTGCGTCCGGGTCTGTCCTGTCAACGCCATGAACGTGGAAGTGGAAAACGGCCCCTGGTAACAGGGATGGAACCAACATATCGGAGTCTGGGCATGGAGCAGTACATACAGCCGTCGCAGGGACAACCGGAACAGCGGGCCTTCTCGCGCATTCGCCTGTACATGAAGGGCCTGATTCGCCGCCTCGAGTCGCCCCTTGAGCCGCCCAAGTTCTCCGGCTTCTCCCTGCCGGACTCTCCGGTGGACAGCAAGACGCTGGCCAACGCCCATATCCCGGAAGCCCTTGTGTCCTTCCTTCTGGATATGGATACCAAACTCAATGCCGTGCTTGCCCACCTCAAGCAGGATCGCCTGAGCGACGACTTCCCCCTCAAGGCCGAGATTCTCGAGCTTAGCGGGGCGGGAGTACGCTGCGTGGATTCCGGAGACCTGCAGATAGGCGACCATATTGAGCTGATCCTGTACCTCAGCGAATTCCCGCTGCGGGTTGCCGGAGCCATTGGCACCGTACTGCGCAAAGATACCGAAGACGACGGCAGACTCTCCTGCGCCATAGAGTTCAGCCGCATACGGGAGGACGATCTGGAAAAGATTGTCCAGCACGTCTTTGTCGAGGAACGTCGCAAGATACGCACCATGCGGCTTGAAGAATAACACCGACGGCTCGGGAGCGGCACCTATCGCACCTGCACGCTGATCATAAGACGATTGAACCGAGACGGGGAGAAAGACATGAAGACCCAGGAGCAGATTATCGATTCGGTCATGGAGCGCGTCTCCACACAGGTTGCGGACAGCATCAAGGATGTCATCTCCAAGACCGTGGAAGAGGCCCTCACCAGCAACCTTACCCGGGCGCTGCTGGAAAGCGAATTCTACCGCCGCCTCAGTGAGGACATGCGTGACGGGCTGCAGAGCATCTACAAGGAAATATCCACCGCAGCCAAGAAAGAGAATGGCGGCACCACGGAAGTATCCGCCCAGACCCAGACCAACCAGCTTTTCAGCGAAGCCTCCAAGCAGCTGGATGAAGTCCGCATGACCCTGGAAGAGGCCACCGGCAAGATCATGGATATTCTCGAGCTGCAGATGGTGCTGCGCAGCAAGGCGGCCTCGCACCTTGAAGCCCTGGCCAAGAATCATCCTGAGGACAAGGACCTCAAGGCCCTGGGCGACCTTGAAGAACGGCTTGGCAACAACCTCACGGACATCATGACCCATCTGAGCTTCCAGGACCTCACCGGACAGCGCATCAAGCGGATCATCAACGCCATCCAGCGCATCGAAGCCACGGTTCTGGACCTCTACCTGTCCACCGGCCTCATCATCAAGGCCCGTGAAGAAAATCCCGAAGAGGATTTCGAATCGCTGGACGCCAAGTCCAAGCAGAAGGTTTCCGAGCTGAAGGGCCCCACCCGCGATGCCTCGCAGAACGATGTGGACGACCTTCTTGCTCAGCTTGGCCTCGGCTAGCCCCGGCCATACCACCGATATTCAGGACAACCCCGCCCCGCGGGGTTGTCTTTTTTTTTAGACGTGCCATATTCTTACATGGTCGCCCTTCTTCGATACCATTTCATCCACCATGGCGGCCAAACAAAGGCAGGTACATCATGACCCAACTTCCACTCGCCATCATCGGCGCTGGCCCGGCCGGGCTCTCCGCCGCCATATACGCGGCCCGCGCAGGCATCAGAACCCAGGTTTTCGGCAGCACGCCCAAGGTGGCCGGAGACTATGAAATAGACAACTACTTCGGATTCAGCCAGACCATTTCCGGAAAAACCCTTATCGAGGAAGGACGCCGGCAGGCAGAACGCTTCGGCGCCCGGCTGACGGACGAGAAGGTGATCGGTTTGCACCACGCGGATGCAGGCGGTTTCCACATCAAGACCGACATGGACGAATACGAGGCCTGCGGCATCATCCTCGCCACGGGCGTGGCCCGGGTACGTCCCGGCATAGACAACCTGGCCGACTACGAAGGCAAGGGGGTTTCCTACTGCGTCAGCTGCGACGGATTCTTCTATCGGGGACGCACGGTCACGGTTCTGGGGGAAGGCATTTATGCCGCCAACCAGGCGCTGGAGCTGCTCGCCTACACGCCCAATGTATCCGTGTGCACCCAGGGACGGGAAAACACCATGACCGAAGAGTTCCGGCAGCGGCTCGATGCCGCGAACATCCCCGTCACCACGCGCAGGATAACCACCCTGTCCGGCAACAACGGCCTTGCCTCCGTCGCCTTTGAGGACGGCACCACCATGGATACCGAAGGTCTGTTCATCGCCATGGGAGAAGCCTCCTCCCTCGATTTCGCCTACACCCTCGGCGTGGAGCGCAAGGGAGTGTTTCTGGTTGCGGACACCGAGCAGAAGACAAACATAGACGGCGTGTTCGCTGCAGGCGACTGCACCGGCGGATTTCTGCAGATCAGCGTTGCCGTAGGCGAAGGCGCCAAGGCCGCCAAAGCCGCCATCGCCCACGTGAAAAAACTGTGCGCATGAGCGCGGCGTTCCGCCGAAAGCCCGCTGTCTTCTTGACATGCCAGCCCCTTGGGGGCTATAGGAAGCGGCTCATTGGCGACACCGTGGGCCTATAGCTCAGTTGGCAGAGCCTCCGGCTCATAACCGGCAGGTCCCAGGTTCAAATCCTGGTGGGCCCACCACGAAAATCAAGGGTTTGCGGAATATTCCGCAAACCCTTTTTCCATTTCTCGCGCCCCGGCCGTGCACAACGCGCCGCACGCTTCCGGCCGGATTCTCCCCCTGCAAAGACTTTCCTTGACCCGACCTTATATGTTATGTCATAGCACTCATCCGCTCCGCCTTGGTGTTTCCATGCCCTTGCGGCGTGAAACACACCCGGAATCGACATCAGAGTCCGGGGTCAGAGCGGCACTGTTGCGTAACGGCCATACGCACACATGCAAACAGAACGCAGGTGCTTTCGCTGAGATACCGTCAAGAAAGCACCTGCTTTTTTAAGGCAACGCATGAAAGCGCTGGAAATCATTTCCATCATAGAGCAGACCGCCATCCCCGCAGGTGCAGCCTCGTGGGACAAGTGCGGTGTGCAGGTGGCGGGCAGAAGGGAAAACGTATCCTCTCTGGCCGTAGCACTCGACCCTACGCTGGAAACCATCGAGCGCGCCCTCGCCTTGGGCGTGGATTTCATCCTTACGCACCACCCGCTTTCCATGCAGCCACGCTATCTTGATACCGTGGACAGCCATTACCGGACCGTTGCCGCGCTGCTGGAAAGCAGGGTCTGGCTCTACGGTGCGCATACCTCGCTCGACGCCAACCCCCGTGGCCCGGTTTCCTGGCTTGCGGAAGAGCTGGAGCTTGAGGCATGCCGCGTACTTGAGCCCACCCACGGCATTGAGCTCCCGCAGGATCCCGCCGTCACCCTTGGCTTCGGCTGCCTTGGCACCCTGCCGAAACCGATGACCTACGCCGGGTTCTGTGATAGACTTTCCGAAGTTGTCGAACGGCAGTTCTGGATATCCAGCGGCCCGCAACCGGGCACGGTTTCCACGGTCGGCTACTGTACCGGCTCCGGCAGCAGCCTGGCCGATGCCGCCTTTGCCCAGGGGGCTGATGTCTTCATTACGGGAGACGTCAAGTATCACACGGCACTGGATGCCATAGGCAACCTCATCGATGTGGGCCATTTCAGCCTTGAGGAAGAGATGATGCGGCGCTTCGCCCTGCTCCTCGGCGAACGGCTGCCCACGGTGGACATATTTTTCCTGCCCGCGCAGGACCCCATGCACCTTGCCCTGCAAGGTGCGCGTTAACGCAACCTACCCCTGCTCCGGCATGCTGCCGGAAGGGTCACTGTTCAGGAGGAATGAACTTGAGCCTGTATCTGAAACAGATAGAACAGCTTGTAGCCCTGCAGAGGGTTGATGACGAAATCCTCGTCATCGCACGCGAACTTCAGGACGCCCCCAATGAGGTCAGAGGACTTCAGGAGCGTTTCAACGTTCTTGATGATCAGCGCAATCGCTTCATCGAAAAGATTGACCACCTGAAGGAACAGGAAAAGCGCCTTGGCGGCGAAATCGAAAACGACGCCCTGAAGGTGAAGAAGAGCAAGTCCAAGCTCATGCTCGTGGGAAACACCAAGGAATACCACGCCATGATGCGCGAAATGGACAACCTCGAAAAGGTCAACCGCCTGCGTGAAGAGGAAAAGCTGGCCCTTGCCGAAGAGCTGACCCGTCAGACCGCCGGCCTTGAGGACCTGGAAGCTTCCTACAACGAACTGAAGGCTGACCTGGAAACCAAGAAGGCAAGCCTGCAGGAACGTATTGACGAAGCCAACAAGGTCATCGCCAAGCTCAACGTCAAGCGTGAATCCGCATGCCATGAAGTGCCGGCTCCCATCCTGAGCCGTTACGAGTTCATCCGCGAGCGCCTGGACAACCCGGTCATCGTCTCGGTTGAAGAAGGCGTCTGCAACGGCTGCCATATTGCCATTCCGCCCCAGAGCTTCATCGAACTGCAGAAGGGCCACCAGATTCTGAGCTGCCCCAACTGCCAGCGCCTCATCTACTGGTGCGAACACTTCAGCGAGTGCCCTGCCCCCGCTCAGGTGGCCGCCCCGGCTGAGGAAACCGAAGAAGCATAAGCATTTCAGGAGTCGGACGGGTTATCGCTGCGGGCCATCGGCCCGGAGAGGAAAGTCCGGGCTCCGCAGGGCAGAGCGCTGGGTAACGCCCAGGAAGAGTGATCTTCGGACAGTGCCACAGAAAACAAACCGCCTTCGGACTCCGGTCCGACGGTAAGGGTGAAACGGTGGGGTAAGAGCCCACCAGATGCCACGGTGACGCGGCATGCTTGGTAAACCCCGTTCGGAGCAAGACCAAATAGGGAAGCATTTAAGGTCGGCCCGGCCGCTGCTTCCGGGTAGGTTGCTGGAGGTCACGGGTAACCGTGATCCTAGATGAATGATAGCCCCCCTGCAAAGGGGACAGAACCCGGCTTACAGTCCGACTCCACTACGTGATCCGAAAAGGGCGCCGCAGGCGCCCTTTCTTCATGATGACACATACCACCGAGGATGTTCATGAAATGCTGGTCCATCATACTGGCTGCAGGTAACGGAAGCCGCATGGCCGAGGCCGCAGGCGGCACCAAGAAACAGTTCGTGGAATGGAAGGGTGCCCCGCTCTTCTGGCATTCCGCCGCCACGTTCTCGCACGTGGCCCGCCTGCAGGGCATCGTGTTCGTCTTTCCGGAAAGCGACCTTGAGAGCGCCCGGGCACAGCTGGCCGAACTGGACTGCTTTCGCACTCTCGGACTGCCGTGGCATGCCGTGGCCGGTGGCGAACGCCGACAGGATTCCGTCTGCAACGGGCTCGCCGCCCTGCCCTCCGACTGCGATACCGTCCTTGTTCATGACGCCGCACGTCCCTTCATGACAGCCGCTCTGGTCAACAGACTGCTTGACCGCCTTGAGGCGGGAGCCTGCGGCGTTGTCCCCGCGCTCCCGGTAACGGACACCATCAAGGTCGTGCATGAGAAAACCATAACCACCACGCCGGACCGCGCCTCCCTGCGTGCCGTGCAGACGCCTCAGGGATTTGTACGCACCGTCCTGCAGCAGGCGCATGATGCATGCCGGGCCAACAGCCTGCATGTCACGGACGATGCCTCCGTGCTGGAACATGCGGGCATTCCCGTGACCATCGTGGACGGCGACCCCGGCAACCAGAAAATTACCCATCCCGAGGATCTCGACATGCTGAACCGTCAGAGCGAAGCCGCCCAACCGCCACTGGTGCCCGTTGTGGGCTGGGGATACGACGTCCACCGGTACGGCACCGGCCGCCCCATGAAACTCGGTGGCGTCCCCATTGCGGGCGGCCCCGAAGTGGTGGCCCACTCAGACGGCGATGTCCTGCTGCACGCCCTTACCGACGCCCTGCTCGGATGCATTGGCGGTGGCGATATCGGCGAACATTTTCCCGACACCTCTGCTGAGTTCGACAATATCTCCAGCGCCGTGCTGCTGAATGAAATCCTCGAACGGGTGCTGCAGGCCAGAGTCCGGATCACCAACGTGGACCTGACCATCATTGCCCAGATTCCCCGCCTTGCCCCATGGAAGGAGCAGATAAAAAAGAACGTCTGCCGCCTGCTGGCGCTCTCTCCCATCCAGGTAAACGTCAAGGCCACCACCGAGGAGAAACTCGGCTTCACCGGAGAGAAGAAGGGCATCAAGGCCGTTGCCACGGTTACGGCCCTGCGCCCGGCCTGATTCCGCCACGACTGCAGGCGTGACAGAACAGGCATGTCGCGCATGACAAGACGGGCCGGATGCATCCATCCGGCCCGTCTTGTCATGCGTGAGGCTCTCGGCAGCAGCTAGAAGGTCACGACCTCGTACCCCGCCTCCATGTACTGACTCATGGAGGGATGTCCGCTCATGTCCCCTATGAGCGGTATGCCTTCCGCCTCTATGGCCTTGTCCACATGCTGCTTGACCGAGCAGGCCTTGCAGGCTCCCACGATCAGCCCGGCAGCCTTGGCCTGCACATACAGCTTGTGCATGAAATGATGACTGTCCGCTATGGCGGGGATGACGGCACATGCGCCTCCCTCCACCACGATCTTCACGCCGTACCCCTTCTCCTGCATGTCCAATCCGTTGAGCAGGACATGAATGAAGCACATCACGTCGCCATTAAAGGGAAAGAGTGCCACCTTCTTCATATCGGATCTCCCTGCAAGAACGGGCACCCGGCCATTCGCCCGGGCGCCCGCACAGTGCTAGATGTATGCCTGCATGATGCCTTCAAGCACGGCCTTGTCCACGGGCTGCTTGCCCAGCGCCCCCTTGGCGCACATGGGCAACCGCTCATTAAGAGGCTTGCGGTCCGTCTTCCAGATGACCCCCATGGGAATCCTGTCACCGAACTCGTAGGCCTTTTCCATGGCGGCATCCCAATTGGTGGGATCATAGTCGTCGCCAAGCTCATAACACCGCTGCTTGTACCAGCCGAAGGTGTTCACCTTGTTGAACGAGATGCAGGGGGAGAAGATATCCACCATGGCAAAGCCCGGATGGTTGATGGCGGCCTGAATCATCTTTACAAGATGCGGCACATTACCCGAAAACGCGCGGGCCACGAAGTTGGCGCGCATGGCAACAGCCACGGCAATGGGGTTGAAGGGGGCGTTGGTCACGCCATCGGGCTGCGACTTGGTCACATGCCCCTCGAAGGTCGTCGGGCTGGCCTGCCCCTTGGTAAGGCCGTAAATCTGGTTATCATGCGCCAGCAGGGTCATGTCCACATTCCGGCGAATGGCGGCGAGGAAATGGTTGCCCCCTTCACCGTAGTTGCAGCCGTCTCCGCTCTCCGCAATGACGGTCAGGGCAGGATTGACCAGCTTGACAGCCTGTGCGGGCGGCAGTCCGCGACCATGCAGGCCGTTGAAGCCGTTGAGCGTGATATAGTGCGGCGCCTTGGCAGCCTGCCCTATCCCCGAGACATGGGCAACCTGATGCGGCGCAAGGTCCAGTTCGGCCAACGCCTGTTTCAGCGCCTTGAGCACATCATGATTGCCGCATCCGGGGCACCACGAGGTCTTGTATTCACCATACGCATTGATATCGATCATTGTGCACCTCGTTTGCTACCCGGCCAGCTTGCCGAGGATATAGTCCGGAGTAAAGGGCCTGCCATCGTACCGCAACACGGTTCCGTGCATGGCAAAACCGGTTTCCTGACGCAACAGCCGCGCAAACTGGGCGGTCTTGTTGCCCTCCACGCAGATCACCTCTTCCGCTGCCTCAAGGTCCGCCATGAATTGCCCGGGGTTGAGAGGCCATACCTGCGAGAAGCTGAGCACGCCCACACTTTCTCCCTTGGCATTCAGCATGTCCGCCGCCTCTCGAGCAGCCCCTTCCGTGGATCCCCAGCAGACCAGCAAGCGTTTGGGATGCGCCGCACCGAATCGCTTGGGAGGCACCACCTCGTCCACCATGCCCTCGGCCTTGATGAAACGCTTGTCATTCATGGCCACGCGCATGCCCATGTCCTCGGTGATATGCCCGTCCTCGGTATGCTCATGACAGTCCGCCAGAACGATGGAAGATCCGTACCCCGGAATGCGTCTCGGAGAGAGACCGTCACGGGTCAGGGCATACCGCCTGTACTGCTCCGCGGCGCCGTCACCAAGGTCCGGCTGCGCAACAGCAGGCAGGCGGGAGAGATCAAAGGGCACCACCCCCATATGCCGGTCTGCCAACTCCTGGTCGGTCAGCACGAATGCGGGAGTCTGGTATTTTTCCGTAATATCAAAGGCCTTGTGGGTCAGCAGGAAGCATTCCTCAATGGTTCCGGGTGCAAAGATGGCCCGCGGGAATTCCCCATGCCCTGCATAGAGCACGAGGTTAAGGTCCGCCTGCTCGGTTCTGGTGGGCAACCCCGTAGCAGGACCAGGCCGTTGCGCCAGCACGATGACCACGGGCTGCTCCATGACACCGGCAAGGCTTACGGCTTCCGTCATCAGGGCAAATCCGCCGCCCGAAGTGGGCACCAGCGTGGGGGCTCCGGCGTAGGAGGCGCCAAGCCCCATGTTCAACGCGGCGATTTCGTCCTCCACCTGCTCGACAATCACGCCCATCTTCCTGCCGTGCGTAATAAGATTCTGGGCAACCGAGGTTGCGGGCGTCATGGGATAGAAGGAGCAGAACTTCACACCTGCGGCAAGCGCTCCCAACGCGATGGCCTCATTGCCGTTCAGGAACATGCGAGGGGTCAGATTCTTCGGCTGAGGCAGTTTTTCGCATTCGAGACCGTTTGCCAGCCCCCACGCATACGCATCATCCAGCACCTGCATGTTCTGCTGCACCACGGCATCGCCCTTCTTGCCGAAACTGTCATGCACCAACTTCGAAGGAATCTCCTTGGCGATTCCCAGCGCACTGCACAGTACGCCCAGTGCCGCCACATTCTGGAAGATGGCCTTGGGCGCCAGCGTGGCAAATGGCACCTTCAGCGCGGGCAGGCCCAACGCATCCAGCTCCTCGTCCAGCACCAGCAGCCCCTTGGAACTCAGGGAATTCCTGTGCAGTTCCACGGTTTCCTGATTCAGGGCCACCAGAATATCGCAGGCGTCCGTGGGACCGGTAAGAGGCTCCACCCCGACCCGGATGTTGTAGGTATTATGACCACCGCGCACGCGGGACATATAGTCCTGCGTGACAAGCACCTCATAGCCCGCCCGGATCATGCTCTTGCAGAGCAGCTGTCCCACCGTGACCAGCCCCTGCCCGGCCGCACCTCCGATAACAATATGCCTGCTGTGTATGCTCACAAGGTCTCTCCTTCGATGCCGAAAGGCATGCAGCTTGACCGCCTGCCCCCGTGCACTGTTCCGGGTTCCAAAGACATGTTCCCGACCGGGAAACACAAAAAGGGGCCGGGCATCACAGCCAGGCCCCATATAAACAGGATTATGCCACCACTGGCGGGGTAAAGACGCGGGTTCCCAGTTCGGCATTAAGCATGAGCATGCCCTGTCCTTCACCATTGATCATGCGCAGCTTGCCGATGACATCGCGCACGGAATCCTCTTCCTCCACCTGCTCGGAAATGAACCACTGCAGGAAGATGCCGGTGGCATGGTCGCGCTCGTCCTGCGCCAGGTTGGCGAGGTTGTTGATGCGCGCGGTTACATGCTCTTCATGCTTGAGGGTTTCCTCGAACACCTCAATGGTGTTCTTCCAATCGTGCGGCGGTGCATCAATGGCCTGCAGGATCACCCGGCCACCCCGCTCGCTGATGTAGTCGTAGAACCGCATGGCATGGAACAATTCTTCCTGCGCCTGCGCCCGCATCCACTGCGCAAAGCCGGTCATGCCAAGATCGGCAAAGTACGCGGACATGGCGAGATACAGATAGCTTGAGTACATCTCCCATTTGACCTGATCGTTGAGGGCCTGATTCATCTTTTCGCTGAGCATGTGTATCTCCTTCACTGTGTTGCTTCGATTTGAGACGGTAAAATGCGTACGATTTCCGGCAGATGGCACCGGGCCGCCGAACGCATGATCAGACTCCGATAGTACACGTAACGAAGGAATATGCAAGAGGAGGAGAGAAAATCCGTACGGAACTTCCCGCAGCTGCCGGGGTTGCCCCGTGGCACGGAATGCAGTATGCCCACTCCAGCCCGTCTGCCGCAATGCGGCAGCGGGAAATTCGACCCGGAGAAATGCCATGTGGGGAAGCAACAGATGGGCCCGCAACGCCCAGACCACCATACCGTGCAAGCACTGTGGCCACCCGATTACGGTTGTGCGAAGCTGCCAGCACGTCTACATGCAGTGTGAGCAATGCAAGAAACAGGGGGATCTCAACGAGTATATCCCGCTGATGGACGATGTGCTCGAGGAATTCATGGAAGGCGTATTCTGCGACCGGGTCTGAGCACCAGCCCGGTGCTGCGTCTCCCGCAGGAGGCTCGCAGCATACATTCGCCCATCCATACGCAAGCAGCCACCCAGGGGTGGCTGCTTGCGTATGGATGGATCAGAAATACCCCAGGCTGCGCAGGGTATCCAGACAAGCCTCCTTGTCCGGCGCCCGGCCCGCGCGCTCCGCGCCGTCAAGGGACTTTTCCGTACAGGGAACACAGCCCAGCGAGCGGTATCCTTCGGAATACAGGGCGCAATACGGCAGCTGTTCCTGCATGATATAGGCCCACACGTCCACCTCGGTAAAATCGAGCAACGGGTGCACCATCATGCAGTTGGGCCTTTCCCGCCGTTCACGGGCCGGTCTGTCCCTGTCGGGATGCTCATCCCGCCGGATACCCGTCAGAAGCGCCTCAACCCCCATCTCCACAACGGAACGCGAAAGAGGCTCCACCTTCAGGGCCGCACAGCAGGCAACCTTGTCCTGCGCCACGGGGAACAGTTCCAGGTCCACCGCCGGACGGGCAATGGTGAGGTCGATATCCCATTCCACGGCCAGATGGTCCCTGAAATCCATGACCTCCACAAACTTGCACCCGGTATCAAGATTCAACGCCCGGACATGCGAGAGCCCCAGACCCGACATGACCTTTCGCCACAAATGCAGCAGCACGGTTGAATCCTTGCCACCGGTCCAGGCCACGGCCACACTTTCCGGGCCGAATTCCAGCGCGGTCTCCTCCAGCAGTTCACAGGCCACTGCCACCTTTTCCCCAAGGGTCATTTCCATCATGCGTATCCAATACATCCAAAAGGTTCTTTTCATACCCGAAGCGCGGAGCCCTTTTCCAAAGAAGTGCACCGCCCCGGGACAGCCACAGGTGGTGTACTGGCAATGCCCGTCGGTTGCAAGCCGCTTGCGGTCCCCACGCGTTGCCGGAAAGCGCCCCCTGCCCCCCAAGAGGAACGTCCCATCCTTCAGCATACCTACGGAACCGCCAGCTGCCGGGTAGACTTCAGTGGATGCGGCTCACCCCGCCCCAGCTGCCTGACGGAGTATC
>QKEJ01000116.1 GCA_003252375.1 Halodesulfovibrio sp.
GTCGGTCCAGGCAAGGCCTCCGTTGCCGGACGCGTCGTCCCAGCACAGGGCGGCCAGAAAATTGTGGCCCTTGGCCGCAAGGTTGGCGTCCTCGACCACCGTGCCCGGGGTCAGCACCCGCTTCACGGCGCGCTTGACCAGCCCCTTGGCTTCCTTGGGGTCTTCAATCTGCTCGCAGATGGCGACCTTGTGCCCCTTTTCCAGCAGCTGGGGGAGATAGGTCTCCGCGGCATGGTAGGGCACGCCGCACATGGGAATACGCACTTCGGCATTGGGGCTGGAGCGGCTGGTCAGGGTAATTTGCAGGTCACGTGCGGCGGTCTCTGCATCCTCGAAGAACAGTTCGTAGAAGTCACCCATCCGGTAGAACAGGAGGCAGTCCTTGTATTCCTCCTTGATCTGGAGGTACTGCTCGAACATGGGGGTCAGCTTGGCGGGTACGGCGTCACTCATGGTGCTTTTGTTCGGCGATAATAGTAAGAAATTACAAAGATAATGGATTTAATGTCCAATTGCTCCGAAGGTGGCGAGAATTGCCTAATCCTGCAGAGAAACCCTGAATGCCGCCGAATGCCAGCTGCGGCAGCGCGGGCAGACATAGAAGGTATGGGCGCGGCGCATGCCGCACGTGGTGCAGACGAACCGCTTCACCTTGCCTGCCTGTTCCACGAAGAACGACAGGTGATTGCGAAAGACCGGGGAAAGGGGCTGGTCGGCCATGGAGAGGCCGAGCAGTTCCAGCCGGGCGGCCCAGAAGTCAGGGCTGAGCACCATGGTCTTGGCGAGCCACGCATTGGCTTCTTCCGGATTGCCGCAGCGCAGCAGGAAGAGGGCGCCGTAGTATTGCAGAATGAGGTCCGGAGCCTGCTCCTCAATGGCGGGCATGACCGTCCGGCACAGCTGGGCCGTGAACTGGTCCGCATCGTCTCGTCCGGGGGAGAACCCGAGCATGCCTTCGAGCAGCAGGAACCGCATGGAAGGAGCCACGGCCGCAAGGGCGTCGCGGAGCAGGGCTCCCGTTTTTTTCCAGTCCCTGTCGGTGGTGGCCAGTGACACAAGGGCCAGCCATGCCTCCACGGAGCCGCTGTATACCTTGATGGCCTTGTGCAGCAGCTTTTTGCTTTCGGAGACGGCTCCGCCGTCATAGAGCTCCTCGGCGTGCTGGACCATGTAGTGGGCCTGCGCGATGGGCTGGTTGAGCTTGCCGTACATGCCTGCCGCATGCTGGTAGCATCCGGTTTCGGCGTAGAGCCGGGCCATGGCCCGGAGCAGCTCGTCGGTTTCGCCCCCCAGCTTGCGGGCCTGCTCAAAGGACTGCATGGCGCGGTCCATGAATCCGCCGCGCTTGTAGTCGTGCCCCAGCTCAAAATAGGCCCGGGCCTTGAACTGATCGTCAAGGCCCGGACGAACGATGAGGTTGCTTCGAATCTGGACGGCCCGTTCGATCTCTCCCTGCGAACGGAAGAGGTTGCCGAGGGCAAGGTAGATTTCCACGGCGTCGGGATCGTTGCGCACGGCCTGCGAAAGCTCGCTGATAGCGGCGCGCGTGTCCCGTTCCCCCGGGGGAGTTCCCTTGATGGGCGACAGAATGGTGTTGCCGCTCCGGGGGCGGCTCATTCCCGGCCAGAATCGACGCAGAATGGACACGTGTGCTATTCCGCCTTGTCGGCTTCGGGGGCCGGTTCCACGGCAATGGCGTCGGAACCGTTAAGGGGCTGGGTGCGAAGCGCGTTCACTTCCTTCTCGAACTTCTTGGACTGGCGGCGGGCCTTGCGGACTGCGGCGCCCAGACGGATGCGCTCGATGAAGAAGAACAGCACCACAACCACGGCTCCCAGCGCAAAGGCACCAAGAATGAGAAAATAGATGGGCAGCGGGATGGTGGTCCAGGATTCAAAGAGCAGGTCGAACTTCAACGTGATGGTCTGGGAAAGCTCCGCAGTGTTCTGCTGGAAGAAGACCATGGTGAGGAAGAAAACAACAACGAGCCCCAATACCTTGATAAAACGCATATATTCCTCCTGAGTTGACTCGCACCGGACGTGTGACGGTTTGCCCGGTGAGTATGCAATATTACAGCGCGTCGAACAACGGTTTTAATGCCGCCCATGTTGAGTGGAGATGCTCCGGAATGACGCGTGTCTCGTTCATGACGGCCATGAACGAGGAATCTCCGTTCCAGCGGGGCACGAGGTGAAAATGCATGTGCTCCCGGATGCCTGCGCCTGCGGCGTCGCCAAGGTTCAGGCCGACATTGATGCCGCCGGGGTTGAAGCGTTGCTTGAGGATGGTCACGCATTGCTGCAGCAGGTCCATGTTCTCATGCGCCTCTTCCGGGGACAGGTCGGCAAGGTTCATGACGTGGCGGTAGGGCGTCACCATGATGTGCCCGTTATTGTAGGGAAACTTGTTCATGATCACGAAGTTGTGCTTTCCCCGGTAGAGGATGAGGCGTTCCTCGTCTTCATCCGTATGCTCCGGCAGACAGAAAACACAGGTATCCGGCTTGGGGCCGAGAATATAGTCCAGCCGCCATGGTGCCCACAGGGTATTCATAGTTCAACCTTCTCTTTAAGTATGAAACCGGGAGAATGCCCACTGTCATTGGGGGAGGTTCGGCTCGCCTTGCGGCCTTGCCGGAATCCTCACGCTATCATCTCCATAACGCATGGGAAATTTTGTTGGGTCTACACGGGATGGACCGCAAGGGCAAGCGGGAGCGACCTGTCCCGGTCTATGCCTCCCCGGTACCCGCACCTGTATCCATGCCGGAAGCCGTTTCTTCAACCACGTCTTCAACGGTGTCGGCGGGGCATGCATCCGATGCATCTGCGTTGCTTGCCCTGCCCTTTGCCAATTCCGCCTGCTCTGCCTGTTCCTCCTGCTGGCGAAGGCGACAGGCCTCCCGCTGAGCGTAGTAATCCTCGTTCTTCCGGATTTCCTCGGTCAGGTAGGAAAAGGCCAGTTCAAGCTGCTGGTTGCGTGTGGGCACCTTGCCGTCCAGCTTGTCGGCCAGGATGCGGGACAGGACGCGGCCGTAGGCCGGGCTGGGAGGAATGCCCATGTTTCGCAGGTCCTCGCCGGAGATGTCCACGCGCATGGCTCGCAGGTGTGTGAGATAATGGGAAATATGCTTGCGCAGATCATCCGATTTGGTGCGGGCCATGAGAAAGAGCAGACCCTCTATGCGGATGGGGGCAAGGGTGTGGTGCAGTTCGCTCATGGAGCGGCTGCCGCGTGACCACCGGTTGAGCAGGGTGGCCCCTTCGCGAATGTGCTCGCGCTGGGTGAGCAGATCCTCCTCCTGCCGTTTGGTCAGGTTGAAGCGGGCCGAAACCTCCTTGACCTCAAGGTAGGTGGCATTGATGAGCAGGCCGATGCTGTAGAGCAGCCACGGTTCCGGTATGTCGGGCTGATAGAGCAGCCGGTACCAGTTGCTGATGTTCTCGATTTCCTCCAGCACCCGTTCCTTGGTGGGAGTGAGGCGCAGCTGCGGATGGATGAGCGTGAGGATGCCGAATTCGTCCATGCGGCGCAGGCAGGCCAGGGGGCGGACTTCACCAAGGATGGCCTCGAACTCGTGAAAGATGCGGCTGCCGGTGAGCTTGTCGATGAGGCCCAGCTGCAAAGCGTTCCTGATGAGCCGGGTGGTCTGGGGGCCGATGGTGAATTCAAAGCGCTTTTCGAACCGGATGGCGCGCAGAATCCGGGTGGGGTCCTCAACAAAGCTCAGCGAGTGCAGCACGCGCAGCAGCTTGTCCTTCATGTCCCGCTGGGCCCCGAAGAAGTCTATGAGCCTGCCGAACTGCCCCTTGTTCAGCTGTATGGCCTGGGCGTTGATGGTGAAATCCCGGCGGTACAGGTCCATCTTGATGGAGGAGAGCTCTACCGTGGGCAGGGCGGCCGGATATTCGTAGTATTCGAGCCGGGCGGTGGCCACATCCACGCGCTCCTCGTTGCCTTGGTCGTCGGTGAAGATGACCACGGCGGTCTTGAACTTGTTGTGGGCCCGGACGCGTCCGTTCAGGACCCGGGCAAGCTCGCGGGCAAAGGCGATGCCGTCGCTTTCTACCACGAGGTCTAGGTCAAGGTTGCTGCGATGCAGCAGCAGGTCGCGTACGAAGCCTCCCACCGTGTATACGGGCACGCCGAGGCTGTCGCCGAGACTGCCGGCCACTTCCAGCAGTTTGTAGAGATTGCTAGGCAGCCGTTCCCGGATGAGTGATTTTACGTTTCGCTCCCGGCGCTTTTCCGGGATCAGGGCTTCCGGAATGCGGGCAGGCTCCTCCACGATGGTGTTGATGATGTCCGTGCGGGTGATCACGCCGACGATGATGCCGTTCTCCACCACGGGAACCAGGCGTTGCCGGTTGCTGACCACGATTTCCATGACCGGATAGAGGCTGTCCGTGGGCTGCACCGTCTGCACGTTGCGCTGCATGTAGATGTTCACGGGCATGTTGCCCAGCCCGTGCGCCAGCGCGCGGGTGGCCGTCTGGTACTCCAGGTAGCCCGCCACCACCGAACGTGCATCGTGCTGGACCACGGGTATGGCCTTGAGCCCGAAGCGGTTCATGATTTCTTCCGCCTTCACGATGGTGGCGTTGTCTTCCAGCGACACCACGGGGGAGGACATGTGGTCCCGGACCAGCTTCTGGGTGTTGACGGAGGAGAAGAGCAGCGCGAACAGTTCGTCCTTTACCTGCGAGAGAGTGCGGTCCTTGACGGAGACGGAGGCCGCATAGGTGTGCCCCCCGCCGCCGAGGGAGGAGCATATCTGCCCCACATCCACTTCCGGCAGACGGCTGCGGGCCACCACGTGCACCCGGTCACCCATGCGTCCGAGGGCGAAGAGCACCTTGAGGTTCTCCATGTCCAGCATCTTGTGGGCCAGCAGGGCGAAGTCGCCCATGTAGTGCTCGATGGTCGCTTCGGCCATGACCACGGTCACGCCGTTGATGTCGTGCGTCCGGGCGGACTGGAGCATGGCGCTGAGGATGGAGACCTGCTCCGTGGTCAGGTCGCGGGTGATGAGCTCCGAAATGGCGTTCAGGTCCATGCCCTGGGTCTTCAGCCATGCGGCCGCTGCAAAATCGTGTTCGGTGGTGGAGGCAAAGACGAAGGAGCCGGTATCCTCGAAGATGCCCAGCCCCAGCAGGGTGGCCTCCTCCTCGGAAACGCGGATGCCCTGGTCGCGCAGCATCAGGGTGATGATGGTGGTGGTGGCCCCCCATGGTTCGAAGATGCAGCGGGAGCAGGGCAGGTCATCCTCGGAGTCCGGATGGTGGTCGTAGAGATGAATGTCGAGTCCGGGGTTCTCCAGCGCCGGGGCCACATGGGGGATGCGCGCCCGCTGTCTCGTGTCCACCACGACCAGGGTGCGCACCGTGGAAAAGTCTATGTCCTTGGCCTGTTTGAAGTTGAACAGGTAGGTGGCGCTTTCGATGAAAAAATTGCGGAGGTTGCGCTCCTGACTGCCGGGGAAGACCAGAACGGCGCCCGGATAGAGCTTGCTGGCCGCGACCATGGCGGCAAGGGCGTCGAAGTCCGCATTGGCGTGCGCAGTGATGAGCACGGAGGCGGCAATGGATGGTTGGTGTCTGGTCTGCGTCACGCCGGCATCCTCGATCGGGGGTGGAATTGCCGATGGACCTGCCGCAGCCTGTCCGCCTGCACATGGGTGTAGATTTCCGTGGCGGCAATGTCGGCATGGCCCAGCAGCAGCTGGACGGTCCTGAGGTCCGCTCCTCCGTCCAGCAGGTGGGTGGCAAAGGAGTGCCGGAAGGTGTGCGGGGAAACGCTCTTGCGTATGTCCGCCATGAGCACGTAGCGCTGCAGGTTTTTCCAGACGGCCTGCCGGGTAAGCCCCTTGCCGGAACGGTTCAGGAACATGTGGGGCTGCACCGGCGCAAAGGCCGGGCGCCAGTCCCGCAGGTAGGCATCCACAAAGGCTGCGGCCGCCTCGTGTACCGGAACAATGCGTTCCTTGGCGCCCTTGCCGAAGACCCGCAGCAGTCCGGTCTGGGCGTCGAAATCAATGGGGGTGAGCGCAATCAGTTCGGAAACGCGCAACCCCGAAGCGTACAACAATTCCAGCATGGTGCGGTCCCGGAATCCGAGCTTGGTGCGCAGGTCCGGCGCGGCGAGGATGGCGGCCACCTCATTTTGTGATAGAACATCCGGCAGGGTCTTCGGCAGCTTCGGATTTTCGAGGTACTGGACGGGGTTTTCACCGAGAATCCGTTCCTCGAGGCAATAGCCGAAAAAGCCGCGCAAAGCAGAGAGGTGGCGGGCAAGGCTGCGGCTGTTCAACCCCTTGCGGCGCAGGTGCATCACGTACAGGAACAGCGCCTGGTCGTTCACCGATTCCACACTGCTATTCCGTTCCTCCAGAAAGAGCAGAAAACTCTGCAGGTCCGCTTCGTAGGAGGCGATGGTGTTTTCCGCAAGGCCGCGAGTGACCAGCAGATGGCTTAGGTACTGGTCGACAAGGGGGTGGGAGAGCGGGGCGGCTGGCTGTGACGCTGTCATGATATTCCGTCTGGCTGAAGTATGGGGCGGGTTGCGTGCATTTTGCAGCTATCCAACAGTACACGCACTGGGGGCGGCACACAAGGGCAGGAGGGGGGAAGAATGGCTTGATAATTTTGGTCCGACCAATTGACAGCCCGTTTCGCCAAGCGTATTTTGGTCCGACCAATTTACTACATCTCTGACAGGAGAACGGACCATGGACAACATTATCCTTGGAGCAGCGGGCATACTGGTCGGCATCGGCGCATCCTTCACGGGGCTTGGTGGCGGATTTCTTACCGTACCGCTGCTTTTGTATCTCGGATACAGTGCACAGAGAGCGGTAGGGACGTCGTTTCTTGCCATTCTGGTTATTTCCGTATCCGCCCTCATCGCTCACAACAAGCTGGCGAACATCGACTACCGGGCCGGATTGCTGCTCGGAATTGGCGGCATGATCGGGGCGCAGATAGGGGCGCGTCTTGTGGAAGGCGTTCCCACGGACGTGTTCAGAAAGGTATTTGCCGGGGTGCTGCTGGGGCTGGCGGTGTATCTGTTTCTCAAGAAGTAGAGGGGCGGACGGAGGGCGGCTGGTGCTGCCCTCCGCCATGCGGGAGTCATGCTGCCGGGAAGAATATCTCCTTGAGTTTTGGTTGCACAAATGGCATATGCCACACAGTATATCGAGAAGGAACAGGGCTTATGGCAGAGCCCTTCTTTTTTTACCGGCATAAGGGATTGAAATTTTCAAGGAGATCGCAACGCTATGGCACAGTTCAAGCTTGCAGACCGTCTGGCGAAGCTGCCCCCGTATCTTTTCGCAGAAATCGACCGCGTCAAGGCCCAGGTGGCCGCACGCGGCGTGGATATCATCAGCCTCGGGATCGGTGATCCGGACATGGCCACTCCGGACTTCATCATCGAAGCCATGAAGAAGGCAGTGGAAAAGCCCGCCAACCATGCATACCCCTCCTATGTGGGGCTCATGGCCTACCGTGAAGCGGTCGCCGACTGGTACCTGCGTCGCTTCGGGGCTTCGCTTGATCCCAAGACCGAAGTGGTCAGCCTCATTGGTTCCAAGGAAGGCATCGCCCATTTCCCGCTGGCATTCGTCAATCCCGGCGATCTGGTGCTGGTGTGCACCCCCAACTACCCGGTGTACAACATCGCCACCGAATTTGCCGGCGGCGTGGTCAAGTTCGTGCCCCTGACCGAAGACAACAGCTTCCTGCCCGATCTTGACGCCATTGATGAAGAGACCTGGATCAAGGCGAAGGCCATCTTCGTCAACTACCCCAACAACCCCACGGCGGCCATGGCCGATGTGGCCTTCTACGAAAAGCTCATCGCCATCGCCAAGAAGTACAACGTGATCGTCGTGCACGACACTGCGTACACCGAAATCTACTATAATGAGGATAACCGTCCTCTCTCCATCATGTCCGTTCCCGGCGGCAAGGACGTGGCCATCGAGTTCCACTCGCTGTCCAAGACCTACAACATGACCGGCTGGCGCGTGGGCATGGCCGTGGGCAACCCCGAGTTGGTGGCCGGTCTCGGCAAGATCAAGGAAAACGTGGACTCCGGCGTGTTCCAGGCCGTGCAGGAAGCGGGCATCGTGGCCCTGCGCGACGGTGACGACTTCACCGCCGAACTGCGCAAGATCTACAAGCAGCGTCGTGACACCGTCATCGGCGCACTGCAAAAGGCCGGCATCCGCTGCAACGTGCCCGAGTCCACCTTCTACATCTGGGCGCACGTTCCGGACGGATACACCTCCTCGGCCTTCGTGACCAAGGTGCTGCAGGAGACCGGCGTGGTCGTTACCCCCGGCAACGGTTTCGGTGCCCCGGGTGAAGGCTACTTCCGCATCTCCCTCACCGTGAATGATGATCGTCTCGAGGAGGCGGTATCACGTATCGCCAAGCTGTAGACGCCTACATCTGCCTGGGCTCCAACATGGGGGATACGGACGCCAATCTCGGCCGTGCCGTTGACGCCATCGGAGCTCTGGACGGTGTGACCGTGCTGGCTGTTTCCGGTGTGTACCGCACGGAACCACAGGAACGTAAGGACCAGGCATGGTTTGCCAATCAGGTGATACGGGTTGCCTGTGCTCCCCGGATTACCCCGGAGGCGCTTCTCACTTCCCTGCTTTCCATCGAATCTTCCATGGGGCGTCGCCGTGATGGCGACGCCCCGGAAGATCGTTTCGGGCCCCGCGTCATCGACCTTGACCTGCTTCTCCACGCGGACAGCGTGATCAGCACCGAGCTTCTGGTCCTGCCGCATCCCCGGATGCAGCAGCGGGCCTTTGTTCTTGTTCCTCTGGCAGAAATTGCACCGGAACTTGCTTTTCCAGACGGAAAAACTTTGCTACAAGCCATGAACGCCCTGCAATTCAGGGTGGATGGCGACAGAATCTGGCAATAACGACAACGACAAGGGAAGATCGATGCTCATCAAGTTACTCATTTTCGCCGTATGCGGCTGGGCTCTCTTCAAGATGTTCACCAATGACAGCAAGAAGAAATCCCAAAAGAAGGAAAAGGTTGTTGAACGCAAGGTGGCTACCGGTGAAATGGTAAAGGACCCTGTCTGTGGTGCCTATGTTTCCCTTGATCAGGAAATCCGCGTCCGGGACGGTGAAACCGTGCATCGTTTCTGCAGCTATGAATGCCGTGACAAGTTCCTTGCCCAGATCGAGAAGGGCGGTCGCGAGATCCCCGAAGGGGCCAAGGACGAGGAATAATCGTCTCAGACCATTGTGTGCAAAGGCTCCTGCGGGGGCCTTTTTTTATGTTCACGGATCAGGACAGACGGGTTTGCGTTGTCATGGGCATTTTGCCTGTGGTATAGAAAAGAACGCATAACCACCGGAGTGGACAGGTAATTCGGCAAGTGATGGAATCGGAACCGCATACGGGCATACCGCCGCAAGGTATGGGTGCCGAACGAGGCAGTAATGGAATTCTTTATTGATACAGCGAACCTGGACGAGATACGCGAGGCCAAGGCCTATGGTCTTATTGACGGCGTCACCACCAACCCCACGCTGATGGCGCGCGAAAAGGATGACTGGCGATCCATTGCCAAGGCCGTGTGCGCCGAGGTGGATGGTCCGGTGAGTCTGGAGGTTGTGGGGCTGACAGCCGAGGAAATGGTGGCCGAGGCAAAGGCGCTGGTGGCTTTCGGATCCAATGTCGTGGTGAAGATTCCCATGATTCCGGAAGGGCTCAAGGCCGTTCGTAGCCTCTCCGATGAAGGTATCCATACCAATGTCACCCTGGTCTTTTCTCCGCTGCAGGCGCTTTTGGCCGCCAAGGCCGGAGCTACCTATGTTTCTCCCTTTGTAGGGCGGCTGGACGGCATCGCGCAGGACGGCATGCAGCTGGTGCACGATATCCTGACCATTTTCAACAATTACGGATTTGCGACCAAGGTGCTTGTGGCCAGTGTCCGGCATCCCCGGCACGTGGTGGACGCCGCCACCATGGGAGCCCATGTGGTTACGGTGCCCTTCAATGTGCTCATGTCCTTTGCCAAGCATCCTCTCACCGACGCGGGGCTGGAGACCTTTCTTGCCGACTGGAAGAAGGTGACCGGCAAGGAGTGAGGCTTGTCGGGATACGGAATTCGGGATTCGGGGCGTCCTTCTCTGACGGAGGGCGCCTTTTTTGCGTCTGGCGGTCTAGCGCATCCAGAGTTTCTTGCCATGCCAGTAGGCACGGATGAACCAGATGCTCATGACAACGAGAAAGGCGAGGAACGGCCAGCCCATGAGGGTATGCAGGAAGCGGATACGCGCGTCGTCAAAGGCCGTGTAGCCGGAGAAGAGCAGGGCGGCTTTGAAGATGAACAGCCCGGCCCACCCCAGGTTGATCATGCGCCAGCCACGGCTGTAGCTGGGCGACTGCCGCAGGATTTCCGGAAAGAAGCTCTCGTCGAGAAAGTCTTCTGCAATGGCCTGGAAGAGCGGAAAACGCAGCAGGGCAAAAATGGCCAGTCCCAGTCCCAGCAGCAGGGCATAGAGGGCTGGGGACACGGCGAC
>QKEJ01000048.1 GCA_003252375.1 Halodesulfovibrio sp.
TGCCCTGAGAATAAGCAGTTGGACCCTAGCCCCGTCCGCCTTGCGCTGTCAACACCTCCGGCACCAAACCATGATGAATCACAGAAGAATCATTCGCTATCGCGGAAGACGGCTGCAAGCATCGTGTCACCATGAAAAAGCGCAGTGCCTGTTTGCAGACACAGCGCAGAACAACCGGACTGCAACGGCCGCCGGTTGCATACTGTCCAAAGACATCAGGCTACGAAGCGTGCTCCGGCAAAGCCGACTGCTGCGCCCAGCAGAATGGAAAAGAGGATCATGGGCACCACAGCCTTTGCATCCTGCGGAAAAACGAGCAGCATGACCGGGAGTGCCGTCATAAGAGCGATAAGACTCCCTTTGAGCAGCGGAGACATATCCCAGCTGACAAAGGGAATGATCAGGCCGAGTACGACCCAGTGAATAAAGGCCGACGCGCAGGAGAACTTGTCCAGCCGTTGAAGCATCATGGGAACAACGTCCACCACGCCGGCAGCTATACCGATACCGAGCGCGATAAGATAATTGTGCATTGTGTGTCTCTCCATTGTGTTACTGATTCACGTTGCTTGTGCCCTCCCCCGAATGCACAAGCAAGACAAGAGTGCGCAGCGTTACCGTCTCCAGACAATGAACGCAACGCTGAAGGTGTAGCCCCCGGAGGGAGGCTTACTAATGGCTTGTGAATGACGTGATGCTCCGACCACATATCTATGGCGAAAATGCTGGGGCAATGATCATCCGGCTGCAATAATGGAGAACTCCTCCGCTGCGCCGCTGATGCCGTGTTTGGCCACCCTGTTCCTGCCGGACCGTTTGGCGTGGTACAGAGCCTTGTCTGCGGCATCGATCAGGTTTTCCACGTAGGCCCCCTTCCAGGCCACGTCCGCCTCGGCAAGGCCGATGGAAATGGTCACACTGATGCCCTTGCGCATGATGTCGCCGTTGCTGTCGCGGATGACGAAGTTATAGCGCTCCATGCGTTTGCGGACATCCAAGGCGAGATCCGCACCCACCATGGCAGCATCGCCGCTCAGGATGATGGCGAACTCCTCCCCGCCATACCGGCAGGAATGGATGTCCATCCCTTCTCCGCCAAAGGCCGCAATGGACTTGCGGATGATGGTGGCCACGGTCGTCAGGGCCTGATCGCCGATGCGATGGCCGAATTCGTCATTGAAATTCTTGAAGTGGTCGATATCCAGCATCAGCAGAACAAGGGGAATCTCCCGCTCCTGCCAATTCCGGACGCTGCGGGCCAGAATATCGTCAAAGGCTCTGCGGTTGTTCAGGCCGGTCAAGGGATCGGTCCTGCTCAGATGGTCGAGCTTTTCGGTATCCTTCTCCATGAGGGTGATGACTTCGCGGAAGGTCGCCTGCAGCATGGACACGATCTCTTCCGGGTCCTGCCCGCTGATGACGGCTTCCACGCTGCGCGCTTCCAGCTGCTTCACCTCGCCCTTGCGCCGATGCACCAGCCGCTTGAACTCACCGGCAAGCACCACGGTTTCCTGCAGGGCAGCCTTGAGACGCTGTTCATAGGGCGCCACCAGAATCTCCCTGTCCCTCAGGAGCACCTCGTTGAACTTATCGTCACTGAAGTCCTTGAGCTGCAGCACTTCCACCAGCAGGGCCTGAATCTGGCCTTTCTGAATCTCGGAAAGATAGGCGTAGTCTTTCAACCCACGCATATAAAGGATGAGCGTACGCCACTTGTTGTCACGCGGTACCCCGGCCTTGTCGAGCATCTCGCAGAACTTGCCGTCCTGACTGAAATCGCACTCCTGCCGATCGCAATGATGATCGTGTTCAGACATCAGATTCCCCGTTCATGCAACATGCTGATTCAGACAATAACCACCTGAAACCATGCTCCATAGTGACACTATGCACAATTACAGGTCCCCTGTCATCGCATTCTACCGTACATCCCAGAGATTGCAATGTCGGGCAGGCAAATATCCGGCCTCTAACGCGCCAAATGCGGATTCGAAGACCACCCGGTTCTTTGGCGCCACCCGGTCTCCTCCCTCGCAGCCCTGCGTAAAGAAGCGATGGCTGCGCCGGTTGCCGACAACCGGCCCAAGCCCTTGCAGGAGAGGATTCATGCGGGCCCACATGCCCCGCCCTGCCTGCATGGCCTGCCGCTGCAACGCCGTGTACCGGGCCATGTCGGCTGCGGGAACATCCGGATGCGAGTAGGCCAGAGCCGCCCCCTGCTCCACAAGGAGATCATTGACGGCCGTCCCGTCTGGCAGGCGGAGAATGGCCAGCGTCCGGCCATACCGGTCATACCCGGCAGGAACCTGCTCAAGGTGCACGGCCTGCCTGAGAACCAGAGTGGCAAGCAGGTCGCGGGCCGTCTCGGCATAATAGCCGCCGGGCTTCTCTCCGTGCGGCATCTCAGGGGCATCGATACCCGAAAGGCGCACAACCGCTCCCCCCTGCAGCACCACCGTGTCTCCATCCGGCACAAAACGCACCCTCTCCTGCACCGCAAGAACAGGCGAGGAGGCGATCGACAGCAGACAACAGCACAGCAGAATGGTGCGTATCCAGTGACACAGCGGGAACGGAATGAAAAATGGCATGACGATACGATACGGGTGACAGGGTATAAAAAAAGGGCGGCCCGTAAGCCGCCCTTTCTGGATGCGTCTAGCTTTCGTAGTACGAACGCAGCGTCTGGCTGCGCACCGGGTGGCGCAGCTTGCGCAGCGCCTTGGCTTCGATCTGCCGGATGCGCTCACGCGTGACGTTGA
>QKEJ01000105.1 GCA_003252375.1 Halodesulfovibrio sp.
GGGCCGGATGCTCCCCAATGCCGCCCCCCGGATCGCGGACGCCCAGCCCGCAAAAAACTCATTGCCTGCGGTGGCTCACTTTCCTACCATTCGGCCAGAGTCGGAATTCCTTACCGGGAGCAACCATGTCCCTGCGGCATTCACTGACAATCCTGGCAGCCCTGATGCTTCTTATCCTCATCCCCCTTCCGGCGGATGCAGGCCCCTACCGTGTCTTCTCCACACCGCTTCCCCCACTCTCATTCATGGACGGCGACAAACACAAGGGCATCTTCGTGGATGTGGTCAGGGAACTCTTCAACGATATGGGAATGCCCCTCGAAGACGGAGATATCGTCGCGGCCTCATGGGCCCGCGCCTATTCCGACACCCTGAGCAGGCCGGACGCACTGCTCATGACCCTGGCCCGAACGCCCGCACGGGAACACCTTTTCCAATGGGTCGGCCCTGTCCATTCCATCACACTCGGGCTGATCGGCAAACAGGAACGGAACATCACCATCCACAGTCCTGCGGACGCCCTGCCCTACCGCGTGGGGGGCCTCAGGAATACGGCCCCGGCCCAGATGTTCATTGCACAGGGATTTCCGCAAAACGCCATACAGATCATCCCCGAGCTGAAGCAGGCCCTGCGCATGCTGGAGGCGGACAGGCTGGATCTTTTTGCCCACACCGCAGACTCCGTGTTCTTCCTCATGGAAAGCATGGGCATTGATGCCTCACGGTACAGAACAGTGTACCCCATCAGCACGGTGGACCTGTACATCGGCATGAGTCGGGCCATCCCGAAACATGTGGTCACCCGCATGCAACAGTGCCTTGAAACCATGCGGGTGCCGGGGCCTGACGGCATATCCCGGCTTGATGCGATCAGAGAACGGTATCAGCCCCGCTGACGCCCCGCGCAAAAAAAGCCCCCTCCGCAAGGAAGGGGGCTGAAAGCATCTTGTCTGCACGTCTTAGGAGCGAAGAAGCACCACATCCTCTCCGTCCCGCTCACGGGTAAGCACATCCACCCGTTCCGTCCGGTTCGTGTTGACGACCTTGCCCACGTAATCAGCGTGGATAGGCAGCTCGCGATGCCCTCGGTCCACCAGCACCAGCAACTCCACGCAGCGGGGGCGACCGAAATCCAGAATGCCTTCCAACGCCGCCCGGATGGTACGCCCGGTAAAGAGCACGTCATCCACCAGCACGATGGTGCGTCCGTCTATGTCGGATGGCAGCTCCGTCCTGTTGATCATGGGCTGGGACTCAAGGCTGGTCCAGTCGTCGCGGTACAGGTTGATGTCCAATGCGCCAATGGGCAAGGCGCACTGCAACCGCTCCGTCAGAATGGCTTGCAGACGGGTTGCCAGATCGACCCCTCTGCGCTGAATACCCACAATGAGCAGGTCAGTGCATTCCCCGTGGCGCTCCAGCACCTGATACGCCAACCGCTCAAGGGTACGGCGCATTTCCGCTTCGGACAGGATAACAACGGCATTCTTCATCAAAAGGCCTCACTTGCATTCCATAAAAGAGAAGAGGGGGCAGCACCCGCCGCATGCTCAAACAGCACGACCGGCATTGCCTTGGATATGATACCCTTACACCGTCCCGGCGCACAAGGCAACGCCGCACGGCGCGCCATAATTGACAGAAATCCAACAATTTGATATATTTATAAAAGAAATATGAAAGATTATCTCCCATTGAAAAACTTAATACGACCCTGCCCTGCAGGTCGGAGGAACCATGATCAATCTTGAAGCAAGCGCCAAACAGGAACTTGATGCCTACTTTGCAGACAAGGAAAAGTCCGCCATCCGTGTCTACCTCGCTCCCGGCGGATGCAGCGGCCCCCGTCTGGCACTGGCGCTTGACGAACCCAATGAGGACGACGCCACCGCGGAAACCGGCGGCTACAGCTTTGCCATCAACAAGATGCTTCTGGAACAGATCCAGGGCGCAACCATCAAGGTTGCCGGGGGCGGTTTCATGATCGAGCCTGACATCGCCCTGCCGAACTCCGGCGGCGGATGCAGCGGTTGCGGCTCCTCTTCCAGCTGCTGCTCCTAGTCCTCCCTGCCCATTGTATCACCGGCGGCCTTAGGGCCGCTTTTTTTGTCCGCATTTTCTAATCAGGAATTATTCTTTATAAGCGGTCGGTTATCCCACTCTACTAGTTGTAGATTCTATAAGTTGACCCGCTTTCCATTGACAATCCTTGTTGCTGTACGTACTTCTACACCTCACAACCTAGCGGAGGATTGCCATGTTTACACTGACAGAAAGCGCCCACAAGGAACTTGCGGCGTATTTTGCGGATAAGGAAAAATCCGGCATTCGCATCTATCTCGCCCCCGGTGGCTGAAGCGGCCCCCGGCTGGCATTGGCTCTGGATGAGCCAAACGATGAAGATACCGTATTTACCGAAAAGGAATTCACCTTTGCCGTCAATAGCGCCCTGCTTGAGCAGACCGGCGCCATCAAGATAGACCTGTCCTACATGGGCTTCTCGGTCGAATCCGCAAACGCGCTGCCCGGTGGCGGCTCGTCCTGCGGTGGCTGCTCCAGCTCCGGAAGCTGCGGCTAGCCCACATCACGGAATACACGAAAAACGGCTCCCTCGGGAGCCGTTTTCATTGGGACGCCCCAATGTCCGGGAGCAGTCATGCCTTGTCCTGACAGACCACATGTCTGCGTTGCTGCGGATACTACTCCGCCTTCGGGGAAGGTGTCTCGGCCCACTCCACCGTCTGGCCTCTCCGATCAATCGCCTCATCCACACGCCGGATCACGGAGGACGGTACTGCCCTGCTGTACATGATGTATCGGCGGTTCCCTTCGGGAACATCATTGAGCAGCGTGAAACCGAACTCCACTTCCCGGTACCGGGCCTGACCCAGCAAATAGCTCACCTCTTCCGGAGCTACAAGAATGTAGTCTATCCGCCCGGCCCCCAGCATTCGTATCAGCTGCACCTGATCACCTGACAGGACGAACCGGTTTACCGCATGCTCGGCGATCATCGCATCCACCCTCTCGCCGTAGGAAAACCCGTCCAGAACTCCCAGAACAAGCTCCTTGTCCTGCAGCAAAGAGCGCAACGCGGCTTCATCCCCCAGTCCCTGCCCGGCATCGGCCTTGTGCAGCGCCAGAAGAGGCTGGTCGCGATACAGCACGGTGCTGAACCGGGCCCACTGCGTCCGATCCGCATTCTTGAACCAGCCGACGGTGGCCACCTGCTCCTGCCCGTCACGAACGATCTGCAGAATGCGCTTCACGGGAAGAACCTTGGTCGTCACCTCCAAACCGGCTTCATGAAAGGCTGCAAGCGCCTGCTCCAGCAGAAACCCTGCCGGTTTGCCATCGTGGGTCGCGTAATAGGGCGGGCGTTCCATATAGAGCACCGTCAGGCGGTTCTCCCGGGCATCGGCTTCCACCGGCCCGCCTGCCGCCAGAAGAAGCACCAGCAGCAACATAAAAACGTATCGCACCATTCCTCGGACCTCTCTCATGCATATGTGAACCAACTCGATACACCGTACCCCATTCCCGCATCGATTGCATCTGCAACCGGCACATTCCGCCATCGCGTCCCCTCGGTATACACTATTGTATGAGCATACATTTATGTAGTCTTTTCATCACCTCATACCGCACCATGAATCAATAAAACCGGCATGTTACAATTGGCACTGTTTATGCTCTATATCAGCAAACACAGGAGGTTTCCATGCAACACGTTGAGACACTGTACGGCACCATCCGAAATGTTTCCCGCGTCGAGTACTATCCGAGCGGCGCACTCATGTCCTGCGTAGCAGGTGAGCACAGTGTGCTTGAAACGCCCTGGGGCCCTCTGGTGCCACAATACACCTCCGACGAGGTGCGCCGCCGCCAGCTTCCCACCATACAGTTCTACGAGAGCGGCATCCTGAAATCCCTTCCCCTTGAGGAGCAGACTCCCATACTCACCCCGGCAGGCAGCATGCCCGCCGAATTGATAACCCTGCACCCCAACAGCGCCCTGCGCCGGGTCTTCCATCTGAACGGCACCCTCAACGGCTACTGGACCCAGGAGAATGAAACCGCCCTGGCTACTCCCGTTACCGTCAATACGCCGCTGGGCATACTCACCACCATGGTACTCGGGGTGCACTTCACCACTGCAGGCTCCTTGCGCAGCCTCACCCTGTGGCCCGAAACCAAGCTTACCGTGAACACCCCGGCAGGCAGCATGGTCGTGCGCAACGGCATTGCCTTCCACGCCGACGGCTCACTCGAATCCGTGGAGCCCAACCTGCCCGTGGAGGTGACCACCCCCATCGGTACGGTCAGGGCCTTCAACCCCGATGCCGTGGGCATCACCGGAGATACAAACTCGCTCCGTTTTGACGCGGACGGCGTTGTCACCCACGTCATCACGGCCATGGACTGCATCCAGGTCATCGCACCGGACGGCACCCGCGTAGAGCATGCACCGGGCCTCCGGGCCAGCTACTGCGACGAGGCAGCAAACGAAACCGTGCCCATGAGTCTGAGCTTCGACCAAAGCAAGCTGTGCATCAGTGCCGGCGAACTCTTCGAATACTCCATGGAACAGTGCATCTTCAGCATCAAGCGCACCCTCGGCGGGTTCACGCTGCCCAAGTTCGTCTGTTCGCTCTAGTATCTCCTGAGGGCATGAAAAAGCCCCGCGCAACAGGTGCACGGGGCTCATAAGGTATCATGACAAACGCCGCATGTGCAGCGGCTCTACGGCTAGTCTTCCGGAACAGGCGGTACGGGAGGCACAATGGGAGCCGCAGGCAGACTGCGCTGCGCCTGGGTACCGGAGGATGCGGGACTCACGGGCAGCGCCTCAATGGTCCTGCCCGGAATCTCTCCACCGGCGGAAAGCATGCGGCCGTCAGCCGTAATGGCGGTCTTGCCGTCAATGATGGCGATGCCGGTCTTTTCCAGCACCTCGCGCCGGAAGGCGTATTCCTCGGCCATGCGCCGCGTGCGGTACATGAGCCACAGCTTGGCCATATAGCTGATGAGCCAGGCCGCAAACAGCCCTATGCCCACCCAGAGCGCCAGTTCGGCAGCGGTTTCTCCCAGCTTGAGGAGAAAGCCCATCACCACATCCATATTGTAGAGCACGAGCCCCACAAGCAGCAGCCCGGCCAGCAGAATGGCCGTGGGCATTCCCTGCACCATGCCCACCCAGCGGCGCATGCGCTCCGGCATGTGCTCGGTTGCCGCTTCCGTCAGGTCCGGATCTCCGAACAGGATGCGCGAGAAGCCCATGCCGATAATCTGGATGATGAACATGACCCCCACGGGAGCCAGAAACACGGACACAAGATATGCCTTCCAGGGGAAGGTGTACTCCATCGTCCCGTCGGGCATGGTCTGCATGTTGGTAATACCATGCAGAATGGCCACGACAGTCACGACAAATTCGACGATGATGACGCCAAGAGCTATGTAGGCAAGCAGAGATTTGCGCTCTTTTTCATTGAGCATGGCCCCCAGACTGCCGGGACCAAACCCGCGGGAGGCGCCGCTCTTGCTGCTCTCCCCTGCTGCGGGTTCCTGCTGCGTATCCTTTTCGCTCATTCTCTTCTTTCCTTTGTGGCGGGTGGCACCGCCAGTTTCATGAAACGGTAAACGCCTTGCTACAGGACGCAAGGATTATTTGCAAGCAGGTCAGAGGGCATTCTACCGCACACAAAAACACTACTATTCCAAACCGATACAACACCACAAAAACGTATCCACGCAACCGGAACACATCCGTGCCGCTTCCTACTCCGCAAGGTCGATGTGGTGCACGAGCATGGCAGCCGCCGCCTGGGGCAACGCCTCCGTCCCTACCGGCTCGAACCGCGGCACCCGTGTGCCGTCCGGCAGATCCACGGTACCGTGGAACTCGTCATACGGACGAGTAAACAGGGCATACTCCGACGCATACAGGGTACGATAGACCACTACGGTTGTATCGCTGGTCGTATCAAGCGCGACCCCCACTTCCTGATAATACTTCCCCTTGAAATGTCGATAGCAGACCGCCATGCAATCCTCCCCGTACAGGTGTAAATGTGGGCAACGGAGCGGAAGCCGAGCCTTTCAGGCAACCGGACACGTCGATGCACTGCATACAGGGGAACCCGTCATGAGGCAACGGCACAAGGGCCTAAAACGCAAATGACGCCGGAAGGAAACTCCTTCCGGCGTCAGGACGGTCATATACTCCGGCGGATTAATCCACCACGAAGACGATCAGGTCGGTGGGACCATGCACGCCGAACTGAAGGATCAGTTCGATGTCGGCAGTCTTGGAGGGACCGGAGATCAGCAGGGCGTTGGTCGGCGACTTGGCGCTCCAGTCCAGGGCCTCAATGGCCTCGGCAAAGGAGGTCCAGATCTTGTCGGCCTTCACCACGGCAAAGTGCACGGGCGGCACCAGCGAGAGCATGCGGGGCTCTTCGGGGGAGGGCCACAGAATCATGGCGGCAGCCTCGGCAATGCCACCCATGGTGGTGGTGATGCCGGCACCGGCCTCAAACAGTTCATCACGGAACGCTTCGGCATCCTGGGTCCAGGGAACCAGCGGACCGATGTCCTTCTTGCCCTTCCAGGCAGCCTCGAGCTTCTTGGAGATGTCGGTGCCCTGTCCGTAGACAAGGTTCTTCAGACCGCGCTCGGCCATGATCTCCTGCAGCTTGGCAACCCACTCGTCGCCCTTCACCTGATGCACTTCGGTACGCATGGCGCTCATCAGTTCCACGAACTTGGCCACGCGTTCCTTCTTGTCCGTAATGGGGGCCGGAACCCAGGCGTCCACTTCCGGCACATGGGCGGAAGCGGCGGTGTTGGCCTTCAGGCGGGTGAATATATTGTCACGGGAGCTGTTCACATTACTCATTGCGGATACCCTCTTTCTTCGCCAGATCCTTGAGGCTCTGACGGGCGAACTTGGGAGCGGTGCGGACGCTTGTCCACGCCTTCAAAGGACCAACCTTGGGCAGCATGTTGCCGAAGATCTGCACACCCAGAAGCATAAGCTTGTTGCAGGTGGCGTTCACCTGGGTGAGCTTCCAGCCCTTCCAGACCATGGTTTCAAGACGGTTCTTCTTGTAGCCGTGGCCCTTCACGATGCCGTCGTCGTCCATGTCGTAGCTTTCGTCACGCAGACGGCGGATGAGGTTGGGGATGGGAATCATGACCGGACACACTTCTTCGCAAGCGTTGCAGAGCGAGGAAGCCGTGGGCAGCATGCCCTTCTTGTCCAGACCTTCCACCTGCGGCATCAGGATTTCACCGATGGGGCCGGGGTAGGTGGAACCGTAGGCGTGACCGCCAATGCGGGTGTACACCGGGCAGTGGTTCAGACAGGTGCCGCAGCGGATGCACTGCAGGGTCTGGCGCAGCTGGGTGTCGGCAAGAATCTTGGAGCGGCCGTTGTCCAGGATGACCAGATGGACTTCCTTGGGACCGTCCTTTTCACCGGCCTTGCGGGGGCCCTTGATCATGTTGAAGTAGGTGGTGATGCGCTGGCCCGTGGCGGAACCGCACAGCAGGCGGTACAGCGGGGGCACGTCTTCCAGCTTTTCAACAACCTTTTCAAGCCCCATCAGGGCAACATGCACGGGCGGCACGGTGGTGCACATGCGGCCGTTGCCTTCGTTTTCCACAAGGCACAGGGTGCCGGATTCGGCAATGGCGAAGTTGACGCCGGAAAGGCCGATATCCGCGGTACGGTAGTGCTCACGCAGCTTGCCGCGGGCAATGGCGAGCAGCTCCGTGGTGTCCTCGGTGTAGGAAACGCCGGGAATGTTGTCCGCAAAGATCTGGGCGATCTGCTTGCGGTTCTTGTGCACGGCGGGAACGATGATATGCGACGGCGGCTCATGGTTCAGCTGAATGATGTATTCGCCAAGGTCGGTTTCAAGCGGCAGCTTGCCCTTGTCTTCGAGGAACTTGTTCAGGTGCATTTCCTCGGAAACCATGGACTTGCCCTTCACCACCTTGTGACCGCTGTGCTTTTCCATGATGCCCAGCACAATCTCGTTGGCTTCGGCAGTGGTTTCGGCCCAGTGGACGATGATCCCGTTTTCCTGACACTTGGCTTCCAGCTTTTCGAGCAGCTGGGGCAGCTGGGTCAGACCCTTGCGCTTGATGGCATTGCCGACCTTGCGCAGGTGCAGGGTTTCTTCCGGATCGGAAAGAACGGCCAGACGCTTGCCGCGCAGGGCATCGGTTGCGAACTTGAAGTTTGCACGAAGCTGCTTGTCGGCAAGGGCATCGGTGATGCTCTTCTTGAAATTGAATTTTGCGTTGCTAGCCATTGATGCGCTCCAGGATGAATTCAGCAATGTGCTGGCCTTCGATGGCAACTTTTTCCTTTCCCATGTGGCCGGTGATGTTCATCATGCACCCACAGTCGCCGGTAAGGAACTTCTTGGTGCCGGTGCTCTTGATGTCTTCAACCTTGTCATGGACCATGGCCGCGGAAATTTCGGGCTGCTTGATGGAGAACGTTCCGCCGAAGCCGCAGCATTCGTGTTCACGTTCGATTTCCACCAGCTCCACATTCTTCAGCTGACGCAGCAGGGCCTTGGAATCCTCGGTGCATCCCATTTCGCGACGGGCATGACAGGAAGAATGCCAGGTCAGCTTCACGGGGGAGCCCTTGTCGGTGTACTGGGCCTTGAGCACCGTATTCAGGAAGGAGGTCAGTTCGTGCACACGGTCACAGAACTTCTTCACTTCGTAATACTCGGGATCGTCCTTGAACATTTCCAGGTAATGGAACTTCATCATTCCGGCACAGGAACCGGAAGGGACGACGATAGGATAGTCATTTCCCGAAAAAATCTGCACCTGCTTCCAGGCAACGTCCTTGGCTTCCTGACGGAATCCGGAGTTGTAGGCAGGCTGGCCGCAGCAGCCCTGCTCGCGGGGGAAAATGACTTCCACGCCTTCCCGCTGCAGCAGTTTGATTCCGGCCATCCCGGCCTTGGGATATGCCATATCCACAAGACAGGTGCCGAAGTAGTACACTGTTTTCACATTTGCTGGATTGTTACCCATAGTTCCTCTCGCTTCGTTAACGGGTCTGCATCAATGTGGTGAAACAGGCCCGGCTGATATGTCCCTTGCGTTATCCGGCAAACCCCAGAAGCCGGAAGAAGGACATGTGACGGACTTATAGCCATAGCATAACATTTCACATGAAGTCGACACCGCGATTGGTTGAACCAATGCGGTCCGATGTTTGTTTTCTCAAACAACCCCTTGAAGACACTGAAACAAACGAGTACACAGCGGAGCCGCAAGGCGCTCCTGTCTGTTCGTTCAACCGTACCGCAGGCAGGCCCAAGCAGTACAGACAACAACTAACATACCAAAAATATTGAGATAGCCAATTCTTTCCCGACAAACTGGTTTGACCAATTTGCCCGCATTTCTCCGGGCATGCTTCTCAAACCCGGCAGAACGCGATAGAATGCGCAAGAAACTTACCCAAAGGATGCCTCATGCAGAGCTTTTCCGTCTTCATCTCGACCTATATCAAGATGTTCTTCGTCCTGACGCCCTTCTTCGTCACCACGATGTTTCTGGCGCTCACCAAGGACATGTCTCCCCTGCAGCAGAAGCGTACGGCCATGCGTGTCACCTTTGCCGTGGTGATCATCTGCCTCACCCTGTTCTTCTTCGGCAACACCATCTTCTCCATCTTCGGCATCACGCTGGACGCCTTCCGCATCGGAGCAGGCTCCCTGCTCTTCCTCTCCGCCGTGGACCTGGTGCGCGGCACCAAGCCCACCATCAAGGCCGATGCGGAAGGGGACATCAGCGTCGTGCCCCTGGCCATTCCCATCACGGTCGGGCCTGCCACCATCGGTACCCTGCTGATCATGGGAGCCCAGATGCAGACCATGTCCGAAAACGTTGCGGGAACCGCCGCCCTTGTCGCGGCCATCCTCACCATGGGCGTTCTGCTCTACCTTGCCCCCAAGATCGACAAGATCATCGGCAGCATCGGCCTGAGCATCATGACAAAAATCACCGGGCTGGTGCTCTCAGCCCTGTCCGCCCAGATCGTGTTCACGGGCATTCGGAACTTCCTGCACTAGCAGCCCCTGCCCCAGACAACAAGAAACGCCGGAACAGCTGACTGTTCCGGCGTTTTTACGTGCAGATTCGCGCGAGTTCAGGAGGCCTTGAGGCTCACCAGCGAGTGGATGCCCAGCCGGTCCTTGATGAACTGCTTCATCAGATCATGAACCAGCTCGTCCTTTGTCAGGTGGGCCGCGTATCCTGCGTTCTCGATAATTTCCTTGAATTCGCT
>QKEJ01000171.1 GCA_003252375.1 Halodesulfovibrio sp.
CCTGGATGACGAGGTGCGTACAGCCTACTACGGCCTGCTGGCAGGTGTGCGTCTCACCGGGGATGCGGGGTTTGGCGAACTCTCCCTTGAAGGTACCGTGGCCCCCGCGTTCGCCCGTTCCTGGTATGACGCGGCCCAGGATATTCCCACGAGTGCGGTGACACGCAATCTGACCATACGGGAGCGGCATGACAGCCCTGCCGTGAAGGCCAACGTGCGACTCTCTCTGGATGTGCCTGTTGCCACGGATTGGTCGCTTGGGTTCACTGTCGGGTGCGAATACCTTTCCTACATGCCCGAGGTGGTGCCGAGTGGCGCGAATAACGTTGAGCACTACGACGATGCCGCGCATCTGGAAGACTTCAGTTCTCTTGCCGGTTCTCTCGGCCTGACCCTTTCCTACGAATTCTAGTTTCCGCCTGCAGGACGCAGACGCGGAAACGGCCCATGTGTCTTCTGCAAGGCGTTCTCTTGCCGCGCGCCTCCTTTCTTGACCCCACCCGCCAACGGCAGTAGCGTTCATCCCCCTTTCCACTTCCCGTACCGGGTGGGGGAGCACGACACCTTTCCAGCTGACGCATGCCGCAGGTCCTGTGGTATGGTAGACGTCAGGGAGCCTCATGAGCACGACAGAGACCACTATGCCCGCTGCGCCCTCGACGAAGCAGCCAGCCCCTGCGCCAGATCTTGCGCCAGATCCCGGCAAGACTTCCATCAAGCAGGCCTGGCGGGCCATGCGACACCGCAACTTCCGCCTTTATGTCTGGGGGCAGGGTATCTCCCTCATCGGCAATTGGATGACCCGTCTGGCCACCAGCTGGCTGGTCTACCGGCTTACGGAATCAGCACTTCTGCTGGGCTATGTGGCCTTTGCAGGACAGATCGTCACCTTTCTGTGCGGTCCATTTGCGGGCGTGATGGTGGAGCGCATGAACAGGCGCAAGCTGCTCATCTGCACGCAGGTGGCAGCAGCCGTACAGTCCCTCGCGCTTGCCGCCCTGACCCTGAGCGGACACATTGCCATATGGGAAATCTTTGCTCTTGCGCTCATGCAGGGGGTGATCAACGCGTTTGACATGCCGGGGCGGCAGTCCTTTCTTGTGCAGCTGGTGGAGAACAAGAACGACCTGCTCAACGCCATCGCCATCAATTCCTCCATGGTCAACGCGGCCCGTCTGGTGGGGCCGGCCATTGCCGGGGTGCTCATCGGGCTGGTGGGCGAGGGCATGTGCTTTCTGTTCGACGGGCTGAGCTATTTCGCCGTGGTCGCCTCCCTGTGCATGATGCGTCTTCCCACATCCGCAGTCCGGCGCAAGGGGGGCCGCATGGTCGAGGAAATCCGCGACGGTTGGGGCTTTGTTTCCTCCTCCCAGACCATCAGGCCGCTGCTTCTGCTCATCGCCCTGGTGAGCCTGATGGGCTATCCGTACATGGTGCTGCTGCCCGTGTTCGCGGCCGAGGTCCTGCACGGTGGAGCGCACACCCTGGCGCTGCTCACCACGGGCACGGGTATCGGCGCGCTGCTTTCCGCGCTCTCCCTTCTGTTGCGCCGTTCCATGGACGGACTGGCGCGCATGCTGCTCATTGCGGTCATCATGCTGGGCGGGGCCATGGTGCTTTTCGGCCTGTCCACGTGGATTGTTCCTTCGGTGGTGCTCATGGTGTTCGCCGGGTTCGGCATTGTCCAGATCATGGCGGTAAGCAATACGATCATCCAGACCATCGTGCCCGAGGACAAGCGCGCGAGGGTGATGAGTTACTACACCATGTCCTTCTTCGGCATGACACCGTTCGGCAGCCTGCTGGCAGGCTATCTGGCCCACCGCATCGGTGCGCCATACACGCTGGTGATCACCGGCTCCGTCTGTCTGCTCGGTTCTGTGGTGTTTGCCCGCTCCCTGCCCGCCATTGAGCGGCAGATCCGGCCCATGTATCAGGAAATGGGGCTTGCGGGAAAGCGGTCCAAGGCGGAGTAGGCTGGAGCAGGTATTCTTTTTCCTGCATTGCGCAACATCCGTAGTCGATATATTGTCTGTAATGGACGTCTCGTTTTCGCATGTGTGCGGAGACGGGGTGATCGTTTGTCACGACTGTCACGACGCATAACAGGACGGATAGAAGCATGAGCATGACGCAGCCCCTTTCGGGGATGAGGATACTGTATCTTTCACATGGAGGCGGCCCCATTCCGCTGCTGGGCGGCGAGGGGCATGAAGAGATGATTGCCTGCCTGGAGACCGTGAAGGGCCGCATGGCGCGGCCTTCAGCCATTGTCGTGGTCAGTGCGCATTGGGAGGAGACGGTCGCAACTGTTACCTCCGGTGCCCGGCCCGAACTGCTGTACGATTATTACGGGTTTCCTGAACCGGCGTATGAAATAGCCTATCCCGCCCCGGGAGCCCCGGAATTGGCGCAGGCGGTACAGACGCTGCTTTCGGAGGGCGGGGTGGAGGCGGTTGCGGATGCGGAGCGCGGATTCGACCACGGCCTGTTTGTCCCTCTGAAGCTCATGTACCCCGAAGCGGATATTCCCTGCATTCAGCTTTCGCTGAAGCGTGGACTTGATCCCGAAGCCCATATCCGCATGGGTGAAACCCTGACGGGAGCGTCAGGCCGGGGAGGGCTGTCAGGCGTGGCAGAAACGTTTGGCGGGAACATCCTGCTGCTCGGATCAGGATTTTCGTTCCACAACATGCGGGCCTTCTTTGAAGCCCCTACGCAGGAAACCCGCGCCATGAATGAGGCGTTTGAGAACTGGCTGGTGGAGACATGCTCCAGTACCGATCTGCCCGAGGCGGAACGGCGACAGCGTCTGGCACATTGGGATGCCGCGCCCTCGGCCCGGTACTGCCACCCCCGCGAAGAACATCTCATGCCCCTGCAGGTGTGTTATGGCGCGGCGCAGCGGCCCTGCACCGAGGTTTTCCGGCTGCAGATCATCGGGCGGCAGGCCAGTTTTCATCTCTGGTAGTCCGATTCCGGCTTCCGATCTTGAACGGAAAACGGCCCCGGTCATTCCACGAGCACTCGTGGTGGACCGGGGCCGTCTTGCGTGCGCAGAAAGGGGGAATGCTGCTAACGGCAGGATTCCACTGCGGCCATGATGGCCTGGAACACGCCGTCGATATCCAGCGTTGTGGTGTCGATGATGATGGCGTCCTCTGCGGGACGCAGCGGGGCGATGGTCCGGTTGCGGTCCTGCTCGTCGCGCTGGGCGATCTGGGTGGTCAGTTCGGCAAGGTCGGGGGAATGCCCCATGCCTGCCAGCTGGTCGAACCTTCTTCGTGCCCGTTCTTCGGGGGTGGCATCAAGGAAGATCTTGCAGGGGGCGGCGGGAAAGACCACCGTTCCCATGTCGCGGCCTTCGGCCACCAGGGGAGTCGCTGCCCCCATTGCCTGCTGGGCCGTCTTGAGGGCAGTGCGCACGGCGGGCAGCTTGCCGACGATCGATGCCAGCATGCCCACTTCCTCGGTGCGGATCTCTTGTCCCACAGGCTCGCCGTTGACCGAAAGCACGGAATGGGCGCCGCTGCCCGACAGGGAAAAACGGAAAGCGGCAAGGCGCTGCTCCAGTTCCGGTTCGGGCAGAGTGGCGGCATCGGGACCCAACTTCCAGCCAAGAATGCGGTACATGGCGCCGGTATCGAGGTAGGCCATGCCCAGCGCCTCGGCCACCTGCTTGGCCAGCGTGGTCTTGCCCACGCCTGCCGGACCGTCCAGCGTGACGATGCGGTGGTTACCGGGCATCCAGAATCTCCTTGAACGCGGCAATGAACACGGCGTTCTCGTGGTTGTTGCCCACGCTGACGCGCATGTGGCGGGGCAGTCCGTAGCCCTTGTTCAGGGGGCGCAGGATCACGCCGCGCCGGAGCAGTCCTTCATGGAGTGCGGCACCGTCCACGGGTGCCTCGAACATGATGAAGTTGGCGCGTGAGGGAAAAACCGTGCAGCCCAGGGCGGCCAGTTCCCTGTTCAGATACTCCCGGCCTTCGGCGGTCACGCGCAGGGTTTCCGTGTAGAAGGTGTCGTCATCCAGAGCGGCCATGCCGGCGTGTTCGGCCAGAATGTTCACGCTGAAGGGGGGGCGGATGCGCTTGAGATAATCGGCCAGTTCCGGCTGCATGGCGCCGAACCCGAGACGCAGCCCGGCAAGGCCCATGCTCTTGGAGAAGGTGCGCAACACGCAGACATTGGGAAAATCGGCAAGGCGCGGGAGCATGGAGTAGGCATCCCTGTCGCCGGTAAAGTCCATGTAGGCCTCGTCCACTACCAGCAGGCACTGCTCGGGCAGGCGTCCGGCAAGCGCCATGATCTCCTCGACAGGAGGCGTGTAGCCGGACGGGTTGTCCGGGGTGGTAACGAAGGTGATGGCCGTTTTGTCGTCGGCCAGATTGACGAGGGCGTCCCAGTCGAAGGAAAAATCGGGCTTCAGGGGCGTCTGGCGCAATTCGACGCCGCACAGGCGGGTGAGCACCGTGTACATGGAGAAGCAGGGGTCAAAGGCGATGATGTTGTCCACGCCCGGCCGCGCCTTGGCGCGGATGAGCAGGTCTATGACTTCGTCGGAGCCGTTGCCCGTGACCACGCCATCCTCCGGAATGCCGAAGAAGGCGGCAATCTTCTTGCCGAGGCGCGGGTTGCCCGACTGGGCGTAGCGGAACACATGACCGGCGTGGGAGCGGATGACCTGCTGGACCAGGGGAGAGGTGCCGAGCGGATTTTCGTTGCTGGCAAGCTTGACGACCGTGTCGAGGCCGTAGCGTTCCTTGATCTCGTCGATGGAGAGCCCCGCGGAATAGGGGGAAAAATCCATCACTTCGGGCCGCACTTCGCTTGTGGCGCGGCATCTGGTGGAGGTCATGTGATACTCCTTGTACTGGTGCATAGGAAACGAAAAAGGGCGATCCCTTGGGGACCGCCCATGCATAGACTAGGTGTGGGGCAAAGCGCAAGCGGACAATGCGGCTGACGGCCCGCAGGCCGTGGCGTGCCCGGCTATTGCCCGTGCGGGCTACAGTTCCGGCGGACGGACTGTCAGCACGGGCATGTTGGCGCCCTTGACCACCTTTTCAGCCACGGAACCGAAGAGGATTCTGTCGATGCCCTTGCGCCCGTGGGTGCCCATGATGATCATGCCCACATCCTCCTTCTCCGCCGTGGCGAGGATCTCTTCCGCAGCGTAGCCGGTGACAACCTTGCCGGTTGCCTTGAGGCCGCCGAAGTTGGTGGAAAGGAAGGTTTCCATGGATTTTTCGGCACCGGAGACGATTTCGCCCACAAAGCTTTCAATGGAGTTCGGGGGCACATGGAATCCCACGTACTGGCTCAGCGAGGGGGCCGCGTACACGACGACCAGCGAGGCGTCGAGCTTGGTGGCCAGCAGCTTGGCGTAATCGGCAATGTACTTGCTGTGATCGGAAAAATCGACGGCGACGAGAATCTTGCTTATGGCAGTCATAACGGCCTCCTGAAGGCTTGGTTGCATGCACAATCCGCACAGAGCGGAATTTCTTCTAATGTCATTTAATATATACACATTTTGCAGTACATAGACAAGTAAAAGGTTGTAACGTAGGGTATGCATGTCATGTCAGGGCAGGTTTTTCCTCCCGGCGGCAGAAACTGCCTAATGCTGTTTATATTACATTTCGTAATTTCAATATGTTGCGTTCTTGATAGGGGTTGGCAAGCTTCTTGCTCAATCTGGTCAAAACCCTAACGCAGGGGTGCGCCAATGAAGATTCGTTCAGACCAACTGGATGCTCTGCAGCAACAGGAAGAGATCAAGAAGCGGTCCAAGAGTACCGGTGACGGATTCGGAGACCTGTTTGCGCAGGAGCTGGGGCTTCAGGATGAAGCCTCGAACACGCAGGCCGTCGTGGCGCCGGTAGGCGCACGGGCAATGGTTCTGGATCCGCTGCTGATGGCGAACCCGGTCCAGGAGACCGGTGCGGTAGAGGGTACGGGCGAGGATGCTGCCGCGGTCGTTGGCCAGCTTGATGGCATGCTGGACAAGTGGGACACGTATTCCCAGCAGATCGGGGCAACGACAGATCCGGATCTGAAGGGGGCATATGACACGCTGGAAAGCATTTCCGGCGACATTGCCCAGCTGAAGCAGAACAACCCGGAACTTTCCGCACGCTATCCCGAATTGGGATCCGTGGCCAACGAGCTTGAGGTGATGTCGTTCACCGAACGGTTCAAGATGAACAGGGGCGACTACGTGTAGCGCTCCGACGTGGGCAGGTTTCGTACCTGCGTGTGTAGAAAAGGGATATCGGCTCCGGCCGTTATCCCTTTTTTGCGTTCAGCAGGGTGATGAGGGTTTCCACGGCGGCGCGTACGGTCTGCAGTCGCACGGATTCCCGCGATCCGGTGAAAAGGTGGCAGTGCACCTGCAGCGTGTCACCCACGGCGGTTGCCATCCAGACCGTACCGACGGGCTTGTCCGGTGTGCCGCCGGTGGGGCCCGCGATGCCCGATACCGCCACGGCGCACTCCACGCCCAGCAGGGTACAGGCTCCCTTAACCATGGCTGTGACAGTTTCCCCGCTTACGGCGCCGCATGCGGCAAGGGTGGATTCCGGGACACCCAGCACGTTCGTTTTCACGCTGTTGGCGTAGGAGACGACCCCTCCCGCAAACCAGGCCGATGAACCGGAGATGTCGGTGAGCATGGCGGCAATGAGGCCGCCGGTGCAGGATTCGGCGGTGCCGAGGGTCAGGCCCTGCTGCGTGAGCAGGGTGCCGAGCAGGGCGATGCGGTCGTGGATGTTCGTGTTCATGGTTGGTCCTCTACCGGGAGGGCTAGCACCCTTCGCGTGCTGCTGCAAGAGGCGGCCCGCAGGGAGGCGCCTTGCCATGCCCCGGCGGCACGTATATTCTGCGGGCATGATCAGTTCCCTCCAACAAGGATCGTGCCCATGACCAAGAACGACGGATTGTCCGCCATGCTGCAGGACGAGGTCATGACCGAGATGGCGGATGCCTTCTTTTCCGTCAGGCGGGCCATTGATGACGAGGTGGCCCTCTTCGAGTCCAAGGAGGCGGACCTTGCTCTTGCGGGCCAGCGGGCCCTGTGTATGTTTGCACTGTTGCGCGAACTCCTGCCCGGCGAGGATGGGGCGCAGGCGCTGCTTGCCGGGCTTGGCGTGGCCGATGGAGCCGGCCTTGACGCCCGTGTCGTGGGCATCAGTCCCTGCCTGCACATCCCCTTGCCATGGGGGCTGACACGCAGGGCACGGTTTGGCAGGCTGGTCGGGCATATCTATGTGGCGCTGCATTCTGCATTCGACAGGTATCTGAACGGTTCGGAGTACACCAGCTACCGCGTGGCCCCGGCAGCGGAAACGGGGCAGGGGGCCCTGCATGCCCGGGATGATGCGGGGTACGGCAAAATCTTCGGCAGGAGCGTGGGACGCACCGTTGGCTGGAACCGCTATGAGCAGTGGTGCCGGGAGATCAATCAGCATATTGATGAAGCCAACCGGAACCAGGCACCGTCGCAGGTGTTGGGGCTGGCGCGGTCCATGGACGTGCGCACCCAGATGCAGGAGCGCGCCTCGGGGACCGGGGTGGACGGTCTGGAGGCATCCATGGATGCCGCCCTGTGTCTCAGGCCTGTGGCCTGCCATCTGGCCGGAATTGGTCCGTTGCCCGAACTGCCGGCACCGGAGCTTTCCGCAGTGCGTGTGCGGGATTTTGCCGAAGCATATTATGCACGACACCGGGAAGAGGTGGAGATGCGGTTGCGCTCCCTGCGCAACAGGGCGGATTGCGTCCTGTGTCATATGGAGTGAGCCGTCTGAAATGCGCCTTCTGGACGAGTTGCTTTGTCTCCCATAAGTTTTTTGCTATTCTGCCGATGAGTTACGCAGAAACCCCCTTCAAGCTCAGGAGACGGTCATGCATGTTCGCTCAGCCGCACGCGGCAAAGCTTCCCTCATAGTCCTTCTGTCCGGTGTGGCGCTTGCCGTCTGCATCGGACTTTTCTGCACGTTTGTTCCGGCCGTTCAGGCTGCCCCCCCACCGGTCAAGGTGATCTACGGGTTTGACAGGGAGTATCCCCCCTTCAGCTTCGAGGAGGCGCAGGGCAAGCCTGTCGGGTTTGACGTGGACCTCATTCAGGCCATCATGCAGGATGAGAACGTCAACCTGATCATGCGGCCCCTGTCGTGGGATCAGGTGCAGGTGGAGCTGTCGGCAGGCAATATTCATGTCTCGTCGGGCATGGCCAAGACCAAGCAGCGTCTCCTGCTCTACAACTTTGCCGACAAGCCCAGCATTCCGCTGCAGATCAAGCTGTTCACCAAGCCTGCCGCACGGGTGGGCAACGTGACCATGCTGCGCGGGCAGACCGTGTCTGTGGAGAAGGGGTCCTATCAGCAGCATGTGCTTGAGGAGTTCGGGGGACTGAACATCAAGCTGCACAAGAGCAAGGTTGACGCCCTGAAGGCCCTCTACAATGATGAGGTGATTGCCTATGGGGGGCCGGTGCAGACCGCCTACTACTACATAGACAAGCTCAAGCTCGGCAGCATCGCGGCGGTGGGGACTCCGCTGGTGGTGTCGGATACCTATTTCGTGGTCAACAGGGACAACCCCAAGGTGCTGGAAATGGTCAATCGCGGCATGCTCAGGGTGATCATGAGCGGTGAGTATGACCGTATCTATCGGAAGTGGTTTGTTCCCACGTTCTATCCTGAAGAATATCAGACCCTGTACACTGCCGCCAAGAATGCCGCCATCAACGCCTACGCCCCCTATTCCAAATATCCCGTGGGCGCGGCCGTGATGACCCGTTCCGGCAGGATCATCACCGGCTGCAACGTGGAGAATGCTTTGATGCGCGAGGGCCATACCGCCCTGCGTACGGCTCTGCTCAAGGCGTTGTCCGAAGGGGAGTACGAGTTCCGTGCGGTGGTCTCCGTGGCGCCGGACGGTTCCGTTCTTGCCCCTACGGCGGCGGACAGACAGTTCCTGTTCGAGTTCGGGCGGGGCACCCTGTGCGCCGTGCAGCCCGAGAAGGGAAAGGTGGAGTTCAAGATGGTTTCGGAACTGCTTCCCTATCCCTTTGACAACAGGCCGGACTCCTATCAGTACTAACCCGCGTTCGCTTTGGGGTTGCCTGCGTGGTCGGGGCTGCGGTATAAGAAGGATGAGGTTCGGCATGCTCATGCCGCATTCTTGCTGATTCTGCATGCCCCGCATGCTTCATGCCCACGGAGGAAACACCGCATGCCCAACAGACGGAAGCGCAGCCGGATTCGCGGCTCCTATGAATGCTCCTTGGAGGTCATGGGGAAGCTGTGGCCGTGCACCACGCTTGATATTTCCATGAAGGGAGCGCGCATTGACGTTTCTCCCCTGCCTCCGTTGCGCGAAGAATGCGTGCTGCACATCCCTCTCACCGACGAGGTGCAACTGACGCTGGAAGGCGCCATCGTCCGCGTGGGCACGGATGAGGCGGCCATGGATTTTTCCGGCATGGATGAGGAGACCTATGCGCATCTGCTGAACATGGTCCGGCTGCGGGCGGAGAATGCGGATATGGTGGAACGGGAGGCTGTGGAGGAACCCTTCGAGGGGTAGCCTGCCGACAGGATACGCACAGACAGTACACATAGACAGGATGCACGCAGACAGCGGAAGACGCAGCAGAGCGGCCGCCGGAATCTCATGATTCCGGCGGCCGCTCTGCGTGTGATCATGGAATCAGGCTGTGGGGCCTTCCTGTACGGAATGTTCCGGTGTCGGCTCTGCGGATGCCTTCCCCTTGCTGAAAAGCCTGCGCAGTCTGGTCTGCGCCGCGTCCAGGTACATGTAATAGACCGGTGTGAGATACAGCGTGAGCATCTGCGAGAGCATCAGCCCCCCGACAACGGAAAGGCCCAGAGGTCTGCGGGCATCCGCGCCTGCGCCAATGCCCAGCGCGATGGGCAGGGTGCCCATCAGGGCCGCCAGCGTGGTCATCATGATGGGCCGGAACCGGACCAGAGCGCCTTCGCATATGGCGGTGCGCGCATCCACACCGCGGGTGCGCTGAGCCTCCAGTGCGAAGTCGATCATCATGATGGCGTTCTTCTTCACGATGCCGATGAGCATGATGATGCCCACAAAGCCGTACAGGTTCAGGTCCACCCGGAACAGCATCAGGGTCAGCAGCGCGCCGACCCCGGCGGAAGGCAGGCCCGAGAGAATGGTCAGAGGATGGATGAAGCTCTCGTACAGGATGCCCAGCACGATGTAGATGATGAGAATGGAGATGACCAGCAGCAGCGTCAGCCCCTGCATGGAATCCTGGAAGGCCTGCGCCTCCCCCTGGAAGCTGGTGGAGACCGTCGAGGGGACCGCCTCGGCCGCAATGGCCCGGACCTGCTCCACGGCGGTTCCCAACGAAGCGCCAGGTCGCAGGTTGAAGGAAACCGTTGCAGACGGCAGCTGGCCGGAATGGTTGATGGAAAGCGGCCCCACGCCCATCCGGCGCTCAACGAGCGTATCAATGGGGATGAGTTTGCCGTCCTTGGAGCGGATATGCAGGAAGGAAAGGGCATCCGGGTTGGCCTGATACTCCGGCGCCAGCTCCATGAGCACCTTGTAGGTATCGTTGGCGGCGTAGATGCTGGTGACCCGGCGCTCCCCGAAGGAGGCGGCAAGGGCGTCCTCTATCTGGTAGGCGCTAACGCCGAGGGCGGCCGCCTTGTCCCGGTGGATGGTCAGCTGCAGCTCGGGGCTCTTCAGTTCCATGTCGGAGCTTACGTCCTGCAGGTCGGTCAGCTCGGAAAGGCGCGCTTCCATGTCCGCGGCGCTGCGATAGAGTTCTTCCGTATTGGGGCTCTGCAGGGTGAACTGGTACTGGCCCTTGCTGGTCCGTCCGCCGATGCGGATGGCCGGCGGGTTCTGCAGGTAGATCTTGACCCCTGGAACCTGCGAGAGCTTGCCGCGCAGCCGCTGCAGTACCTGTTCGGCGTGCTCCGTGCGTTCCTCGCGCGACTTGAGGTTGATCATCAGGCGTCCGGCGTTGTTGGAGGCATTGGGGCCGCCGGCACCGGCGACCGACATGTAGCCTTCCACGGCAGGGTCCTTGCCCAGTATGGCCATGACCGCCTTCTGGCGGCGCACGAGCGTGTCAAAGTTGATGCCTTCCTCATAGACCAGCGAAGCCTGCAGGCGTCCGGTGTCCTCCTTGGGCAGGAAGCCCTTGGGGATGACCGTGAACAGCCACGCCGTCAGCACCAGCAGCAGCACGGAAACGCCCATGGTCAGCCGGTGGTGGCGTACGCACCACAGCAGGGTTACCTCGTAGAGGCGGTGCCAGGCGTTGAAGACGGATTCCATGAGATTGTAGAAACGGCCATGCTGGACGGCGTCGCGGTGGGGACGCAGGATGAGGTTGCAGAGCATGGGGGTGAGGGTCAGGGAAACGAGGCCGGAAATGAGGATGGACGCGGAGATGGTCACCGCGAACTCGTGGAACAGCCGGCCCACCACGCCGCCCATGAAGAGGACGGGGATGAAGACCGCGGCCAGCGAAATGGTCATGGATATGATGGTGAAGGCGATTTCCCTTGAACCGTCCATGACGGCGGCGCGCACCGTCTTGCCCATCTCCTGGTGCCGCACGATGTTTTCGAGCATGACGATGGCGTCGTCCACCACGAATCCCACCGAGAGTGTCAGGGCCATGAGCGAGATGTTATCAAGGCTGAACTCCATGTAGTACATCACGGCAAAGGTGCCCACGATGGACATGGGCAGGGCGAGGCTCGGGATGAGGGTGGCGGAGAATTTGCGCAGGAAGAGGAAGATGACCATGATCACCAGACTGATGGTGAGCACCAGCGTGAACTTGACGTCGTTTACCGATTCCTTGATGGACTGCGAACGGTCATAGAGCACCTCAAGGCTTGCCGAGGCGGGCAGCATGGCCCGGAATTCCGGCAGCAGTCTGCGGATGGAGTCGGCAACGGCAACGGTGTTGGTGCCGGGTTGGCGCTGGATGGCCAGCACCATGCCGGGGGTTCCGCTGTACCAGTTCAGACGGCGCGTATTTTCCACGCTGTCCGTGATCACGGCAATTTCGCCAAGGCGGACCGGAGAGCCGTTGCGCCAGGCCACGATAAGCGGCCGGTAGCTTGCCGCATTCATGAGCTGGCCCGAGGAGCGCACGGTATACTCCCGCGCCGATCCCGTGATGGTGCCCACGGGCAGGTTCACGTTTCCGTTGCGGATGGCGTCCGCCACCTCATCCACGCCCAACTCCTTGGCGGCCAGAGCCTCCGGGTTGAGCCGGATGCGTACGGCGTACTTCTTGGAACCGTACACCATTACCTGCGCCACCCCGTTGATCATGGAAATGCGCTGCGCCATCATGCCTTCCGCGTATTCGTTCACGTCGGAAAGGCGCATGGTGGGGGAGGATATGGCCAGGTACAGAATGGGATAGTCGGCCGGGTTCACCTTGCGGAAGGAGGGCGGATTGTCCATGTCCTCCGGCAGGTTGCGGGAGGCGGCGGTAATGGCGGACTGCACGTCCAGCGCTGCGGCGTCGATGTTCTTGTCGAGATTGAACTGCAGGGTGATGCGGCTGGAACCCATGCCGTTCACCGAGGTCATGGAATCCAGTCCCGAGATGGTGGAAAACTGTTTTTCAAGCGGGGTGGCCACGGAGGAGGCCATGGTCTCCGGGTTGCCGCCCGAGAGATTGGCCGAGACCTCGATGGTGGGGAAGTCCACGTTGGGCAGGTCGCTCACGGGCAGGCGGAAGTAGGCCATGATGCCGAAGACGAGCATGGCCAGCATGAGCAGCGTGGTCATGACCGGGCGTTTGATGAACAGGGCTGACGGATTCATGCGTTACTCCGAAGCGCCCGGGGTGCCGTTTCCGGATGGTGTGGTCGTACCGGACGTTGCGCCGGTGCTGCCCTTCACCTCCACGGGCATGCCGGGGGCAAGGCGTACCTGTCCGTCCATGGCGACCCGTTCACCGGCGGCAAGTCCCTTGGCGATGACCGAGTGGTCGCCGGACAGGAAGTCCACGGTAACGATGCGGTCCTCGGCCTTGTTGTCCGGGGTGATGACGTACACGTACGACCCGTGTATGCCGTCCATGATGGCAGCGGTGGGGATAAGCAGGGCGTCCGGTTTTTCCCGGAGCACCAGTCCCACCCGGACGAACTGTCCGGGCCAGAGGCGGTGGTCCGCATTGGTGTAGGTCGCCCGCAGCCTGATGGTGCCGGTGGTGGTGTCCACGGCGTTATCCATGGCCGAGAGCGTGGCCATGATCGGCGCGGCCGGGGCGCCCGTATTTCCCGCTGTCACTGTTCTGTCCACGGCGGGCAGGATCTGTACGGAGATGTCGCCTGTACGGCGCATTTCCATCACCTCGGGGAGATATTTTTCCGGCAGGGAAAAGGCGATGCTGATGGGCTCCAGCTGGTTGATGACGCACAGGGTGCGGTCGTCGTTGGCCTTGATGACGTTGCCCTCGTTCACCTGCACGATGCCCACGTTGCCGGAGATGGGCGCCTTGATCACCGTGTAGGTCAGGTCAAGCCGGGCCCGTTCCAGCGTGGCGATATTGAGCTGGATGTCGCTTTCCAGCGACTTGGTGTCGGCATAGGTCTTGTCATACTGCTCCTGCGCCACGGCGTTGATTTCGTTCAGGCGGGCATAGCGCTTGAGATCCTTGGCGGCCTTGTCCAGCAGTATCCTGTTGCGGTCCAGCTTGGCCTGCGCCTCGCGGATGGCCAGCTCGAAGGGGCGCGGGTCCAGGCGGAAGAGCAGGTCTCCCTCGTGCACGCTTTCGCCGTCCTTGACCCGCTGTTCGACAATGGTGCCGCCAACCTGGGTCTTGATGGCCACGCTGGCCTGAGGCTGGACGTTGCCAACCGCATTGATGATCAGCGGAGTGGACGTCTGCTCGACCTCGGCCACAATGACCGGAACGGGGCGCTGCTTCTTGGTGGCGGTCTTTTCGTCGTTGCCGCACCCATGCAGCAGGGGCAGAAGCAGCAGGATGATGCAGAGGAGGCGTGGGGAAACAGGGGCGCTGGAGAAGGAAGGGAGCATCGGGCGGTCCTCCGGGTGGGGGGTGGCGGGAAGATCGTGCGGTATGCAATGGCGCAGGCCGCGCATTGCATACTCACGCTGCATGTTTGTCAGATAGCTGGCAGGAGTCAACAGGAATTATTGGCAGATTTCTATGCCGAAGGGCCTTCAGGCATGCGGTTTCCAGGATAGGTCTGACCAATCAGGGGGTTACATGGCCTGAGCAACATGGGCGTGTACTTTGTCGCAAAAAAGTCGCATAACCCCCGGAAACGGAAGGCAAGGAGAAGCGTGTGATCATCAATACTCTGGAGCACTGGCGGCAGTACCGCCTAGGCGCGGCTTGGGAGAAGGCCTTCGACTTTCTGATTTCGCTGGCCCCGGACATTGCCACGGGGCGGCATGTCATAGATGGCAGCGACGTGTTCGCCGAGGTGGCTGAGTACGCGACCGTTCCGGAGATGGAAAAGCCGTACGAATCGCACCGTACCTACATGGATATTCAGTACCTGCTGCGTGGACGGGAATGGCTGGACTATGCCCCGATACGCACGTTGCGCGTCCGGCAGGACTATGACAGCCAGCGGGACTTCATGCTCTATGAGCGTCCCGCTCTCCCGGTGAACCGGCTCATGCTTGGCAGTGGCATGTTTGCGGCGCTGTATCCGGAAGACGGCCATTCACCGGGCATCGCCTGTGGCGGTATGCCTGAGAACGTCAAGAAGGTCGTGGTCAAGATCCGGGTTTCCCTGCTTGAAGGGCGCTAGCGGTCTGTTTCCGCTACTGCGGGCGCAGATGTCGCGTCGTTCCGGGACAGGGGCAGGCGAACGCTGAAGCGCGTGCCGTGGCCCACTTCCGATTCCACCGACACGTCGCCCTGATGGCGGCAGATCACGTCATGGGCATAGAAGAGCCCTATGCCCGTGCCCACCGGCCCCTTGGACGAGAAGAAGAGCGTGAACATGTTTTCGCGCGTTTCCCGGTCAAGCCCCGTGCCGTTATCCTCGATTTCGAAGCAGGCGTGGCGTTCGTCGCGCCATGCGCGCAGAGTCACCGTGTGCCCTGATTTGCTCCGGTCAAACAGGCAGGCGTCCACCGCGTTGTCCAGGATGTTGGTCAGGGCCGAGGTCAGCGCCAGCATGTCAGCCTGAAAGGTGCCCGTGGCGTCTTGCGTGTCCACCTGCAGGGCAATGCCGTGCATTTTGGCCTTGTGGCGCACGGCGTCCAGCTGCCGCTCGGCAAAGGGGCCGAGCTCCTCCTCGCCAAGCTCCAGTTCGGGAGCCTTGGCATAGTCCAGAATATCCAGCGACATCTTGCGCAGGCTGTCCAGCTTCTCCCGCACCTGCTGCCAGCCCGAGGCAACCCGCTCCATGTCCGTCGTGCGCAGGCCTGCTTCCAGTCGGTAGGCTCCACCGTCTATGGACATGAGCAGTCCCTTCATGCCGTGCGACATGGAACTGAGCATGATGCCCAGTGATTCGAGATGCCCCTGCAGCTGACGGACCATGGTAATGTCCGTGGAAAGCTCTATGACATGGGTCACGGCGCCCGTATCGTCGTGGATGGGGGCGGTTTGGATCAGGATGTTGCAGGGCGTGCCTGCGGCGGTGGTCACCTGCATTTCGGCCTGATGGCTCTGTCCGTCCTCGAAGGTACGCAGGATGGGGCAGTCGGTGCAGGGCTCCGACCGATGCTTGTAGAGCTCGAAGCAGCGGGCACCGGGAGTGAACGCAAAGAGCTCCTTGAACCGCCTGTTGGCATCCACGACCCGCATGTCCCGGTCCTGCACGGTGATGCAGCATGGGGATTCGTCGAAGAGTTCGCGGTACTGGCGCTGCACCGACAGCAGCTTCTGCTGCTGTTCCTCCACCTGTGAGACATCCACGGCGATTTCCAGCACGAGATCGAGATCGGGCTGGGGGCCCCTGATGGGGAACGTGTAGATGAGGGAGGGCAGTTCCTCGCCGTGGGCGGTGGTAACGGGTTCGCAGCGCTTGCAGGCGCTGCCGGAAAGAAAGGTTTCCTCTACCGGGCTCATCCAGCCCTCGCTGCCCGCTGACTGGTAGATGATGCCCTGGTGTGCTCCCCTGCAGAAACGCTCGCGGAAGGCGGCGTTCATGGCGGCAATGCCCCCGCGCTCATGCAGGGCGGCAAAGGTGGGGAGCTGCGCCACGTATTGCGCGCACTTGGCGTCTTCCACGGCTTCCAGCATGGCGCGGCTGAGCCCTTCCACAATCTGCCCAGCCGCGGCGATGCGCTCGTCCTGCAGCATGGTTCCTGCCTGCTCCTGCGCGGCCTTGTGGCAATCATCGCGGTAGAGGGCCAGTTCGTGGCGCATGATGGCGTCGTCCCACGCCTTGCGTATGGTGGCCAGCAGCAGCGTGGCGTCGTAGGGCTCCGGCACCACGGCAGAGGCCCCCTCATCGAGCAGGGTGGCGCAGTCCGAGAATTCCTCGGGATAGGCCAGAATGACGATCTGGGAATCAATGATGTCGGGCACCGTGTGCGGGCGGGCCAGAATGACCGTGGGCACGGCAGGAACATTGGCGGCGGCGCTGGCCTTGCAGCACAGGCCGCCGAGAATGCTGTCCGATTCGTAGACCACGAACCCGGCCCGCTTGAGCAGGGCGCTCACGTCCGGGGCGTCAAAGGTGATCAGAACCGACGGCACGGCCGAGGCGTCGGGCGAGAAGGGGAGATCGTGCGGGGAGGCGGGAAGGAGCATGGCGACACCTGCGGCGGAAACGGGCATGGCCGTGCGCCGATATGCCGGTCACGCAGCCGTATGGTTCAGAGAAGAGGAACTAGGCAATGCGCTCGGCAACCGTGGAAAGCAGCAGGGCCGCATCCACGGGCTTGGAGATGGTGGGCACGCCGGTGCGCAGCGCCGGGGGGCGTGGGCCCACTCCGCTGACGACCACCACGGGCGTGTGCCGGATGTCCGTTTCCTTGCGCATGGTTGCATAGAACATGGTGCCGCCCTTGTCGGGCATTTCCATATCCAGCAGAACCAGATCAGGCTTTTCCTGTCTGGCCTTTTCGAGACCTTCCGCGCAGCTGTAAGCGGCGCTGGTGGCATATGCGTTGTCACGCAGCAGGTCTTCAAGAAAGGCGACGATGGTCGGGTCGTCGTCCACGATGAGGATCTTCTTGGGCATGGTGCCTCCCGTTGTCCTGGGTGTTCGTGCGGTTCAGGGTGCCGTATCCCGCCGCGGTACGCGTTGGTGCGGGATACGGCACGGAGACCTGAATCGTGTCTGGTTGTGTCTATGCCTTCTGCCTGCCGAGGGCGCTGAGCAGCTCGGCCATGATGCCGAGAGCCTGCTTGGAGTCCTTGCTGTGCAGCTGCCCGACCATGCCGAGCGGGCTTACGCTCTTGGCATGTTCGATGTCGGCATCGGCGAGGCGTTCGAGCAGACCGGCCATGCTCACAAGGGCGGTGCCCATGCGGCCGAACTCCTCGGGGGTGTACTTTTGGGTAATGGAGCCCATGGACTCGCCGAGCGCGCCGAGAGCGGCAAAGACGCCCTTCTGGTCCAGTTCGTCAAACTTCTGGATGGACGCGAGGAAGGTGGGCTTGATCATGGGTTCGCAGGTGCGCCACAGCTCGATGATGTTCTCGAGGGATTCCATCATCCAGGTGATGTCGCGGACGCTCATGAGGAAACGCTTGGAGAGGGCTCCCAGGTCTTCAAGGGAACAACGTTCCTGCACGTCGCCGAAGCTCTTGAGCATCACGTTGTTCATCACGTCCCGTACGATGGGCGTGACGGTCTCCTGAAGATCCTGCATGGTTTCCGCACGGCTGTGCATCATGCTGATCTTCTCCTCGAGAGACTCGAGGCGTTCGAGAATGCGTTCTTCGTTGGTCATTGCACCGCCCCTAGTCTTTCTTGGTCTTGCGGACGTCGAGCTTGCCGGCCATGTACATGTCGGGCTCGAACGGCAGTTCATGGCCCTTCATCATCAGGTTGAAGTAGATCCAGCGGAACATCAGCTTGCCGTAGTAGTTCATGCGGCTTTCACCCAGCAGGTCGAAGGGACCTACGCCGGGCAGCGGGAACTTACCGGGCAGGGGTTCCACGGTGTAGTTGAAGTCGATGAGGGATGCCTTGTCGAACCCGGTGACGATGAAGCAGTTGGAGTGCCCGTCAAAGGTGTGGTGCGGCTCGTGGCCTTCGATTTCGGCAAAGAGGTTGGCGCACACGATGTCGCATTCGAAGTGGGCCACGGAACCGGCCTTGGACGTGGGTACGTTGGTGGTGTCGCCCAGCACGTACACGTTTTCCATCTGCTCGGCCTTCAGGGTGGCGTTGTCGGTGGGCACGTACATCATGGCGTCGCCGATGCCGGAATCTTCAATGACCTGCTGGCCGAAGTTCGGGGGGATGGAGACGAGCATGTCGTAGTTCAGTTCGTTGCCCATGACATCGGAAATGACCTTGGATTCGGCATCCACGCTGTCGAGTACGAAGTTGGGAATGACCTTGATGTTCTTGTCATCACACAGCTTGCCCAGCACTTCAGCTGCAACGGCCTTGGTGAAGGCGCCGGTGAGCGGCGTGACCAGCTCGATTTCGATGTCCTTGCGCACGCCCATCTTGGTGAAGAACCAGTCGGCCATGTACACGAATTCGAGGGGAGCAACCGGGCACTTGATGGGCATTTCGGCGATGTTGAACACCATGCGGCCCTTCTTGAAGTTGTGCATCTGCGAGCACAGGGCCTTGGCGCCGTCCGGGGTGTAGAAGTCGAAGATGTTCTTGCGCCAGCCGTCCATCATGCCTTCCACTTCGTCGGGCATGATGCGGCAGCCGGTGGAGAGCACCATGTAGTCATATTCGTACTTGCCTTCCTTGGTGGTGACCACCTTGGCGGCAGGATCGATGTTCACGATGGTGTCCAGAACGAAATTCACGCCCTTGGGGATGAAGTCGGACTTGGGCTTTACGCAGTCCTTCTCGGTGTAGATGCCGAAGGGGACGAACAGCCAGCCGGGCTGGTAGTGGTGGACGGGATCGCGATCGATGATGGTGATGTCCCATTCGGACTCCGCCAGCAGCTTGCGCATCTTGGCCGCAACCATGGTGCCGCCGCAGCCGGAACCGAGAATGAGCAGTTTCTTCATGCCAGGTCTCCTTGATCATGTGCCCCACAGGGCTCGTTATTGTTCTCTCCCGACAGGACGGGAGGCATGTTCCTTCGTGTTGCCGCACTGTTAGGGTGCAAAACTTCCCCCTACGGGAACGGGGTATGTCCCGTTTTCGGCAGCGCTCTGCGGCCCGGATGAACCGGCCCGTACGCCTTGTGCAGGGGGGGAGGGACGGCTACTGGCAGGGGTAGCGGTCGAGATTGTCCCGCATCAGGTCGGCCAGGGTGATGGACTCAAGTGTTTGCTCAAGAGCCTGTGCCACGCTGTTCCATGCGCTGCGGGCGGCGCAGTCGTGCTCGCCGCAGCTCTGGTCAGGGCAGCACTGGGGCGGCTGCACGCCGCCTTCCATGACGCGGAGCACCTGGCCGAGCGTCACCTGCTCCGGCCGGATGCACAGCATGTGGCCGCCGGAGGCGCCGCGTACGCTGCGTACGAAGCCAGCCGTCTTGAGTGGTCTGATAATTTTTTCTATGAATTTTACGGAGATGCCTGTGTTGTCCGAGAGGACGGCCGCAGGAACCGGCTTGTCCGAATCGTAGGTGGCCAAGTTGGCGAGAAGGCGGGACGCATAGTGCGCAGTGGTGGATATTCTCATATTCTTCTCCCGGGTGGCGGCGTATTCCCCGTCCGGGGATACTGGCGGCAGCCTTTCCGTGATCCATGTGTTTCAACGAGATCGTCTTATTTCGGACACAATCAATTCTAGATTGATTTAATTCCGATTAAAATGATCTGGATTGTTTACGTCTGGATTAATGCAAAGCCGATAGTGTGTCAAGCACGTGGCTTTTTCGATAAATCTCAATAATTCAGCACATTAAGATTTTTCAGGAAAAGAATGCGGGTGATTGTTCACTCAGTTTGGGCTGGTGAAACTGCAATGTGGGGAAGTGTGCGGCGTTGTGCGACCGAAAGGGCCGCGGCAGGAAAAGGGGATTATTCGTCGTCCAGAATGACGGTACCGTCGATGACATCCTTGAGCGTGATGGCATCGAGTTCCCGCGCCAGGGCGCGGGAGGCGCGCAGCCATACGACACGGGTAAGGCAGCGGTCCGTGCGGGGGCAGTCCTTGGCAATGTCGTCCTGGCAGCAGTGGGTGAGGTCGATGCCTCCTTCCATGATGCGGATGACATCGCCGATGCTGGTGGCTTCAGGGCCGTGTGTCAGCATGTGTCCGCCTGCGGCTCCTCGTACGCTGGAAACGAGCCCGGCCTTCTTGAGAGGCTTGAGAATCTGCTCGATGAACTGGACCGATATGCCGGAAACCTCCGAAAGCGTGGTGGTGGTTACCGGGTTGTTACTGTCCGCATGCTGGGCGAGGTCCAGCAGCAGGCGGGTGGCATATCGGGTGCGTGCGGATAGCTTCATGAGGGGATCGCTGTTGAGATTGGATCGAGACCGGCTCGACATCAGAGTTGCTAGTACACCACTATACCTACATGACGTATCTGCGGTGCGTCAAGGAATCGGGGATTGACACGGCTCCCGGGGCAGCACACCTCTCCGGCATGTGGTGCATGTGCTGGCGGGACCGGAACGGGATGGCCTTGTGAAGGAGGTGTGCATCCCGTTCCGTCCAAACGATTCCGCCTAGTGCTTGCGGTCCGACTTCCACATGTCCCAGTCCTTAGGACAGTTCTGTGGTTCGTCCTCCTGCTTGCGCGGGGCGGCCGCCCGTTCCTTGGCGCGCTGTTCCCAGCGCTTCTTGTTGAAACAGGTCCACATGTCCCAGTTCATGGGCTTGTTGCCTTCATCCTGCATGCTGCGTTCAGGCGTTGTCATAGCCAGTCTCCTTCGTGAGGTTATGAAACCGTTGCCTATGTATCTCCTACCAAACAAGTAGGATTTGTGCGTGCGATGCTTCCGGCACGTCATGCGGTCTGCAGTGTGTATACAGCTACCCCGTAGGGGTTTATGTGCATACAACGAAGCCCGTGCGGTACCGGGTGGGACTGTGGCGACGTATTCCGAAGGAACCGACCGGGCCGCATACAAAGTATATGACCTTTCGACGCGGTTGGCACTCTCTGTGTGGCAGAAATTCCAGAAAAGCCGCAACGTGTCCTCGATTTAATTCATACCAATTCTGTATGGTTTAAGCAAGCTTTTCCTACAAAAAAGGTATGAATTCTCGCAGGGCGGCTGGAATCAAGCCGCACGGCGCCGTGAATGGGTCAGGGGCGGAAGAAGCCGGTGCAGGAATGGCACAGGGGGATAGCAGCGCGGCGGCCCGCACGCATGGCGGCTTGCATGCCCAGGCGCTGGGGCGAGGCGGCAATGGTGCGGATGTCCTGCTCGTGGATGGTACCGATGACCCCGCGGGCGTTCAGGTCGTTGCAGCAGACCGTCACGGTGCCGTCCGGCAGCACCACGAGATTGCGCTCCAGAAGGAAGCAGCACTCGCCGGGACGGGACTCGGCAATGCGACGGTAGCTCGCATCATCCACGCCCAGTTCGACGCTGCCGTCCCAGTTGTGGGGGTGACGCAGGGTTGTCCTGTCCATCAGACCGAGCAGCTCCGCAAAAGCCGGATGCATGGGGGCCGTGTGCCCCTCCGGCACCATGCAGATGGCCTCGGTGGCGAGGGGGCGGGCAGACGCCCGGTTGAGGCGCATGAATCGGAGAATATTGCGCTGCAGGGTCTGCCAGCGGGCGCCCTGCCGGATGGACTCGTACCCTTCGGGTGAGCCGCCGTCTATGCTGAAGCGCAGCGTGTCCACCACGCCGCTGTCCAGTATCTGACGGCTTTTGCGTTCTGTGAGGAGCATGGCGTTGGTGAGCAGATTGACGGAAATGCGGGCATCAAGGGACGGTCGCCACGCACGCAGTACCGCCAGCATGCCCTGCAGGTCGGGATGCAGAAGCGTTTCGCCTCCGTTGTGCAGGTCCAGGCGCGCCAGGTTGGGCAGGGAGCCTCCGGCCAATTGGGCGCAAAGCGTCTCCAGCGTCTGCGTGGCCATGACGGCTCTGGGCCGGGTATGGTCCAGAGCGCACCAGCGGCAGCGCAGGTTGCAGGAGGAGTTGAACTCAATGTTGAGCATGGTGATGCGGTCGGGCATAATCTTCCTTCGGGACGCGGTTCCCTTGCGGCGAACCCGGGTGTGCGGCCGTGCGTGCGGCCCGCATGGGGGACTTAACCTGTTGCGCACACAGCATATAATGCATAAGCTGCATGAACTGCCGCCCCTATTCCATCGCGGAATCGTGCAGTAACCATGCCGGAGAGATGTATCGTATCATGTCCAGTCCGCTCTACTTTTTTCTTCACCTCCCGCGTACCGCCGGTACGACGATGAACGCCATCCTGCGTGACACCTTTGCGCGGGAGGAGATTCTGAGCGTGTACACGGAGGAGGAGTACCGGGCCTGCCGCGAGATTGACACGGCCCGGCTTGAGGGCGTGCGGCTCATTCAGGGCCACCTGTTTTTGGAACAGTACGATCCGCCGCGCATGTATGGCCGGGACGTGCAGGTGTTCACCTTCCTGCGCGAGCCCGTTGCGCGTCTGGTTTCGGAGTACGTGTTCCTGAAGACGTGGCGCGAGAATCACATGTATGCCTATCTGAACCGGAACAACGTCTCCTTTGCCGACTACCTGCAGAGTGCCGAGCCCCGCCTCGTGTACCGGGGCAAGAACTTCATGACCCGGTTCTTCAGCGGCGAGGACTTTGACCTGCACGCTTTCCCGCAGCGGGCCTTTGACGCGGCGCGCCGGAATCTGGAATCGGTGTTCGGCTTTGTGGGCATTCAGGAGCGTTTTGACGAGAGCCTGTTGCTGCTGGGCGAGTTTCTGGGCCTGACCTCCCTGTTTTACGAGCGGCGCAATGCGCTGCGCCCCGAAGAGAAGCTGGTGGTGGGCGAGGAGGACATGGCGCTGGCGCGGGAACTGAATCCGGCGGATATAGCCCTGTACGAATTCGCCTGCGGCCTCTTTGCCGAGCGCACGGACAGGCTCGGCCGTCTGTTCGAGCTGAAACTGCGCGAATTCCGGCTGCTCAACGAGAAGTATCAGCGGATGTGCCGGCTTATCGGCACCGAGCTGACAGGCGAGCAGATGGGTCCCATCATCCTTCCCAAGTAATGCTGTTCTCCTCGTTTTCCTCCCGGCCCTCCGGGGCAAGGTGCGTCCGCGTCAATGCCATGAAGTCCCGCAGCAGGGGCGAGCACCATTTTTCCGCATGGCGGATCATCAGCAGCATGGTCTCCCGGGGCGCATGGGGCCAGTCCACATGGTGCAGCCTGCCCGCGCGCAGATCGTCCTGAACGGCAATGCGGGGCAGCAGGGCTACGCCCGTGCCCCGGTACAGACAGTTCCGGTGCCCCTTTCCGCTGGAAAAGATGAGTCCCTTTGGGGAAATGCCTTCCTCGTCGAGCGACCGCTCGAACGCTCTCCGGTAGCTTCAGTCCACGCGCATGTGCAGCAGGGTCGCTTCCTGCAGCATGGCGGAGGTGACGGCGCCTCCCGCAGCCAGCGGGTGGCCCGGCGCTGCGACCAGCATGAGTGGTTCGCTGCGCAGCGGCTCGACGGTCACGTTGGGCAGCGCAACCTCGTCCGTGAGCAGGAAGGCAAGATCGATGCGACCGGTGTTCAGCTCCTCGCGAAGCCGGACATCATCACAGTTGATGAAGGAAAGGGTGGCCCGGGGGTGTCGGGCATGGAAGCGCTCCACCACGGGGGGGATGCATTCGGCCGCAACGGTTTCCGGAATGCGTATCGTGAGGGCGCCTGCTATCTGCTCGTCCTGCCGCAATTCGTGGCGGATCTCCCGGTCCATGGTCTCCATGCGCCGGGCATACTGCAACAGCGTCTCTCCGGCTTCGGTGAGCAGAATGCGTCGGCCGATGCGATCGAAGAGGGCAACGCCCAGTTCCTCTTCCAGCAGCCGGATCTGGGCGGAGACCGAGGACTGGGCCAGGTGCAGCTCCTCGGCCGCCTGCGTGAAGTGAAGCCGTTCCGCCACGACGCGGAAGGTCCTGAGTTGTCTGAGTTCCATGCACCCCTCCATTCTGCCCGCCGGGATGATCGCCGGAAGCGATGGCTGTCATCGTATAAAATCGTTGGAAGCGATTGAAGACAGTCATTAATAGTCCATGAAAATACATCCAGCAAGGAGGTTTTCCATGGATGGCATAGGGAAGGATCAACAGAGCATAGGGGATGTGGCGTCGGCGTACTTTTCCGAACAGTTCCATTGCGCCGAGGCCGTGGCCAAGGCGGTGCTTAACGCCAGAGGGGAATGCGCCCGTGCTGCCGTGGCCTGCGCCACGCCCTTTGGCGGCGGTTTCGGCAGAAGCTTTGACGAGGCCTGCGGCGCTTTGAGTGGCGGACTGATCGCCATCGGTCAGCTGCACGGGCGACGGGAACCCGGAGAGGACTGGGGGTATCCCGCCGCCCTTGCAGCCATGCTGCGTGACGCATTTGCCGAGCGTTTCGGCACCACTCGCTGTTCGGAGCTCCGGGCCCGTTTCGGCGAGGCGCAGGAGGCGGAATGTCGCGAGATCGTGCGGTTTATGGCTGAGGAACTGCACGCTCTTCTGACTGAGCAGACAGAACAGGCGCAGGAGGCGTTGCCGAAGCGGGCGTGCGGCTGCTCGTAGTCGTGCCCTGGACAGCGTCCTCCGAGGTCGGGGCGGGCGCAGGCTCGCCCCCCAGCGCCTGGTACAGGGTCACGTAGTTGGTCAGCCGGTTGTAGAGGTTCTCCGCAAGGGCATCCTCGGCCGAGCGCCGTGTGTTCTGGGAATCCAGCCAGTCCTTCAGGGTGCCGGCCCCGACGCGGTAGCGTACCTCGTACACGCTCTCCACCTTCCGGGCTGCCGCGAGCTTTTCCTCCAGATGCTGCCCCTGCAGAGCAAGGGTCCGCCTGCTGGACAGCGCATTTTCCACTTCCACCATGGCCTCATACAGCGTCTGCCTGAAGTTGACCACGGCCTCGTCGTACTCCGCACGCGATACCTTGAGATTCAGCTGCAGGGTGTTCCAGTTGAGGAAGGGCAGCACAAGGCTTGAGGCGAGCGTGGCGACGGGGTTGTTCATCATGTTCGTGAGCTGCGTGCCGGAGCTGCCAAGTGAACCGGAAAGCGTGAGCGAGGGGTAGAAGCTGGCCCGGGCGGCATCGGTGTTGGCCAGCATCTCCCGCAGGCGCAGTTCGGCCGCACGCAGGTCGGGACGGCGGGCCAGAAGCTCGGCCGGAATGCCCGCAGGCAGGGGCGGGAGCGTGGCGGTGGTCAACTGCTGCGGCGAGGCCATGACCTTGCCGGGAGGCATGTCGAAGAGCACGGCCAGCGCATTGATGTTCTCCTGCCGTTCCTGCAGCAGGCTCTGCCGGTCTGCCGAAAGGGCGGCCACATCCTGCCGCGCCTCGTTGGTTTCCAGTTCGGAGGCCACACCGTACTTTTCCTTGGCTTCCATCAATTCCAGCGTGGTCTTGGCGTATTCGATGTTCTGCTCGCTGAGCTGCAGACGCACGTTGTCATAGGCGATCTGCCAGTACAGCTTCATGGTGGTGCCCACCAGCGACAGGGCAGTGCTGCGCCTGTCTTCTTCCGTTGCCACGGCCTCCCATTCCGCCGCGTCATGCAGCCGGGAGAGCCTGCCCCAGAGGTCGGCCTCATAGCTTACGCCGAGCGTGGCGGAGTACGTGTTGGCCCAGTCGCCGCCGCGTTCCTTGGTGTTCTTCACATGGTCGCTGCTTCCGGTGCCCGAGAGGTCGGGAAGCAGGTCGTCAAAGGCCTGTCCGGCCTTGAGACGTGCCTGCCGCACCCGGAAGGCGGCAGCGGCAAGATCGTTGTTCTTCTGCAGCATCAGCGTGACCAGCTGCTCCAGCTCGGGGTCACCGAAGCCTTTGGGCCAGGCGGCGATGTCCGTGGCAATACCGGCGGCGACACCGGGTGCCTCCGTGCCGTTGACTCCGGCAGTGGCGTTCCACCGGGCCGGGATCGTGACGTCCGGGGTGACAAAGGGCGTCTGCAGCGCCCGGCCGCATCCTGCAAGCAGCAGGGTGCCGGTGATGATGAGGCAAAGGATGCGTTCCATGATATACCTTGTGGTTATTCGCGGATCAGGGCGTCCACCGGGTCCAGATGCGCCGCATTGCGGGCCGGGAGGTAGCCGAAGACCACGCCGATGAGGGTTGAACAGAGAAAGGCCAGCACCATGGAGGTGGAGGAGTAGACCATTGTGTAGCTGCCTCCGCTGAACGCCAGCGCCTGCCCCAGAATCAGGGCGAGGGCGATGCCGAGCACGCCGCCCAGCAGGCAGACCAGTACCGCCTCGATGATGAACTGGCTCATGATGTCGATGCGCCGGGCGCCCACGGCCATGCGGATGCCGATCTCCCGGGTCCGCTCCGTGACCGAGACGAGCATGATGTTCATGACGCCTATGCCGCCGACCACGAGGGAAATGACCGCAATGGCCGAGATGAGCAGCGTCATGGTGCGGGTGGTGCTCTCGATGGTCTTGCGGATGGTGTCGGTGTTTCTGATGAAGAAGTCCTTGAGCTTGTGGCGCCGGGTCAGCAGATTCTGCACGTTCTGTTCGGCGGCCTGCATGGGCACGCCGTCCTTGACGCGCAGGGTGATGCTGGCGAGGTATGACTGGCCGAGGATGCGGTGCATGGCGGTCGTGTAGGGCACCCAGATGTTCAGCGAATCACTGCTGCCGAAGAAGGTCTGCTTCTTCTTGGTCACGCCGATGACGCGGCAGGGCACGCTGCCCAGCATGATGACCTTGCCGATGGCCTCGCCTTCTTCACCGAAGAGGCGCTTGCGGGTGTTCGGGTCGATCACCGCTACCTGGCTGATGCGGCGGACCATGTCGCCCGTGAAGAAACGTCCCTCCGCCAGTTCATAGCCGTGCACGCGGAAATAGTCGTCTCCCGCACCCGTGACCGAGGCGGAGACATCGATATTGCGGTAGCGCAGGTCCACGGAGGTGGAGACCTTGGGGGTCACGCTGTCCACATAGGGCTGCCGGGAGAGCACGTCCGCATCCGCGGGCATGAGCGTGTGGATGGTGGACGACTTGCGGTCGCCGAAGTCCTGTCCCGGGAAGATGTCAATGACGTTGGTTCCTATGGCGCTGATGTCCTTGAGCACCCGTTGCTGCGAGCCCTGCCCCAGAGCCACCACGGAGACCACCGAGGCTATGCCGATGATGATGCCCAGCATGGTCAGGAAGGTGCGCAGCTTGTGCGATACCATGGAACCCAGCGCCATGCGCAGCAGTTCCCGCGCCTCGCCCAGCCAGATGGCCGGGCCGCTCGCGCCCTGTGCGGGGCTGGCGGAGAGGGGCTGTGCGGGGCGGTCCTCCGGGCGGGTCACGCGGTCGGCGATGATCTCGCCGTCGCGGATCTCGATGATGCGCCGGGCGTAGGCTGCCACGTCCATGTCATGCGTTACCACGATGATGGTGTGCCCGTCTGCGTTCAGCTCCGTGAGCAGGTCCATGGTCTCGCGGCCGCTGGCACTGTCCAGTGCGCCGGTGGGCTCGTCGGCAAGGATGACGTGTCCGCCGTTCATCAGGGCGCGTGAGATGCTCACCCGCTGCTGCTGGCCGCCGGAAAGCTGGCCCGGCTTGTGGTGCGCGCGGTCACCCAGGCCCAGCCGGGCAAGGAGCGCCTGTGCGCGCTTCCGGCGGGCGTCCTGCGCCTCCCGCGCATAAATGGCGGGGATTTCCACGTTCTCAAGGGCGCTCTGGGAGGCGATAAGGTGGTAGCGCTGAAAGATGAAGCCGAAGTATTCCCTGCGCAGGCGCGCCAGTTCGTCGGCATCCAGCTCGCTCTGGTCCCGTCCGCCGATGCGGTAGGAGCCCCGTGTGGGCCTGTCCAGACAGCCGAGGATGTTCATGAGGGTGGACTTGCCCGAGCCCGAGGCTCCGACAATGGCTACCATCTCGCCTGCCTCGATGCTCAGGGATACCCCCCTGAGCACGGTCATGACCTGATCGCCCGCAGGGTACTCCTTGTACAGGTTTTCTATCTGCAGCAGCGGCATGATTACAGCCTCATGGGCGGACGATGGTTCTGCGCCTGCTGCAGGGCGGCTTCCGGGTCGGCCTCGCCCAGAATCACGCGGTCTCCGGCATCCAGTCCTTCAAGAATCTGCACGTTGACCGTATCGCTCATGCCGGTGCGCACATTGCGCTCGGCAGGCTGGCCGTCGGGGCCGAGGATGCGCACGGTGTACCGTCCCTGCGGGTCCTTCGCCCCCAGGGCGCTTTCAGGGATCAGCAGGGCGTCCTTGGCCTCGTTCAGCAAAATGGTCACTTCCGCGGTCATGGAGATGCGCAGGGTCTGATCCGGATTGGGGACATCCAGCAGGGCGTTGTAGTAGATGGCCTCGTCTTCCGAACTGGTGGTGCTGGTGTCGTCGTCGGTAATGGAGTCGGGGGCAGGTTCGATGCTGCGCAGCGTGGCTTCGTACGGGACGTCCGGGGCCCCGAAGATGGTGAAGGTGGCCTTCTGGCCGGGGCGCACGTGTACGATGTCCGCCTCGGAAACCTCCGCCTTCACGGTCATGATATCCAGCTGGGCCAGTTTGACAATGGTGGGCGCTTCCTGTGCGGCGTTCACGGTCTGGCCTTCCTTGGTGACCACGGCCACGATGATGCCGTCCATGGGGGCGGTGATGGCGCAGTAGCCCAGTTCTATTCTGGCCGTGTCCACATTGATGGAGGCCTCGACGATCTGGGCGTTCAGGGCGGCAATGTCCGCCCTGGTTTCGGCCAGCGTGGCCACGGCGCTTTCATACTCCTGTTTGGAGGTCGCGCTGGCGTGCAGCATGCCCTTCTGCCGCGAGAATTCCGATTCCGCCTGTGCAAGGGTGGCCTGTTTGGCCTGCAGCTGCGCCCTGACGTCGTCCAGCTTGGCCTCTGCGATGCGCAGGTCGTTCTCTCTGGATTTCGAATCTATTTCGGCAATGAGGTCCCCCTTGTGAACGGTGTCGCCAAGGTCCACCTTGAGCGACTTGACCTGTCCGGAGACCTGTGCGCCCACACTGACCTGCTTGAAGGCTTCCAGCGTGCCTGTTGCCAGCACGGTTTCCCGCAGGTCGCCCCGGGTGGCTTCCGCCGTGAGGTATTGGGTGGGCTGCGGCGGCGGAAACACCAGTGATTTCACGCCGAGAAGGGAACCGATAAGTATGGTGGCAAGCACAAGCTTGAGGATGGTTTTCATCTGAATATCCACGTCCTGTTAGGAATGTCCGAAGGGCGGCCTTGCGGCCTGAGAAGCGGGGTACGCCCCGGAATGTCTTCTCTGCCAACGACTCTATGACGCGGGAAGTTCAGGATGGGTTAAGGAATATATCAAAAAAAGTAGCGGAGAGAAGAGATGCGGGCAGGAGGAGGGAGGGGCTTTGTATGAGGGGGAAACAGGCGCGGGCCGTTCCGGGCCCAATGGCTGGCGGAACGGCCCGTGCCGTGGGAAACGAAAGGAGAGAGGGCTAGCCTCCGGCGCTGACCAGCGTGGTAATGCCCGTGTTGTCGGCAAGACCGAAGGCGGCAAAGGAGTTCAGGGTGATGATGCGCGGCCCGTAGCAGGCGTTGGGCTGCCCGGAAAGATAGGCCCAGCGCTGCGTGCCGTATTCGAAGTGCCACCATTCCCCGTGGTAGTTGACGAAGCCCGCACGGGTCATCACGTCGTAGAGGAGACGGCGGTTTTCCAGCGCCTCACGGTCATTGTCCGTCAGCTGCTCGCCGCGTTCCAGCCGTTCCTCGTAGTGGCGCGTGTTGGAAACCGGTCCGGGGTAGTCGAAGGGCGCGCCGAAGATCAGGGCGCGTCCGTCCGTGGTGGCGATGGTCAGGTCCACCGCACCGCCCGTGGCGTGGGGCGAGGGGCTGGCCGGGTCAAGGCTGGGCGGGGCCACGAATTCCGCGGTCATGGCATTGACGCGCTCGGTATCCGCATCCGGGTGGGCCTTGGCCAGCGAGGCGGCGCAGGTTGCGAACAGGGCGGTCTGCGTTTCCTTGCTGCGCCATGTGTCCAGAATGATCAGGCGCAGTCCCTTGGGCAGCAGGGCATTGGCCTTGAGCAGCATGAGCCTGACCGTATCGCGGGCGTAGCATTCCGGCAGGGCGCGTTCCACGCCTGCATGGTAGTAGGCGGGGCGCACCAGCATGGTGGGCTCGGTCAGCGACAGGGGGACGAGGTGTTCCCCGCCTTCGCGGACCGGAATGGTGAAGGTGTCTTCCCATGACGGGGTAGCCGTTCTGGGAATGGGGGGGTAATCCGTAAACTGGGACATCGGTTTCTCCGTTCGTCCGGGAGTGCAGGCGCTTGGCGCTGCGTGCACGGGGCGGCGCAGTGCGCCTAGTACCCGAGCATGCGCGGCAGCCAGAGCGAGATGCCTGGGAAAAGGATGAGCAGAAGCTGGCACAGCACGGCCACGAAGGCAAAGGGCCAGATGTGCCGGAACATTTTTTCAAGCGGGACGGACCCGATGGACGCCACGATGTATACGCAGGCCCCCATGGGCGGGGTGATAAGCGCGATGGTGATGTTCAGGGTCATCACGATGCCGAAGTGCAGCGGGTCTATGCCCGCGGCGGCGGCCAGGGGGGCGAAGACCGGGGTAAGCAGCACCAGCGCCGCGATCTCTTCCATGAACATGCCCACGATGAAGATGATCAGGCTCATGAGCAGCAGGACCGTGGTGGGGGTCTTGGCGTAGTCGAGGATCATGGGCGCCAGTTTCTGGGGCACCTGCTCCGAGGCCAGAATCCAGCCCACGATGGTGGCTGCGCCGATGACGACGAAGATGACGCTGGTAAGGCGCACGGTACTGGAAAGCGCTTTGAGCACGGCCTTGAAGGTGAGTTCGCGCGTCCACAAAAAGCCCACGGCCAGCACGTACAGGCTGGCTACCGCCCCGGATTCCGTGGGGGTCATGAAGCCGAAGAGAATGCCGCCGATGATGATGCCCGGAGCCACCAGCGAGGCGACGGCAGCGCCCGTGGCGTTGCCCAGCTCCGCAAGGGAGAAGTGCGTGTTCACCGTGGGCAGGTTCAGGCGGGCGGCGCTGATGCGGTGCATGAGCATGAAGGCCACGCCCAGCAGCAGGCCGGGCAGGACGCCGGCCATGAACAGGGCGCCCACGTTGGTCTTGGTCATGGCCCCGAACAGGATCATGAAGATGCTGGGCGGAATGATGGGCCCGATGAGCGAGCTGCCCGCCGTGAGTCCGGCCGCGTAGGAGGCGGGGTAGCCGCCCTTCTTCATGGCCGGAATCATGATGGAGCCCACGGCGGAGGCGTCAGCAGCGGCAGAGCCGTTGACCCCGGCAAAGATGATGCTGGCCACCACGGTGACATAGCCGAGGCCGCCCTTGAAGTGGCCCACAAGGGCCTCGGAAAACCGCAGCAGGCGGTGGGTGAGGCCTGCGCACCCCATGAGTTCGCCCACGAGGATGAAATAGGGAATGGCCAGCAGCGAGAACGGTTCCATGCCGCCGTAGAATTGCTGGATCATCAGACGGAATTGGGAAACGTCGCCTATGTGCGCGAAGCCCGCTATGGCTGTTGCGAGCATGGCTGCAAAGAGCGGCAGCCCGCAGATGAGGGCGATGAAGAAAACGCCCAGCAGCATGATACTCATGCGTGGTCCTCCTTGCCGGCATCATCCTCTCCGTGTGCCGGGATACCCTGTTGGAGCGCGTACTGGACGAGCATGAGTCCCATGCCCACGGGAATGGACATGAGCGGAATGCTTTTCTTGATACCAAGCGTCATGATGGTGAACATGTGCAGCTTGTGGGCATAGTTGTACCCGTAAACAACCATGAACAGGAGAATGCCCGCAAATACCAGCCGCCGCAGGACGGTGATCAGAAGGCGCGGGGTGCGGGGCAGCCTGTCCACGACGATGCGGATGACCATGTGCTCCCCACGCTTGAGCGCCGGGGCGGCGGCCAGCATGACCATCCATACCAGCGTGATGCGGGCGAGGTCCGTGGTCCACATGGGCGGGCGGTAGAACCGGCCGAAAACGCCGAGCATGACATCCAGGAGATTGATGATGAGGAGCGCCCCGGCCCCTGTCAGGCAGAGGCGCTCCAGAATGTCAGAGGCTTTTTGGCAAAAGCGCGGGACACAATGCATTGCTATTGCGCTCCCTGCGCATTGGCCGTGGCGGCGTCCTTGATGGCAAGGTCAATCCAGGGCTGCTCCACCTGCTCCTTGAGCCAGGTAATGTAGGAGGGGCTGCCAAGGTTCTTGAACTGGGCGGATTCCGCAGCGGTGGGGGTGTAGCTGGTCATGCCCTTGCTTTCGAGGAACTTCACGCGGTCCTGCACCTGCGATTCCACGAATTCGCGGGTCAGCACGTTGGCTTCGTGGGAGGCCTTGCGCAGGGCGGTGCGCTGGGCGTCGCTCAGGGAATCGAGCAGTTCGCCGTTGATGAGCAGGAACTGGTCGGAATACTGCACGTTGGCAAGGCACAGATACTTCTGCACTTCATAGAGGCTGCCCATGATGATGTAGGTGGGCGGGTTCATCTGGCCGTCTGCCACGCCGGTCTTCAGGGCGAGGTAGACTTCGGTCCACGGAATGGGCGTGCCGGATGCGCCGAAGGCTTCGTACATGGCCACCTGGCTGGTATCCATGGCGCGGAACTTCAGGCCCTTGAAATCGGCAGGGGAGTGGATGGGGGCATTGGAGGTGAAGGCGAGGAAGCCGCCTTCCTCCACCACGTCCAGCAGCTCGATGCCGGTGCGTTCACGCAGGGTGGCGCGGGCCTTCTTCATGAAGTCGCTGGTGTCGAAGAACACGTGCGCGGCCTTGTAGCTGTTGAACAGGAAGGGGATGTTGGTGGCGAACATCTCGGGGAACACGGTCTGGAGTCCGCCGTAGGAGGCCACGTTGATGATGGGGCCGCTCATGACCTGCTCCATGCGCTGTTCCTCGTTGCCCAGCTGGCTGTTGGGGAACAGGCTTACTTCAATGGCGCCGGCGGTTTCCTTTTCCAGCAGCTGCTTGAAGTGGGAGGCGAAGTAGTGCACGGCGTTGTCCGTGTCACTGGGCGGTCCGTTGTAGCTCATCTTGATGGTTGTGGCGGCCAGCGCCCCTGCGGGAATGGCCATCACCAGCATCAGCACCAGGCTCAGCAGTTTCATCCGTTTCATGGCATCCTCTCTGGTATGTTGTCCGGGAAAATGAAGAAATCCTGACAAACCATATGTCACGTTCCGCCATTTTCGTTAAGGGCTTTGGAGACACGGACGCTCGGAGCACGCAGCGCGGCCTTGCCGTACAGGCGTGCATTCTGGTGTTCGTGTATTGTAATGCAATACTTTCTACCAAATAGCAATACCGCTGACAAAAAGGCGCGTCAACGGTTTTCACAAAAAAAGCATTATTGGCATGGAATTCAGGAATGAAAAATGGCGAGTATTGCAAAAATGTGAATATGGACGGCGAACGGGCGTTGTCAGGAAAAAGTCGTTGGACGGAAACCGCAAGACGCGATAGCGTTGCCCCATGGCGGAAAAGAGTAAATCAAAACGGGATAATCCCTTGTTCGTGGGCTCGGTTGAGCGTGGCATGCAGGTGCTGGAAGCCTTTGACGAAGGGCATCTGCAGCTGGGGCTCAATGATCTGGTGGAGCGGACCGGACTGAACCGGAGTGCGGTGCAGCGGTTTCTGCACACGTGGGAGACGCTGGGCTATCTGTACAAGGATGGTACGACCAAGCGCTATCAGTTGAGCCCCAAGGTGATGGGGCTGGGGTACAATTTCCTGCGCGGGGAACGACTGGTGGAAGTGGCCACCCCGTTTTTGCTGGATGCCCGGGAGCGCACCGGCAACTCGGTGTATCTGGGCACGCTGTTTGATACCTCCATCATTTACCTCATCCGCCTGCCGCAGCGCCTCCTGCTGTTGGAAGGCACCCTGCCGGGACGGCGCGTTCCCGCCTTCTGCGGGGGCAGGGCGTTTCTCTCCTGCCTGTCGGACCCGGAAATTCTGGAGATTCTGCACCGCTCGCAACGCACGCTCATTACCCCGCACACCATAACGGACGTGGACGCCATCATGCGCGAGGTGGCATTGGTGCGTGAGCGGGGGTACTGTATTTCGCAGCAGGAGCAACTGGTGGGGGAAATTGCCGTTTCCGCCCCCGTGCTGGACAGAAAAGGTACGCCGCGTGCCGCAGTGTATATTTCCGCCCGGATTACCGAGTGGCCTGCGGAGAAGGTTGCCGCGGAGCTTGCCCCCGTGGTGCTGGAAACCGCCGGGATGATCGGGGGGCAGTTGTAGGTTTCCGTTCTACTTTCTGCTGGTTTGCTTTGATTGTTGCAAAATGAGGACTTGGCGGGGGGGAGTACAAGTCTCAGCAGGCATGCAGGGCCTTTGGAGCTGTTGGGATTAATAGCCCCTTTTTCCGGGAATGACTCCTCGCACTCCACCGCGCGGATCAAGGCAATCACCTTTGCGGCGTGGGATGAGATGGATGTGGGCGTGGAATATGGTTTGGCCTGCATCGAAGCCGTTGTTGATGCCGATATTGAAACCCGTGACGGACGGGTCATCCTGTTGGATGGATTCTTTCAGTCGGTGCAGAAGTATGTCTGCATCGGCTTTTTCTTTGTCCGTCAGACTGAAATAATCCGGTGTATGCCGCTTGGGGATAATGAGCAGGTGGCCATCTGTGACTGGATATTTGTCCCGGAGAACGATGCAGGTGTCGTGCTCGGCTACCGGTTCGGCGTTGGAGATGAGCTCGCAGAAAATGCAACTGTTATGCGTAGTGTAGTGGTCAGACAAAACGGAATCCTGCCTGTTCGATGTCGTGGATGATGGTCTGAAGGTCCTCGTTGCTGCTGTTTACTTCAGGCACAAAGAGCCGCTCCTTGCCGTCATCCAGCAGGTGGTGCAGCCGCGTGAGGAAATGGGCCTTGATCTCACCGGACTCAAACC
>QKEJ01000049.1 GCA_003252375.1 Halodesulfovibrio sp.
TCCGGAAGATCCTCATGGCGACGAACCGGCAGTCCCTTCAGGCTGGGAGCGGAGGCCGGACTTTGCGGATAGGGATATGGTGTTTCCGTCAGGGCCGAAATGACTGCCCGGCGGCCGTTCAGGCCAGCACCGGTGCCGCGGATGACCTCGCCCTTGCGGGTCATGACAAAAGCCTTGTAGCAGGGAATGCCGAATTCCGTGGTAATGTCCTGGAACATGACATGCACGCCGCGCGCCGCATAATCCTCCAGCAGCATCTGTACCTTGGGGTCCTCGCTGGTCAGGGTGAAGCACTGCGACTTCACGAAGGGCTTGGTGGCTTCGGCATCTCGTTCGATGATCTCCGTAAGGGCGGCAACCTTGGCTTCCTCGATGATGTTGCCCGAGGCAAGGCCCGTGGAGCCCTGCGCGGAAAAGAGGGCAATTTCATCAAGGTTGCAGAACATGTACACCATCTGTACGGGAACGAGAATTTCCGTGGGGCCCGTAAGACCCGGAGTATGCCCCTGCATCCAGTGGAGCGGTTCATCCCGGTAGGGTACTTCCAGGGGGACGCTGTTGGGGTCCATGGCGGCGATGCCCTTTGCCTGCAGCTCGGAAAGCCGGGCAACGACGACAGGATGCCGGCGGGCCGTATGGAGCACCTCTGACGGGCCGATGGATGCGAAGGAGGAGCAGCGCTCCACCATCTCCATGGCGTATCCAGCTCGGGTATCCGCAAGAGAAAGCCCGCGCCCGTATGAGGTGGCGAGGCCTTGCAGCGAAAGGTCATGTCGCCCGCAGGCAACCTCGATGTCCAGATGCCAGCGGCGCAGCAGCGCGATGGGAGAGAGCGAGGCGATGTGGCGCATCTCGACGTCGGCAATGAAGCCGAACTCCGTAAGACGTTCAAGGGCGAGGGCGGCGGTATCCTCGGGGGCGGGCCGCGTCCATGGCGTTCCGCAGGGCTCTTCCGCCAGTCGTGCCCGTTCTTCTGCTACGGTGACCACGGCCGGAGCGTCAGGTTCTTCGGGGAACAGCCGTGGGAGTTCCAGGTCTTCCAGGTCTTCAGGCAGGGGGAGGATACGGTGTTCCTGCATGTTGGCCTTGAATTTGGCACTCCATGTCATGTGCGCCTCTCGGTCGTCCTGCAGCCACCATTTCAGGTATATGAGCGGCGTGTGTCTGCAGAGTTCCTCCACAGCATGAGCGGGAAAACGATTCAGCAACTGGGCATGCGATCTGTTCAGCAGACAGGTTTCCAGCAGCAGGGCGGCAAGCACCGGCCGGGTAATGGACTCCTGCTCCACGGCGGAGTTCAGCAGGGCCGAGAATCGCTCGATGTCGAGGTCCTTGAGGACGTCGAGCAGGTATTTGTGCATGAATTCGTCATAGGGGTGGGATTCCTGATACGTCAGTGCCGCATCCAGGGAGATGGGGTCGGCAGGGTTGCAGGAAACGTAGCCCACGGTGCCCTTGGTATCCGAAAGCGTGAAGGCGTAGCGCATGGTGGTGCGAGAGTGCATGAAAGCTCCAATGGCGTTGATGTTCCGGTGTTCTATACTGCAGGACAGCGGCTGAGACAACCGCAAGGCGGCGTGCTGCAGGTTGGTAAGCAGTCACCCCCCCCCATGGGTGCCGGGTGTCCTGATGCGGCTGCCTGTGGCGACGGAGGCTTGAGTGGTTGCCCCGGTCGGTATACCGTGACGGCATGAAAGAACATGAGAAGCATACGGCAGTCTCCATCGGCGCGCATATGTCTGTGTCCGGCGGACTGCACAAGGCGATAGAACGGATCATGCAGGTTAATGGCCGCGCCCTGCAGATATTTACGCGCAACCAGCGCCAGTGGAAGGCCGCACCGGTGACGGACGGGGAAGCCGCACTCTTTGCGGAAGCGTGTGCTCATTGGGGAGCGCACTTCGTGGCCTCCCATGCCTCCTATCTCATCAATCTGGGGAGTCCGGACGAACAGGCGGCGGCACGGTCCGTCACGGCGCTGGCGGAGGAACTTGTCCGTGCCGAATCTCTGCATATCCCTTGTGTGGTGCTTCATCCCGGAGCGCACATGGGACGCGGAACCGAGGCCGGATGCGAACGTGTGGCGGAACGTCTTGCGCAGGCGGCCGCCATGTCCGGAACGTCGGACGTACGCATCCTGCTGGAGAATACTGCCGGACAGGGGACCTCGCTCGGTGCGGATATCGCCGAACTGGGCCGTATCATCAAGGCGTGCCCCAACGATCGGGTGGGCATGTGTCTCGATACGGCGCACGCCCATGCGGCGGGATACGATCTTGCCGGAGCGGAGGGCCATGCGGCACTGATGGAAGCCATTGCCTGCCATGTGGGGATGGACAGGCTCTCCTTCATCCATCTCAACGACTCGAAGACTCCGTCAGGCAGCAGGGTGGACAGGCACGCCCACATTGGGGACGGCCATATCGGCCGGGCCGGATTTGCCCGCCTGCTGCACGAGCCCCTCCTGCGCGTTCTGCCCATGGTACTGGAAACGCCGAAGGACGAATCCCTGAAGGATGACCGGCGCAATCTGGCCCTGCTGCGCGAGCTTGCAGCGGAATGACGCATAAAAAAAGACTGCCCGCATGATGCGGGCAGTCCTCATTGATATGGCCGTTGTTGGCTAGGCCTTGGCGCAGGCGGCGTCGTATTCCGCGGTCAGGCCGTCGATGAGTTCCTTGACGGACA
>QKEJ01000020.1 GCA_003252375.1 Halodesulfovibrio sp.
ATGCAGGTTGGCCAGACACTCCAGCACCAGCCGTCCGGCATCCAGCAGGCAACGATTTACCGCAAACCGGGTATCCGAAGGGGCGTCCACGCCATGCGTATCTATCCCCATGCCCGCCACGCCCCGCTCATGCACCAGCAGTTCCGCCACCTGCGGTGAAAAGGCAGGAAAACGCATGGCATCACTGCCGGAACGATCCAGACCCCAAAACGCATCGGGGTCGCTCCACAGCCGTCCCCATCCGGTATGCAGGCAGAAGAGGCTTCCCTGCGGCACCGTACCGTACGTTTCCTCCCAGCGGAACAAATCGTCCGGACCGAACAGAACATCAGGACAAGCGGACGCCGGACCGGAAAAGTCCGCCATCACGACGGGCAGGACGGGCGGAGGGGACAGCACGGCAGCAATGTCCGCCCCTGCGGCAAAAAAGGTATTGGGAGCGTTGCAGTGCGTGCCCGCATGCTCACTCATGGCAAAGGAGCGCAGCCGGTAGCCGTCCCGTTCAAGGGTGGCGCATTCCGCAAAAGTCGTCAACGGATCGCCGGGCCAGTGGGGCATGGACTCGGAAACCGGATGGGCGCAATCCACCACCCGGCTGTAGGCCAGCGTCACACTCATGCCTTGGCGCTCCGTGCGCGGGGAGCCAGCATCTGTTCCGGATCCAGCAGGGCGCATATCTCCTCCGCATTCTCGTACCCTGCCTCCCGTACCAGCGAACACACATCGCGCCCGCTTTCCTGCGCCTTCTTCACCAGCATGGCAGCATCCTCGTAGCCTATGGCCGGGGCGAGCGCGGTAACAACGCCCAACGATCCCTTGACCAAGGCAAGGCAGCGCTCCGGATTGGCGGTAATGCCGTCAATGCAGCGGGACCGCAGAGTCAGCACGGCTCTGGAGAGCATCTCCAGCCCCTGGAAGAGGTTGAAGGCGATAATGGGCAGAAAGACATTCAGCTGCAACTGTCCGGACTCCGCCGCCATGGTCACGGTCATGTCGTTGCCCACCACCTGATACGCCACCTGATTGACCAGTTCAGGAATGACAGGATTGACCTTGCCCGGCATGATGGACGAACCGGGCTGCACTGGCGGCAGGTTTATCTCATGCAGGCCGGTAAAGGGCCCGGACGACAGCAGTCGGAGATCGTTACAGATCTTGGAAAGCTTGACCGCAATCCGCTTGAGCATGCCGGAAAGCATCACATATGCACCGGCATCACTGGTGGCCTCGATGAGGTTTTCGGCTCTGCGTAGCGGCAACCCCGTAATATCCGCCAACCGCTCCACCACAAGATCGGCATATCCGACAACGGAATTGATGCCCGTTCCCACCGCCGTGGCGCCCATATTCACCTCGCACAGCAGCAGCCGCATCTCTTCCAGACGCTGGACATCCTCGCCCACCGTCACCCCCCAGGCGGAAAATTCGGCTCCCAGCGTGATGGGAACAGCATCCTGCAGCTGGGTGCGGCCCATCTTGATAACCCGGGAAAACTCGCCCCCCTTGGCATCCAGCCCCACCCGCAGGGTCCGTATAGCCTGAACAAGATCGTCAATGTACCGCACAAGAGCAATGCGGAACGCCGTAGGATAGACGTCATTGGTCGACTGCGAGAGATTGACGTGGTTGAGGGGATGGATGATTCCGTATTCCCCCTTTGCATGCCCCATGAGTTCCAGCGCCCGGTTGCAGATGACCTCGTTGGCGTTCATGTTCACGGAGGTTCCGGCCCCACCCTGCACCACGTCCACCACGAACTGGGCATCCAGCATGCCGCTGCGCACATCGCGACAGGCCTGGACTATGGCCTCGCCCACGGCTTCGGGCAGCAGGTCCAGCTCCATATTCGCAAGGCACGATGCCTTCTTGACCTCGGCAAGTGCCTGAATCATGCGTTCGAAACGGGAAATGGGAATGCCGGAGATATCAAAATTCTCCAGCGCCCGCAGGGTCTGAACGCCGTAATAGGCGTCGGCAGGCACCTTGTGTTCCCCGAGGCTGTCGTGTTCGGTACGATACTGCATGCGCTCCTCCTGCTGCGTGGACCAGTTCCGGCAGGTGCCGGTCCGGACGGGAATACGGTATCCGTCTGTATACAACGACAGGCAACAAAAGCAAACCGCATGCAAACAGTTGCCCGCTTGTCGAAATCCATGCTATACAGTAGGTTAACAGCTCGTACGGAATTCGAACCGCATGTATGGCCGACTGCCACGGACCATGCGTTTGATGCCCGCGCCAATACGGAAACACCGAGGTACCAGCGTGGCAATTTTCAACTGCAAGGAGTGCAACATCCGGAAAGAGGTACCGGACACGTTTACAGGCAAGCAGGTCCGCTGCCCCTCCTGCAAACGCGCCGTCACCGTTGTTGCTCCCCCCCCTTCCGGCACTGCCACGGCGCACGCCCTGGAGACACTGGCGGCTACGTCCTATACTCCGCCGCCAGCGCCCTCCCGGACCGCTGATGCATCGGGTCCCTCCAAGGAACCTTCCGTTCTCGAGATTGCTGACAGGAAAACCCAGACCAAGCTGCCGCTCCTGCATGGAAAGCTGGTGACCAACATTGTCTCCGGCATCGAGGGCAGCTTCCTGTTCATCGTCTTCAGCATGGTCCTTGCCCTGCTTATCAACGAGGCGGCTCCCGGCATTGCCTCGCAGGACATC
>QKEJ01000201.1 GCA_003252375.1 Halodesulfovibrio sp.
ATGTGGATGCGCTGGATCTGGCAGCTCATGTGGATGGACTGCAGAAACAGTGCAAGGCGCGTTGGAACCACCTGTACAAGCGTCGGGGATGCACCGACGCCATTGCCGCGTACTACGCACCGTGGTCGACACGGCTGTGCGTTCTGGACAGCCCTGCACAGGCCGATGCGCCCGGACAAGAGTCGGGACAGGGTCTGAAGCAGAGCACGGGACAGGCTGCGGAACAGGCTACGGAGCAGGGAACCAAGGAGTAGGAGAGGACAGCCGATGACGCATTGCACGCTTGCTCCCTGTGCCGCCATGAGCGCGGGCAGGCTGATATTTCTTGTTGCCGCTGAGGGAGCGCCCGACGCCCCTGTCGCCTGCGGATTCCGTGTTTCCGGGCTCGGGCTTCGGCCCTGGCTTCCGGTGGGAACCGTCCTGCAGGGGGCGGGAGGGACGCCCCTGCTGCGCGTGGTGGCCAATGCGTCGTTGCCTGCCCCCGGGGTAGTGCATGCCGTGCGGGGCATCTGGGCTTTGCCGCTGCAGGATATCCCGCAGACGGATGCGCTCGACCTGGAACCGGTGAAGACCGGGCTCAGTGTTGCCTGGGTCACCCTTTCCGACAAGGGGGCTGCGGGACAGCGCGAGGATGAGAGCGGTCCGCTTATCGAGCGGCTGGTGCGGGAATCGCTGAGCGTGGGACACGCCCAGGGATTCCTTCTGCCCGACTCGGTACGCGAACTGAAACGGACCATCGTCGATCTGGCGCTTGAGCAGGGGTACGATTTTATCATCACCACGGGGGGCACCGGTGTGGGGCCCCGCGACACGACGCCGGAAGCCGTTTCCGGCGTGCTGGAAAAGCGGCTGTACGGGTTTGAGCAGGCCATGATGGCCGCCAGCCTGCAAAAGACGCATAATGCGGTCATTTCTCGGGCCGTGGTCGGGACGCTGGGGGGCAGCCTGATTGTGACCCTTCCCGGCAGCCGCAAGGCTGTTGCGGAAAACCTTGAAGCCGTGCTGCCAGCAGTGGCGCATACGGTGGCGAAGCTGCAGGGAGACCCTGCGGACTGCGGCCAGTAGGCCACACCGGGCGGCTCCTGCGGGAGCCTGCATGGATGAACACACTTGGAACCGTGATGCAGGTAAAACTCATCGATCTCATAGGCGTACTGTCTCGTGCGCTGGACCTTGTCTCCAACACGCTGGGCAGGCATCATGCACACGTGGGCTGCCTTTCCGCGCGCTTTGCCGGGCATATGGGCATGTCCGCAGAGATGCAGCGGGATGTCCTCTTTGCCGGCATGCTGCATGATGCAGGCGCCATTGCGCTGCACATTTCTGTGGAGTCCCTGGTCTTCGAAAAGGATCTGCATACCCATGCCCGGGCCGGGGAATTGCTGTTTTCCGGGTGCGAGGGATTCGAAATCATCGCGCGGATTATCGGGGAACACCACACCCCGTGGCGTGTGCTGCATCAGCGGGAGAATGCGCATCTCGCCCAGGCCGCCGGCATAGTCAATTTTGCGGATTTCGTGGACAGTCGCCTTGACCGTTCCAGACCCTATGCCCAGCAATTTGCGCACATTCTTGAGGCCGCCAGCCGGGAGTCGGGCGTCATGCTCAATCCTGACTGCGTGTCACTCTTTGCGGCCATGGTTGCGGAGCCGTCCATGCTGGACGTCCTGTTCGAGCCGGACAAATGCCTGCACACCGATACCGAGGAGCGGCTTGAGCAGATGACGCTCAATGCCTACGAAGTGGTAGGATTGTGCGGTCCGTTTGCGCAAGTCATTGACTTTCGGAGCCGTTTTACGGCAACCCATTCGCGCGGCGTGGCCGTCGTGGCGCAGGAGCTTGCCCGCCATTTCGAGTTTTCCGTGGAGGATGTGCATGCCATGTATATCGCAGGGCTGCTCCATGATATCGGCAAGCTTGCCGTGCCCAACCGGCTGCTGGAAAAGAGCGGGGCACTGGAGCAGGACGAGTTCATGACCGTGCGGGACCACGCCCGGGTGAGCGAGTATATCCTGGGGGACGTGGACGGGCTGGAGCAGGTCTGCGAATGGGCCTCCAGCCACCACGAACGACTGGACGGATCCGGATATCCCCATGGCCGGGACCGGACGCAGCTGTCGCTCGGAGCGCGTATCCTGCAGGTGGCGGACGTGTTTACGGCCATTACCGAGGATCGTCCGTACCGCAAGGGCATGACTGGTGAGCAGGTGGTGAATGTGCTGACCGGTCTTGTGGGCAAGGGAGCGCTGGACGAGGATGTCGTTGCCATGCTCAGGCAGCATATGGCGGGCATCAATACGACGCGGTTCCGTGAGCAGCAGCGGGCCAGAGAAGAGTTCGAGGAATTTTCCAAGGCGGTACATGGCATGAGCCCGCACCGCACAACCCCAGCCGTGTGATCCGGAGTACCATGTCTGTTTCCCCTTTTTCCCCTTCCGGCCTGTTCGGCAACTTTGGCGCCGTATGCCGCATGATCAAGATCGAGCACTCCGTGTTCGCCCTGCCTTTTGCCTACATAGGTGCCTTTCTTGCTGCTGACGGCTGGCCCGGATTCCGGGTCATGCTGCTGCTGACGCTGGCGATGGTGGGCGTTCGGTCCTTTGCCATGGCCTTCAACAGGGTGGTGGACCTTCCCTTTGATGCCCGCAATCCGAGAACGCA
>QKEJ01000178.1 GCA_003252375.1 Halodesulfovibrio sp.
GTTGTTAGCAAAGGGGATGCCGAAGTTGACCCGTCGCCGGAATACATAAAAATATACAATAATTATAGTATGTTACAATTTACAGCCTACATTTCTCGTGCCCTCCGCCCCCTACCAAGACATAATTGTATTTACAAATATGTTAAATGATCTTTTTTGAATTTTACAATTTTGCAACCAGCTGAGCAGCAAATACAAACACATGAGCAAGCACTCAACATGCTATAATAATATGACTTATCAAAAACCAGCCGTCCACCCCATGAACGTATTGCGTACATTTTCGGAGGTCAGACGGCACACACCCTACACAGGGCAGGGGTTTTCGTCATTTTTATCATTTTTGTAAAAGTAAAAAAGGAAATACAAAGGGCCCGCAAGCGGGCCCCGGAATATCTCTGCCGTCCGTCCGTACGGACGACGGGACGGAACGCACATGCTGCGGTCTACAGATCCCCCTTGGAGCTCTTCACCGTAGCCATGGCCGAGGCGATCATGCCTGCCACATCCCCGACATTGGCAGGCATGAGGATGGTGTTCCCGGTCTTGGCGAGGTTGCCGAACTGGGCAATGTACTGTTCCGCAAGGCGCATGTTCAGGGCTTCCAGCCCGCCCTGCACCATGAGGGATTCCGCCACCATGTTTATCCCCTTGGCCGTTGCCTGCGCCACCATGGCGATACGCTTGGCGTCTGCCTCCGCAACCAGGGTGACCTGCTGGGCATGGCCTTCCGCCTCGTTGATCTTGCGCTGCTTTTCACCTTCCGACTGGTTGATCATGCTCTGCCGCACCCCCTCGGATGTGGCGATACTTGCACGCTTCTGCCGTTCGGCCGTCATCTGGGCCTCCATGGCCTCCTTCACGGAGATGGGCGGGGTAATATCCTTGATCTCGTAGCGCAGCACCTTCACGCCCCAGGTCATGGCCGCCTGGTCGATGGCGTCAATAACCTCGTTGTTGATCTTCTCGCGTTCCTCGAAGGTCTTGTCGAGATCGATCTTGCCGATGGCCGAGCGCAGCGTTGTCTGGGCCAGCTGGGATGCGGCACGCAGATAGTCGTCTATGCCGTAGGCGGCCTTGTAGGCATCCTGCACCTCCAGATAGATGATGCCGTCCACCTCCACGCTCACGTTATCCTTGGTGATGCAGACCTGGGCAGGCACATCCATCACCTGCTCCTTCAGACTGAAGGCGTAGGCGATGCGGTCCACAAAAGGAATGAGCACGTGAAATCCCGCCTCCAGCGTACGGCTGTACTTGCCAAGACGTTCCACGATGGCGGCCGTCTTCTGGGGCACGATAACCGCGCCCTTGATCAGGACGACGATAAGGAGAACAGCAACGGCTCCGAGAGCCACGACAGAAGGAGTAAGCATGATGAGCTCCTGGGGGGTGATGGGTTATGCGCGCCGCACGATGAGGCAGGAACGGTTTGTCTCGCTGACACCGGTGATTTCCGCCTCGGTCCCGGCAGGAAGCTCCTCCTCGGAGGCCGCTGTCCACAGGGTGCCACGATAACGGACGCGCCCTTCCCTGCCCGGCGCAATGGCCTGTTCCACGGCAACACGGCCTCCCACCTGGATATTGCCCGGTTCCGACTCCTTGGCTCCCTCGCTTCGTCCCACAAAAATGCGTACAGCGAGGCGACGAAGGGTGAGCAGGGATACCAGGGAAACCACGATGAACACGGCAAGCTGCATAGTCAGGGCATCGGGCGCGAGAGCCGCCGCAATGGCGGCCGCAAGACAGCCGAGACCAAAAAAGATGATGACGAACCCGGGCACAGCCAGCTCTGCCAGCAGCACGACCACGCCAATGAGGAACCAGATCAGCCACGGAGAAAATACGTCGGGCATGGGGTCTCCTTATTCACAACCGCCCGATATCCGGGCAATACTGACAAACCACACAAGAATACGAAGCGGTTTCTACCGCATTTCCGTTACCATGTCACCCACCGCAGGCAACAGGAGCACCCTCTCTCCACGTACCAGCCACTCAGGCACAGGGCTCCACATCCACGAGACTGCAATGGAAGGCGCATGTGCGGCCCATGTCCGTAAGCCGCTGACTGGTCAGCTGGTTGGCGCCGCAGCCCGCAGGTCCGCCTGACCAGCGCAGCCCCTCGATGACCAGGACATCCGTGCGGGTCCTGTCCGTTACTTCCGCCGCAAGGAAGCACTCTCCCCTGCCGTTGAACACCCGCACCCGGTCCCCGTGGACTATCCCGCGCGCTGCGGCCGTCTCCGGATGGATGAACACCGAGGGACTTCCTGCCTCTGCCAGCAGGGAGGGAATCTCGTTGAACGCGGAATTAAGCATGAGGTGATGGGGCGGCGTAAGACATTCCAGGGGATACCTGTCTTCTCCTTCCGGATCGCGCACCGGGTCCCCCACGGGAACGGGCGGCAGCCCCTGCGCGGCAAGACTTGCCGAAAAGCACTCCGCCTTTCCCGACGGGGTGCCGAATCCGTCGGCATACGGGTTGGAAGGGATATTCAGCCGCACGGCGCGTCCCTCGCGCAGGGGACCAAGGTCCACCCCGTCCAGATACCCCGAGGCGTCCTCCGCCAGCAGGCAGTCGATGAACTCCTGCTCCGTCATGCGGAACACGGGCTCGTCAAACCCCATCCGTGCCGCAAGGGCCTGAAAGATATCCAGCGTGGAACGGCATTCACCGACAGGCGGTATGACGGGTTCCGCCTGTTGTATGTAGTTGTGTCCGTACGCCCTGTAGAGATCGGCCACCTCGAGAAAACTGGCGCCCGGCAGAATGATGTCCGCATAGCGGGCCGTATCCGTCAGATACATTTCCTGCACCACGGTAAAGAGGTCCTCCCTGGCAAGCCCCTCCAGTACAAGACGCGATTGAGGGGCGACCACGGCAGGGTTGGAGAGATAGACATAGAGCATCTGGATGGGCGGTCCTTCAAAGCCCCCGGCCCCCGTCAGGGCATTGCCCAGTTCCACCATGTTCACCACGCGGGGTGGACATGGCCGCAGGTCCGGACGCTCCAGACAGCGCGTATTGCCCGGTGCGCCTCCGAGCGATCGCGTGATGCCGCCGCCCGGTCTGGCAAACGCATTCACCAGCACGGGCAGCAACGCAATGGTCCGCATGGCCATGCCCCCGGCCAGCTGCCGGGCAGGCCCCCAGCCGGTCCGGATATAGGGAGCCCGCGCCCGTCCGTATTCCAGGGCCAGGGCTTCAATCCTGGCCGCAGGAATATCGCAGATATCGGCCACTCTCTCCGGAGGGTAGGCATCCGCCTCGCGACGGAGCGCGTCATACCCCACGCTCATGCGTTCCACATACGCCCGATCGACCAACCCTTCGCGGATGAGCACATGCATCATGCCCAATGCGAGCGCCGCATCCGTCCCCGGGCGGAGCATAAAATGTTCGTCCGCAGCCTCCGCCGTGCTGTTCCGGTAGGGATCTATCACGAGTATTCGCGCCCCGTTGCGCCGCGCCTGCGCAAAATGGGGCCAGGCATGGATGTTTGTGGTGCGGGTGTTGCTCCCCCAGATAATGATGCAGTCGGCCTTGGCCGCCTCCTCTATCGCCGTGCTGGGGCCCTTGCCCAAACTCGCCGCAAACCCGGCGGACGCCGCCGCACTGCAAATGGTCAGGTCAGGCGTGCTGGCGCCGAGCCTGTTGAAGAAGGCATCGCCGCACCGCCGGTGCACCAGTCCCATGTGGCCCGCATAGAAGTATGGCAGTATGGACAGCGAACCGGACTCCGCCACGACCGACCGCATGCGACCGGCAACGGTGTCCAGCGCCTCATCCCAGCTGATGGGGACGAACTCGCCGCTCCCCTTGGCTCCAACCCGCTTCAGCGGAGTGGTAATGCGCTCCCCGCCGTGCACATGAGCCGGGAAATGGCTGCCCTTCCGGCAGATGAACCCTTGTGTGTAGGGATGCTCGGGATCCCCCTTCACGGCAACAATCCTGCCATTCTCCACCCGGACCAGCAGGCCGCAGGTATCGGGACAATCCTTGGCGCATACCGCACGCTTCCACATATTCTGCTCCTTCACTGACCGTTATCCGACACGGACGCACCCTACCCTTCACTCCCGCCTCATGTCCAATGTCCCCGCTCCCTTGCCCGGTTGCCTTCCCGTCCGCATGCCGTTACTCTGCCCACCACACCACAACACAGGACACCGACCATGACGCCAGCCATCAACGCCGCCAAGAAGGCCCGCATTCCCTATTCCGTACACGAATACTCCCACGATCCCGGAGCGGCCTCCTACGGCGGCGAAGCTGCCGCCAAGCTCGGCATCCAGCCGGAACGGGTTTTCAAGACCCTGGTCGTGGCCGGTGACGGCAAGGATCTCATCGTGGCCGTGGTGCCCGTTGCAGGCCAGCTGGACCTGAAACTGCTGGCAAAGGCGCTGGGCATCAAGAAGACCGCCATGGCCGATGCCAAGGTCGTGGAACGGACCACGGGCTACGTGCTCGGCGGCGTCAGCCCTCTCGGCCAGAAAAAGCGCCTCAAGACGGTCATTGACGCCTCGGCCGACACCTTTCCCACCATCTTCGTCAGTGCAGGCCGCCGGGGGCTGGAAATTGAACTCACCCCGCAGGATCTCGCCACCCTCACCGGAGCCCTGTTTGCAGACATAGGCCGGTAACATACGGCCATCACTTCCCCACATGCCCCCGCCAAGAACAGGATATTCGGCACACCCGTGTTACGCCTCCTCTTGCCGAGCAGGCATAGCCTAAAGAAAATTTATAAGACCCTCCCCCTATAAAACCCCCTTTACGCGCCGATATGTTTCTGAAGAAACCCGCACCGGGGGGTGCAAGGGGGGGACAGTCTTGATACCAATTCTCAGCATCGTGATCCCGAATCACAATTATGGCGGCTTTCTGCCACGCCTGTTCCGGTGCCTTGCGGAACAGACAGCGGACCTTGGGCAGATGGAAGTCATCTTTGTGGATGACGGCAGTACGGACGACTCCGTGCCTCTTGCCCGCACACTGGGCAGCACCCTCGGATGCGCCCGTTTCCAGTCGCTTCAGGCCGGAGGAAAGGGCCACCCCGGCCCTGTCCGCAACAAGGGGTTTGCCGTGGCCCGGGGCCCCCTGCTGTGGTATCTGGATGCCGATGATCTGGTGGCCCCCACATTTCTCCAGTCGTGCCTCGACGTGTTTGCCAGCTCCCCTGAAACGGATCTTGTCTATACCGCGCAATACCAGCTGTGGAACGGCAGGGAACATCCCCTGCCGGACGCCGACGCTCCCATCATCCTCCCGAAAGCCACCCCCGCATTGCTGACATGGCAAAACGTGCTGACCTCTCCGGCCATGTTCCGGCGCAAGGTCTGGCAAAGCAGTTCGGGATTCAGAACCAACACCCTGTATGAAGACTGGGATTTCTGGCTCCAGGCCGCATGCAACGGCTTTGCATTCTCCCGTATCAAGTCCCCGTTGTTCTACTACTGCCGACACGAAAGCAGTTTTTCGCACAAGGCGGAGCGCACGGACGCCACGGCCAAGGCGCAGATTGTCCGCAACAATCCGGCGGCGTTCCATCCCATTGTACGCAAATGGGCCGAGGTCGTCCGGAGCGAGGCATGCCCCATGGATACTTTCCCGCGCGGCATCATCCCCCTTCCCAAGGATGCCCTTGCCGCGCTGGATACACACGTGCAGCAAGCCACCCCGCCATCCTTCGCTCAGGCGGGGTGCCAGACATAGATGCATCCTCCCTGCAACAGCAGAACGCCCCGGAGCCTTGCTCCGGGGCGTTCATTCATTACGGGATCAGATAGGCAGCGCAGGGTTATCGCTCGCCCTGCTCCTTCATGCGCAGGACAAGCTCGCCGAGCACCCTGGCCTGTTCCGCAAGTTCCACCACCGCGGTGGCGGACTGCTGCATGGAGCTGCTTGTCTCCATGGAGATCCGGTTGATGCCGCCGATACTGTCAGTGATTTCCTCACTGGCGGCCGACTGTTCTTCCGACGCGGTGGCAATGGACACAACCTGCGTCGTGTTGGATTCAGAAAAGGCCACGATCTCCTTCAGGGATTCTCCTGACTGGTTCACGAGCCCCGTCGTCGTTTCGATAATGGTCACGGCTTCATCCACATTATGGATGTTCTGCCGCGTGCCCTCCTGAATACCCTTGATCGCCGCTCCCACTTGGGTGGTGGCGCTCATGGTTTTTTCCGCCAGCTTGCGCACCTCGTCCGCCACAACGGCAAAGCCACGTCCTGCTTCTCCGGCACGGGCCGCCTCGATGGCGGCATTGAGGGCCAGCAGGTTGGTCTGGTCGGCAATATCGGTGATCACCACCATGACCTGTCCGATTCCGTCGACCTTGGCGCCCAGAAGGGACATGTCTTCCTTGATGGCCATGGCGGACTGCTGCACCCGGGATATCTGCGACACGACATCGGAAACCATGCTGGCTCCCTGCAGCGCCTTCTGCTTGGTCGATTCCGCCGTTTCCGAAGCCGTGGCAGCACTCTGGGCCACCTCCAGCACGCTGGCGTTCATCTGCTCCATGGCGGTGGCGACTTCGGCCACCCGGTTGGTCTGCGCCTCGGCGCCACGACTTGCCTGCTCAACCTGCGCCGCCAGCTGCTCGGATGCCGTGGACACGACATGCACCACGTCCTCAAGCTGCAGGGCGGCTGAAAGCATGCTTTCATTCTTCACCTGCGCATCCTTCTGCAACCGCTCAGCCTCTTCCAGAGCCTCTCTGGCCTTCACGGTCTGCTCCTGCGCTTCCGCGGCCAGCTGCTCGGACCGGGCGATATTTTCCACCAGCGAGGCGACCATTTCGCCAAACGTGCTGTGCAGGGTGCGCAGTTCGCCCCCGAAAAGACTGGCATCGCTCTTCGCCTGATAATTGCCGGAAGCGATCTCCTTGGCATACTCCACCATCAGCTCAACAGGCCGGGACAGCTGACGGGAAATGAGCAGGATGGCCCCAAGCGTCACCAGGGTCGCGATCACGCACAGGATGATGAGAAAACGGGTCAGCGCCGTGGAATCCGCAAGAATCTCTTCCACGGGCGCCTTGATGGCGAGGTACCATGTAGTATCAGTCCCATCGAAATGGATGGGCATGAAGCTGTATACGGCTACCCTGTCGTCCTGCGTGGACATTTGCTCAAAGGTAATTGCCTTCCCATGCTGCATGGCGCCGCGAACATCACGGCGCTCCTTCCATCCGGCAAGCGAAAAGAGCTTCTTGCCCACCAGATCCTCATTCTGATGCACAACAAACTGGCCATCACCGGTCAGAAGAAAGGCGTTCCCGGTTTCGTGCACACGGATGGAGAGAATCTCTTCCTTGAGCGTGCCAAGATCAAAGTCCGTGCCCACTATGCCCACAAACTCGCCGTTGACGAGGATGGGGATGCACAGGCTGACAAGGGAATGCACCGTACCGGAGAAATCCCAATCATAGGGTGCCGTAATATAGGCCTTTCGGGTCTTCCTGGGAGTGCTGTAATAGTCCTCGCCATCCGGATTGCCCAGCGAGTCCACGGTAATGCTGCCGCCCGCCCGGTTCACGTTCGGCGTAAAACGGCCGGTGGCATCATGTCCCGGAGTGCCTGCATAGACCGCGTCGTTGCCGTCATAGGCGTCAGGCTCCCATCCGGTGTAGATGCCAAGCGCCGATTCGTTGTTTCGCAGCATGCCCTTCAGCATGGCCACAACCTTATCCCGGTCCATGGGCGCCCCAGTGGTCTGCACCGAGCTCATGCCGGCAGAAAGAGACTGCAGGGGGGCAAGGCTCTTCTCAAAGAAATTCTGCACATGCAGGCTCTCCTTGCCGGCAAGGGCCTCCAGTTCAAGCTGGGCGATATGCCTGATGGCCTGAGAGCTGCGGTCGGCCGCTATGGAAACGATGGTGACGAGTATTATGGTCAGGACCAGGGCAACCGGCAGGACGATCTTGTACGCCATGCGCAGGTTTCGATACCATTTCATGCAATTCTCCTGAGTGTGTCGCGGGAGCGGTTCGAGTTGTGTCTGTTGTCGTGAAGCCCTTTTCCGCCCCCCAGCGGAAAGGGAAAGATGCCCCGGCCCCGATGTGCAAGGATTGCTCCAAGGAACGGACGGCTGCCGCTTCCCGACGAATGGCCGTGCGCCGGCAGAAGATCAGGCCGTCATGCGCCCCCAGCGCGCGACAGGCACGTCGCAACAGCGACATGCGCGTCGCACAACAAGAGCCTCTCCCCAGTCGAACCGCTGCCCATGTACCAAGGGCAAACAAAAACTCCCCGCAAGCCGAGACTTGCGGGGAGTAGATATACTGCAGCAATTGCGCTGCTAGAACGGCACGTCGTCCATGCCGCTGGCTTCGGAGGGGAAGGCCGGACCAAGATCGTCCTCGTAGCTCGGACCATTGTCCATGCCGCCCTGCTGAGGGGGACGTCCGCCGCCCCTGTTGCCGCCGCCCTGATTGGCGTAGGAACGACGCTCCCCGCCACCGGCACCTGCTCCGGCTCCTGCTCCGGCACCGGCGCCTTCACCGCGACGATCAAGGAACTGCACGCGCTGCGCCTTGATCTCCGTCGTATACCGGGTCTGCCCCTGCTGGTCCTGCCACTGGCGGGTCTGCAGGCTACCCTCTATGTAGACAAGGCTGCCCTTGCCCAGATAGTTGGCGCAGTTCTCAGCCTGACGCTGAAAGACGACCACGCGATGCCATTCGGCACGGTCCACGCGGTTGCCTTCGCGGTCGGTATAGGATTCGTCCGTCGCCACGTTGAAACTGGCAATGGGCGTTCCGTTGCCCGCATAGCGCAACTCCGGATCGGCGCCGAGTCGCCCGATGATCATCACTTTATTCAGCATAAGAAGGCTCCTTAGATACGTTTCAGTCAGCTGTCACGTCGGGGCAACAGCAGGGATTGAGCAGATTACGCCTTGGGAAGGACTTTTTCAATAGCTGTAAGCGCATCCTCGATCTGGTCCGTCAGCCGATTGGCCCGGGTCGGGTTCCACTCCGCCAACGCTTCATCCAGCTCGCGCCGCAGGGAGGCCAGCGTGGCGAGTCCGTCAGCGGTCAGCGCCTTCACATCTGCGGACCAGTCCGCGAAACGATGCGCATCCACAAGGGTATCAATTAGCTCAAGCACGCCCTTTTTGGCCACATATACGGCATTGTCGTCGGGCCAGGCAAGTTTGTGCAGCAGGGGCCATGCTCCGCGCACTTCATCTTCGTCATACGTGGAAGCCCAAACCCGAACCTGCAGCACTTTGCCCATGGCGTCCTCCGCTAGTCCTGTTCAATCCATTCGGTCTGCACGCGGATAACCACATCCTCGATCAGGCCGACCTGGTCGGGCGGGCATACGCCGATAAGGGGCGCACCGGCATCAACGTTCTCGTTGTGCTGGAAGTAGACGGCGTAGATAACGCCCTCCGGCCCGCTGTAGTTGAGCGCAGCCTCACGCTTCATGCGCGACATAATGAAGAGTTCCTGCCCGTCATGCACGGTCACGGCCTTGGGGCCGGAAGCCTTGATCTTCTTGTCCGCATCGGGCGCAAAGTAGTACTTGGCCCGCTCCGGCGCATTGAAGAGGTACAGCGCCTTCTTCAGGATGATGCCGAGCACCTCGTCCTTGGACAGAAAGTGGCGCAGGTGCACCAGCGGTGTACCGGCCTCGACAAAACGCCCTTCCAGCTCGGTATGCACCTTGGAGATAACCCCCTTCTCATGGGCCACGATGGGCTTGGGGTTATGCTCGCGTTCCATGGTCGCAATACGGGTTCCGGGAATTTCCTTCCACATGCCCGTCGGCCCCACAACGCGGGTACCTTCGGCCACGTCGGCAAAATGCACCAGACCGGTGTGCGGCGCACGAATGACCACTTCCTCGTAGGGAGAGGCCTTTATCTCTTCAAGCAGTTTCGTAATATCCAGCATGGCTAGCTCCCTTACCTGTAGTAGAGGTTGCGCCCACCCATGGTGAGCAGCGCCTGACGCAGGTTGTGCCGCGCATCACGACGATCCCAGATGCCCTGAATATGCCCACGCGACAGGGCGCGGTAGGCATTGTGGTAGTCGGGCGGGATGTCCATGCCCGTGGTCTCCTTGATGACGCCCGGACCGGCAAAGCCGATGTTCGCCGAGCGGATGGAGAACTGATACGGGGAGCAGCCCAGGAAGCTGGCCAGAGGGCCGGCATAGGAATTGGTATCATACAGGACGAGGTACAGACCACCGGCGTCGATGTAGCGGCGTACGGCCATGGTGCACCGGGCCATCTGGATGACGCCGTTCACGCCTTCCTGAATGCGGATACCGGCCGTGCCATGCACATAGGCGACAAAGGGGAAACGCTTCTTCTTGGCGCGCTCCGCTGCCTGGATGAACTTCTCGCCCTCGGCGGCCCCCACGGTGCCGCCGCGGAACGGGGCAACCAGCATGGCGACCACAACCTTCACGTTGTCGATGCGGGCTTCGAAGGTGGTGCAGGCGGACTTGAGATTGGTTTTCTTCTTGGCCTGCTCCAGCTTCACGTCCAGCCCTTCGAATCCGAGCGGGTTGGCGGATTCCACTTCGCTGTTGAACTCGAAGATGGAACCCGGATCGAAGATGTTGTGCATGTACCACTGGTATTCCATGGGGAAGTGGTGCCCGCAGTAGTTGCAGACCCCTGCGTATTCGCCGAACAGGTCCGGCGCCCACAGGTCGAGGCACCCATGCGTAGCGGCATTGGGACAGGTGATGGCCCTGTCTTCCTTGGACCGGGAGGAGACGTAGCTCCACTGGCCGTTCCGGGCCTCGTCTTCCTGGTCCCACTGGGACAGCATGGTCAGCTCGCGTTCCTTGGAGTCGTCGCGGCCCTGGGTCGTGGGCAGCGCGTTGGTCAGCTTGCGCCACGGGCGCAGCACCTTCTCCACCAGCACGCGGGCTTCGGCGTCCACCTCTTCCACGGCGTAGATAACCTGCTTCTGGTGCTTCCGCCACAGGTCGTACTTGAAGTAGGAGTAGATATCCCAGCCCTTGTCGTACCACCATGCGGAGAAACGACGCACAAAGGGACGACGGTCAAGGAAGGCCTGCCGCGAAAGGCGCAGGAACTTCTTGTGCCGCTTGCCCACGAGACGGTCGCGCGCCGAGGAGGAAAGACTCCAGCGCACGTAGATGTTTTCGAGATCAAGATCCTCGATGGTCTTTCCGCGACGCCGACGCAGCGCCATGGCGCGGAAGGGAGTAAAGCCCTTCACGCTCAGCACCACCTCGTCCGTGGCACGGATCACTTCCTGCCGGAGGGTACGGAAGAACTCGTAGTGGAAGGGACGCGCCCCAAGGGCGGGCTCTTCAATGGCGTGATCGATGTACCCCATGCGCACGTTGTCTTCCGCCGTCATCTTCAGCTGCATGGCGCACTTTTCGATGAGTTCGGAACCGGCACGTTCGCCCCCGCGCACGCGTCCTTCGATGGCTGCGGCGCCCTCGGGCGAAATGACGGAATAGTAGCCGTGCGACAGCATGAGCCGGATATCCGCAAGGCCGATGGCCTCGGCGCCACCGGACCCACCCTCGGAGAAGATGGAGACGATGGGCACGCGCAGGCCGGCCATCTCATACAGGTTCTTGGCAATCTGCTGGGCTGCGCCCGGAGCGTCCTCGATGGGGAACGAACCGGGGGTGAACACGAAGGTATGCACGGGAATGTTTTCGGTTTCCGCAACCTTCATGTAGTGCAGAGCCTTGGCATTGCCCCAGGGGGTTACGGAGCCGCCGTTGCGGAACTCCTCGCCATGGCCCTTTTCCTGCCCGATGACCATCACGGGCTGATGGTAGGTACGCTTGCCGCTGCGCCGGGTAATGTAGGCGCGGGCTATCAGCATGCTCGGGTCGATGCTGTTCTCGTCCTTGCCGCCGATTTCGGTGTAGTTGTCGTACACGTTCTCAAGGATGTCGCGCAGGCAGATACGCTGCGAATGACGCACAATGCGCACCTTGTCCATGGGGGTCAGCTCGTTTTCGAGCTTCTTCTCCACAAAGGCGAACAGGTCCTCGATGGTCTCAACGGCCGCGGTCTTCTCCTTGAGGGGAAGCGCGTTCTCCCGCTGTACAAACTCTTCCAGCCGGGTTTCCAGCAGACGGACATTCTCGGTCTGCTTATCGCCGAAGATGTCCTTGATGTACGAAAGACGTTCGGTAAGATGCTGTATTTTCTTATCTATATCCATATAAGCACTCCCCTGCGCCGCAAGGCGGGGACGGTCGATGTCGAGACGGAACCGGCGGGAGGGGCCCACCAGCGTTCTGTCGGAACAAGCCCTAGAATTTCAGGATGACAGGCGTCTTTGCCCGCAGGAAATTCACGTTGGACTTCAGAGCCTCGCCAGCCTTGTTGGCACCTTCAAGCCTGAGCTTGTCCAGGAACTCGATCCCGCGCTCCTTGACGTGCGCGAGATCCTTGCCCCAGATAATGGCCAATGCAAGGTTGGGGTCAAACTCCGTGGGTATGTCGTACGGCATGTCCGTGGGGACGTGGGTATGCATCTGGAACCAGTCTTCCTGTTCCCAGCCGAACTGTTCGATGCAGCCCACCCAGGGGGTGAACTTGTTGTCGGGGTTTTCCGCGATGAGGCGATACTCTATGCCCACCCCTTCAAAGGTGACGTCCTGCTGCGTATAGCCAAGCGGCTCACCAAGACCGATGCGGATCTGCTCGCTGATGAGGTCGACACCCTTTTCCCCGCGGATGCGGGAAATCATGGCCGACACGCCGTTCTCCACCTGGATGCGGGTGTTGACTTCCATAAGGAAGGGGCGACCGTCACGCGTGACGATCCACTCCCACGTCCCCACGTTGTCGTAGCCGACCTTGCGGGCCATGGCGAGCGAATGCTCGGTGATGTCGTCCAGCACCTTCTGGGCGTCGAAGGAGTACTGCAGGGCGCTGGGGTCAAAGCCGGGGGCTATCTCCAGCCGCTTCTGCAGGCCCGTGGACTGAATGGAGCAGTTACGGGTGCCGAAGTGAACGGGGTTCTTGCCGGAACGGTCCGACACGACCTGCACTTCAAGGTGGTTGAAATCGAGCACGCGCTGCTCGATGAGCACGCCCTCGTCGCTGAACTGACGCAGCGAGTAGTTTCGGATGCGCCGGTACACGGACTTGAAGAGGTCAATGTCATACACCTCTTCGATGCCCATGCCGCCGCCGCCCGCAGAGGCCTTGACCAGCACCAGCGGACGTTCGATGCCCTGCTCCTCCTGAAATTCGAAGAGCTGCCGGGCCACCTTTTCCGCTTCCATCTCATCATAGATGGGCTTGTCGGATCCGGGGACCGTGGGGACCCCGAGGCTGCGCGCAAGGCGCTTGGTATTGATCTTGTCGCCCAGCTCGCGGATAACGCGCCACGAGGGGCCAATGAATATGAGCTTGTTTTCGCGTTGCGCCACACGACGCGCAAAGCGGTAATCTTCTGCAAAGAATCCGTATCCGGGATGGATGGCGGTGGCGCCGGAATCATCCGCTACGGCCAGCAGTTCGTTGGCATCCTGATAGGACGCTATGCGGTAGAGGCTCTTTTCGCCGCCCTTTTCACGCGCTATGCGCACATGACCTGAAGCGGCATCCTCTGCCGTGTAGACACAGACGAATTCCAGGCCGAGCTTAAGGCAGGCCTGAACGATGCGGATGGCAATTTCCCCTCTGTTTGCCACCAGCACCTTATGGTCTTTTGTATGCACCTAGTTCCCTCGATGTCGTTTCTTTTCAGTCTTCTTCCAATCCAGTTCGCTTCTTGGCAATAATTCGCTTCTGGACTTCCAGCACCAGCTTGTCGAGTCGTGCTTCCTGTCTGCGATCCAGCGCCAGGAAATCGAATCCCACAATGCCATTGTCGAGCACGCGCACGACCTGGCACGGAAGTTCGCCTATATACAGCCGTTTGCTGAGCATGAGGTCCATATGCAGGTTCTCACCCTGCTTCATGCCACTGTTCGGCGCAAGAATGGCGAACCCGGTAGCGCTGATATCCTTGATGGGATATCCCTGCTGCTTTTCCTTGATCACCCCTTCCAGTCCGGGGACCTCTGCCCTGAAGGCGCGACGAGAAGACTCGTCTCCGCCGATGGAAAATTCAAAGTTTGTCACGTCGCAATACCTGCCTACTTGCCAACCTTGCGCTCAAGGACAAACTCGACCCGTCTGTTCTTGGCACGGTTTTCTTCACTTGTATTGGGTAACAGGGGGTCTAAATCACCAAGTCCGGTGGCTGTCAACCTGTTTGCTTCAATTCCCGACCGCACGAAGAAGCGCAGCGTATTCACCGCGCGCAGTGCGGAAATCTCCCAATTATCCTTGAAACGACTGCCCGTAACGGGCGGCGTGTCGTCAGTATAACCCTTAATATTGATAGTCTGGGTCTTATTTTTGAGGAAAAAATCTCGCAGCACATTCAGGGCGGCGATCCCCTGCGGGTTCAATTCCACCTCCCCCTTGTCGAAGAGCACGCCGGAGGGAACCTTGAGCGTAATGGTTCCCTCGTCGAACACGGCGCCGATCATGCCCTCCACGCCCTTCTGGTTCATGAAGGTGCGCACGTCGGAAAAAACCTTGCGCTGCGATTCGATAAGCTGCTTCTGCAGGCGCACGGTATCGAGAATGGCCGCATCATCATGCCGAACAGTCGTTGTAAGCAAGTCCTTATCTTTGCCGCCAAAAACCTGGCGCACGGTAAGAAAGGAGTCGGTAAACCGCTTCTGGTCAATAACCGACATGGAAAACAGAAGAATGAAGAACACGAGCAACAAGGTGGTGAGGTCCGCAAAGGTCATCAACCATTCCGCGGTTTCCTCGTCCTCCAGATCGCTGCCGCCCATGCCGCTGGTAGGATCATCTTGCACTTTTCCGCTCCTGAGCCGGCAGGAACGAACTCAGCTTTTCGTACACCAGCCGGGGGTTGTTGTTCTCAAGGATCGATTTGGCGCCTTCAAAGATGATAAAGAGGTGCACCTCTTCCTGCAGGGTACGGGCCTTCAGCTTGCCCGCAATGGGCAGGAAAAGCAGGTTGGCGAGGATGGCACCGTAAAAGGTGGTGATAAGGGCAACGGCCATGGCCGGGCCGATACGGCTGGGGTCGTCAAGCTTGGAGAGCATCTGCACCAGACCGATCAGCGTGCCGATCATGCCGAAGGCAGGAGCAAAGGCCCCCAGACGGTTGAAGACCGCGATGGAAACGGCATGGCGCCGTTTCATGGTGGCAATTTCGATCATCACGGTGTCCCGGATGAGGGCCGGATCGGCGTTATCCGCAATGAGCTGACAGGCTTTCTTGAGCAGAGCGTTTTCCGTCTGGATGTTCTCGAGGGCCACGAGGCCTTCACGACGGCTGATTTCCGCAATGCGGACCATGGTGTTGACCACTTCCTGCGGCTTGACGCGTCGTGCGGCAAACACCTGGATGCCCCCGGCGAAGGCATGAATGACCTCTTCCAGAGGAAAGGTGACGCTGATGGCGGCAGCCGTGCCGCCAAGGACGATCATCATGCTGGGAACATGGACAAAATCGCCGACAGATCCCCCCATGAAAATAGCGCCGATGACAAGAGCAAACCCGAGTATGATCCCTAATAGTGTTGCAATATCCATATGTTCGGCCTATACATCCATGGTGTACGGACAATGGCAAATAGCTGACCACGACAGCTGTCGTCCTTTTACTGCTGCCATGCCCCCCCAACGACCTGTTCAACTATAAGTAGTTTAGGAATGTTATGCAAAAGCCAAAAAAAGTCCAGAATGCCGTTATCGCCATCCGCAACCGCATCAGCCACCTGCCGACCCCTGAAGTGGGCATAGTTCTCGGCACCGGCCTTGGGGGGCTGGCAGATGCCGTTGAGGTGCAGGCTACCGTCCCCTACGCGGAAATCCCCGATTTTCCGCGCTCCACGGTTCAGTCCCATGCCGGGCAGTTCCTCTTCGGCACACTGGGCGGCGTGCAGGTGGTCATGCAGCAGGGGCGCAACCATCTGTATGAAGGCTACGGTCCCGACGATGCCTGCATGGGGGTGCGGTGCATGGCGGAACTGGGCATACACACCTTCATCGTCACCAATGCCGCAGGCTGCCTCAACCCGCAATGGGATGCGGGCGACCTGATGGTCATTACCGATCATATCAACTTTACCGGCAGGACTCCCCTTGCAGGGGAAAACCACGACGCCTGGGGACCACGTTTTCCGGACATGAGCCAGGCATACGACCCCGCCCTCGTGCGACTCGCCCTGCAGCAGGCGGACGCCCTCGGCGTGCGGCTGGAACGGGGCGTCTATGTGGGCGTTACCGGCCCGCAGATGGAAACCCCGGCCGAGACCCGCATGTTCAAGCGCCTGGGCGCCGATGCGGTGGGCATGTCCACGGTCATGGAAGTCATCGCCGCACGCCACATGTCTCTGAGAGTACTCGGTTTTTCCTGCCTGACCAACAAGAATCTCCCGGACTGCATGGAGGAGGCCCCCCTGGAGGTGGTCATCGCCCAGGCAAACAAGTCCGGCGGGAATCTCGCCCGCCTCATCGCTGCCGTGGTGGCAGAGATGCGGGCCTGAGACATTCTCCCGACCATGCAAAAACGCCCGCTACCATCTGGTGGCGGGCGTTATCATTTCATTTCTTTCCGTCAAGATCCGCCTGAATCTCCTGCATCAGGCGCATGGCCTCGTTGAGCTTGCGGGCATGGTCATCGTTCTCAACGGTACCGGCCAGCACCCCCAGACGCTGGGACAGATCCACCAACGAAGCGGATATCACGGCCCTGCGGGCCACATTTTCCAGATCATCTATGCCGTCCAGACGCTTTTGCAGCGCCCCCATTTCCGTCCGCAGCCCCTCCATCTCAGCGCGCACGTCCGAGAGTTCTGCCACCTTGGCAATCTCCTGCCGGAGACCGGACACGTTCTGCGTCAGGCCAAAGCCGAAGACGACGGAAATCAGAAGCGCCAGCAGCGCCACGATAAGAGGCCAGCGTGACGCACACGCACGCGGGGTCGTTTCTTCACTCATGATCGTCCTCCTGCGAATCAGATATCACCATGCTGGAGGATCTTCTCATCCTCATACGGCGCCAGCTTCTTGCGGTACCATTCCAGCTTGGCGTGCTCCATGGCCCCGGAGCACATGGACAGCTTGGCGTAGCTCTGGCCAATCCGCTCGATGAGCATGGCGGACATGGCGTATATGCAATAGTTCAGTTCTCCCTCGTTCTCGATGTGCCTGGCGCACTCGGCCAGCGCCGCGTCGAACACGGCCCGACGTTCAACCGGAATATACGGCATACAATCCTCTGCATGGTCTGATACAGGTTATCTCCGCCTCACGGGATACGCACGTCCCTGTCAGGCTACCATTATCTCAAGACAATTTGTCTACATCGTAAACAATTCGTAAAAACGCCACAAGTTATTGCCCTATGGTTCACTTTCGCCTACTGTATCGATGGGGAATTTCACAGAGACACACGCCGGCTTCACTCACCGGCTCACACCAGTATGACGATGCGTGCCGTTTTGCGGACATGCATCTATGTGCTGTTGTGGTCATATAAACACTCACCTGTTTGTGCGGTAACACGATGAGTCCACGAAACGCCGATATTTCCATCGCCATTTCCAAGGACGAACTCACGGCAACCATCGCCGCGTTCACTCCTGCCGACGAGACAGGGGCTTCACTCACGACCGACATGCTGAGCTCTGTCCTGCAACGAGCCGGTGTGGTCGTCAGCCCTGTCCAGTCCACCATTGATGCTGCGCTTTCGCCGGAAGCCGACGAGAGCATTGTCGGCATGGTCATAGCAAAGGCCATCCCTCCCAAGGAAGCCGTCAATGCGACCATCCGGCCGCTCGGCGACCTCTCGTGCCCCGTCCTGCCCGGCACACCATTCTGCGAAGTGATCAAGGCCCGTGCAGCCTCGGAAGGCAAGACCGTCACCGGCGCCTCCATCAAGCCCGCGGGCGAAATGTATGGCAAGAACATCATCTTTCCCGAAGACGCCCACTGCCAGCTCAACCCGGACACCATGGAAGTGAGCGCCACCGCGTACGGATTTCCCGTGCTCGACAAGCAGACCCTGTTTGTCAGGCCGCTTATCGAGGTGGACAAGGGATGCATGCGTGTCCGCGCCACGATACACGCCAAGGATTGCAAGGGGAAAACCATTGATGCCGTTCGGCTCGGCACAGAACTCAAGAACATGGGAATCCTATCCCAGCTGGACGCCAATGCCCTTGCCAAGGCGGTGAAGCTTGCCGCCTCCACCGGAGCCGCCATTCCCAATGTCGTCATCGCGAGGGGGTTGGACCCCATCAACGGAAAGGACGGCTGGTTCGAGCTGTACATCAAAGATGAACGTTCCGATGTCGGCATCATGGATGAAGACGGCACCGTGGACTTTCGGTCCCGGGGCGTCATCCGCTCCGTGACTGCAAACGCGAAGCTGGGAAGAGTGCATGCCCCGACCAGGGGAATCCCGGGCCGGGACGTCTTCGGCAAGGTCATTCCCGCACACGATGGCGCCGTCCACCGCATGAGCATCGGTGAAAACGTGATGGCCACGGAGGAGGGATCCGAATTCGTATCTCTCATCGAAGGCATGGTCTTCTACGCGCAGAACATCCTGTCGGTCACCGAGGTGTTCGCCACCCGTGGCGACGTGAACATGTCCACCGGCAACCTCATGCTGGAAAAGGGGTCCGTCCTTGTCAGCGGCTCCGTCCTGTCCGGGTTCGTCGTGGAATGCCCGCGCAATGTGCTGGTGAGCGACACCGTGGAAAGCGCCACCATCAAGGCCGGGGGAGACGTGGAAGTACGCGGCGGCATCATCATGGACCGGGGCGGCCGCATCGTGACCGACGGCAGCATATCCGCCATGTTCGCCAAGGGGGCCACCATAGAGGCGCAGGGGAGCGTGTGCATCGCCCATGAGATGTCCAACTGCATCGTCTATGCGGGCAGCGACATCGTGGTCACCAAGGGCCGCGGCAAGATCGTGGGCTCCACCATCCGTTGCGGCGGCTCCATCATTGCCAACGAAATCGGATCGGACCTTGGCGTCGCCACCACCATCTTCCTCGGGCTGGAACAGGAAACCACGGATTTCAGCCAACGCAAAAAGGAACTCAACGCCCTGTTGCAGAAGGTATACGCCTCACTGGGCACCGGAGACCCGCGCAGCATCCTGCAGGGCACCCCGGCTGCCAAGAAGCAGACCGTGGCCCAGCTGCTCAAGATGCGTCTCGGAGCCGAACGGGAACTCCGGGAAATCGAGGAAGAGATCCGTAAGGAACGCGACGCCATGCGACAGGCCATTACCTCCAGACTCAAGGTCAACCGGGTCATCCATCCCGGCACCGTCATCCACAGTTATGGCCTGATGTACAGGGTCATGACGCCGCTTGAGTACAGCACCATCTACTACTCCCCCGAGGAGGAGCGCATCGTGGTCGGCTCGCTCTGACCGGAGCACCCAGGCAAAGCAATACTTGCCCTTTCCCTCCGATGGGTATATGTCCCGCTGCACTGATACTGCCCGGAACACATTTTGTCCGTTATTCCTGCCGTCTCCGTTCCGACACAGGAACTGTGTATAGAGAACGACCCTATTTTTCCCACGAGGATATTTACGTGAAGACTATGACAACGAACGATTCCGTGCGTAACGTGGCCATTATTGCCCACGTTGACCACGGCAAGACCACCCTTGTTGACGCCATGTTCCGTCAGGGCGGCATCTTCCGCGACAACCAGGAAGTGAGCGACCGCGTGATGGACAGCATGGACCTTGAACGCGAGCGCGGCATCACCATCGCAGCCAAGAACTGTGCAGCCTACTGGGGCGATCGCAAGATCAACATCATCGACACCCCCGGCCACGCCGATTTCGGCGGCGAAGTGGAACGTTCCCTCTCCATGGCCAACGGCGCCATCCTGCTGGTGGACGCGTCCGAAGGACCGCTCCCGCAGACCCGCTTCGTGCTGAAGAAGACCCTTGAAGCCGGCCTCAAGGTCATCGTGGTGGTCAACAAGATTGACCGCAAGGACGCCCGCGCCGAAGAGGTTCTGAACGAAATTTACGATCTGTTCATCGACCTGGACGCCAACGACGCACAGCTGGAATTCCCCGTGCTGTACGCCATCGGCCGTGAAGGCGTGGCCATGCGCGGTCTTGAGGACGAACGCAAGGACCTGACCCCGCTCTTCGAAACCATCATCGCGGAAATCCCCGGTCCGTCGTACGACCCCGAGGAACCCTTCCAGATGCTGGTGGCCGACCTCTCCTACTCCGACTATCTGGGCCGTCTGGCCGTTGGCCGCGTCTTCCATGGCACGGCACGCAACAACGACGCCCTCGCCTGCCTCGGTGCCAGCGGAAAGCCCAAGTCGCTGAAGGTTTCCAAGCTCCAGACCTACGACGGTCTGCAGCTGCGTGAAACCAACGAAGCACAGCCCGGCGACATCGTCGTCATCTCCGGCATCGAGGACGTCGTCATCGGCGACACCATCTGCACCCGTGACAATCCCCGTGCGCTCAAGCGCATCAACGTGGACGAGCCCACGGTCTCCATGCGCTTCTCCATCAACACATCCCCGCTGGTGGGTCAGGAAGGCAAGCTGGTCCAGTCCAGCAAGATCCGCGACCGCCTGCAGAAGGAAACCCTGCGCAACGTGGCCATCCGCGTCGAGGACAGCGAGGATCGTGACAGCTTCATCGTGAAGGGCCGCGGCGAATTCCAGATGGCCATCATCATCGAACAGATGCGCCGCGAAGGATTCGAACTTACCGTGGGCCGCCCCGAAGTCATCTACAAGGAAGTGGACGGCAAGACGCACGAGCCCATCGAGCACCTCTTTGTGGACTGCGACGAAGCCTTCATGGGCGTGGTTACGGAAAAGCTTGCCATCCGCAAGGGCCGCATGACCAACCTCATCAATAACGGCACCGGCCGCATCCGCATGGAATTTTCCGTGCCTTCCCGCGGCCTCATCGGCTACCGTGACGAGTTCCTCACCGACACCAAGGGAACGGGCATCATGAACTCCCTGTTCGCCGGATACGAACTCCACCGCGGCGATTTCCCCACCCGCTTCACCGGCTCCCTCGTGGCAGACCGTGCCGGAGCCGCCGTTGCGTATGCCCTGTTCAACCTTGAACCCCGCGGCGAAATGTTCACCGTGCCCGGCGAGCCCGTGTACGAAGGCATGATCATCGGCGAACACAACCGTGACAACGACATCGACGTGAACGCCTGCAAGGGCAAGAAGCTCACCAACATGCGTGCCTCCGGCAAGGACGAAGCCGTTACCCTCACCCCCGTGCGTCCCATGACCCTGGAACGCGCCATCCACTTCGTCCGCGAGGATGAACTGGTGGAAGTGACCCCGCAGTCCATCCGCCTGCGCAAGGCCTGCCTCTCGGCCACGGAACGCCACCGCATATTCGGCAAGAAGAAGAAGGACGCCTAGCGTTCTGCACCACGCATAGACAGCGCCCCCGGAAGCAATGCTCCCGGGGGCGTTTTTCTTTGCAGACCTGCGGGACGCGGAAAAACGGATGCAAAACGAGACGCTCCGGGGCCTGATGCCGCGGAGCGTCTCGTCTGGTGTCTCATTTCCTGTAGGCTACGGGAGCCTGGTGCCCACCGAAGGCAGTATGCCCGTAAATCGCGTTTGAGAGGCCTGCATGCCCTTTCCTGTCGCCCCGTTTCCGGCAACAAGCATGCGCATCTCGGAATTCAGCGGAATGGTCTGACTGGACATGGCAAGCACCTCGTTGGTGGCGGCATGCAGCAGACGCACGTTAAATCGGATGTTCTTCATGGTCTGCGAATAGGTGCTGACCATGATGAGCGCACTCCGGATATTTTCATTTCCCAGCAGGGTCGAACGGCGGGTCAGCAGGGTTTCCCCCTGGCCCGGATCAAAGAGGACGGTCCGTCCCTTGCGAATTTCCTGCACCTTGTAGCCCGACTGCACGAACCACAGGGAGAGTTCTTCCCCCATCTGGCGGGCCAACGGGCTGGAGGCCTCAAGGTTGTTCAGATCCACCGGAGTCGTCACGATAAGCGAGTACCCCTTGGCAGGCCCCTCGAGCAGATGCAACCGCTCCACCAGCTGACCATCAAGCATCTCCCCCATCTTGAAGGCGGCCGAGGCGAGACTGACCTGCGGTGCGGGTGCAGGCTCATCCTTCCAGAAATCGAATATTCCCGCAGAAGCCGCCATGGGCAGAAGCAGGCAGACCAGCATGGTCATGATTCTGATGATGATGTGCAACATGGGTCTTCTCCTTCGGCTACCGCAGGGTCTTTATCAGCCTGTCCACGGTCTGCAGTTCGGTCACCAGCGTATCACGCATGGCTTCCTCGCGGGCCGAGGCAAGGGCGAGCAGGTAGTGTTCCCGGGCCAGTTCATACCGCCCCTGCGCCACGTACTGTCTGCCGATGTAGAAATTCTGCAAAGCGTTGCCGCTGTAAGGCGCGGCAACAACATCCATGGGAGTCGGCGGGGGCGGAGGATCCTTGGGCAGAAGCTCGCTCATGGTGGCGCACCCGCCCATGAGGGCGGCGGCAAGGATGGAGGCCAGAACGGTTCGTATACGTGTCTGCATGGCTGCCCCCTAGTGAAGATCCGCGCCCAGATCCAGGGCGGTAAGATCGACTGCGCGGGTCATGGTCCCGAAGTCCTGCATGCCCACATAGGTTTCTTCCAGCCGCTTGCCGGAGCTGGCGAGCATGCGTCTGGAGACCTCAGACTGGGGAAAGACCAGCTGAGCCGTACGCAGCACCATGCCATCCGCAGCGCGGAACATGCGCACGTTCACAAAGATGTTCTGAAGATCGGCGTAATAGGTGCCTGCAACAAACATGGTATTGGGGCTGTTGGCGAACATGCGCTGCTGCTGGCGCGAAAGCAGGAATTCGCCTTCCCCCCGACGCAGGGCAAGCTCGCCCTCAGCACGATATTCCCGCACGGGAAAGCCGCGCTGGTTGAACTCGTAGAACAGCGCCTCGGCGACATACCGCCCGAAGGACGAACTCTCTTCAAAGTCATCCTGGTTTACCAGACTCACAGGCATGGCCGTCACACCCTGCAGGGCACGACGGTCAAGTCCGCTGAGCAGCTGGTCCGCCAGCTCGCGCATCTTCAGTTTGATTTCCCGTGCGTTCACATGCGTGGGATCGGGCTCGGTGCGCTGTCCTTCGCGCCACACAATCCCTCCCTTGCCGTCAGGCAACATCATGCCGCTATCCACGGAATCCATGCGCCGCATGGGAACGGTGGCGCCATCCAGCGTCATCATTTCCTGCGACTGGGTCACCCGCATGGCCGTTGCGGCATCGAAGACCTCAACAAGCCCGGTGTACTCCATGGCGTTCATTACCGGCCCCTGCACGGGCTGCACGCCCGGAGGTGCCGCATCCGGGCCGGCGGCCCGTACGGGAATGGAAGCGGCAGCCACAAGAAGCAGCACCGCACATATGCGTATCATGGTCCTAGACATCCCTGTCCTCCCTGAGCCGGCGCAGGCTGCGTCCTTGCTGCCCATCGACATCCGGCTGTTTCCTTCTGCTTTTGCCTATCGGTTTCTCCGGAAAATACTTAAGGAGCGACAACATTTTTTTGCGCATCACAACGCCCGTCCTTGCGACCATAGAAAAAGGGGGAGGCCGTAAGCCTCCCCCCGGATATCAATAGTACGCGCGTTTGCCCGTCTAGAACTTCTGGTCACTGTGCCAACGCCACGCCGTCTCCATGAGTTCGCGCATGTCGGTCACCTTCGGCTCCCATCCCAGCACCGCGCGCGCCTTTGCGCTGTCCGCAACCAGCACGTCGGCATCGCCGGGACGCCGGGGGCTTATGGTGTGCGGAATGGGCCTGCCCGTCACTTCCTCTGCGGCCTGCAGGACCTGACGGACCGAGAACCCCTGACCGTTACCCAGATTGAAGGTATGTGCGCCTTCCTCCCGGCGCATGAAGCCAAGAGCGCGCAGATGGGCATCTGCAAGATCGTTTACATGAATATAGTCCCGGACGCAGGTGCCGTCCGGCGTGGCGTAGTCATCGCCGAAGAGATGCAGCTCCGGCCCCGTCCCGAGAGCTGCCCGCAGGATATTGGGAATAAGATGGGTTTCCGGATCATGCGACTCGCCCAGCTCGCCGTCGGGGGCCGCCCCTGCCGCATTGAAATAGCGGAAGGCAACGGAGCGCAGCCCGTAGGCCCGGGCCTGGGCCTGAAGCACCTGCTCAATGAACAGCTTGCTGTGTCCGTAGGGATTGAGCGGAGCAACCGGATGCAGTTCATCCATGGTGAACACGCCGTTTCCCTGTGCGCCGCCATCAATGGGGTTCCCGTATACGGCCGCAGTGGAGGAGAACACGAAGCGCATCACTCCCTCCTCGCGCATGGCGTCCAGCAGGTTGAGGGTGCCGGCCACATTGTTCTCGTAGTAGAGCGCCGGATCGGTCACGGATTCGGGCACAATACTCTTGGCCGCGAAATGCATGACAGCGTCAAAGGCATGCTCTGCAAAGACACGACGCAAGGCGGACTTGTCACGCAGGTCACCCCGGACCAGACAGTCCTCCGGTACGGCTTCCGCGTGTCCCGTGGAGAGGTTGTCGAAGACCACGGGGGTGTGCCCCTGTTCCTGGAGCAGCCGGACCATATGGGAACCAATGTACCCCGCTCCCCCGCAGACCAGTACGTTCATGGAATCATTCATGGAATCATCCATGGCTTCCCCCTCGCTTTCTGTATGAAAATTCGCCCCATGCCAGCCGCAGTTGCGGCAACGGCATTGTTGCAGTATTCTTTTGGACTGGGTATGCAATAGCATAGGCTACCGCAATTGCAAACAGATTCATACTGAGAGGAGAGTTGCGCATGCACTTCGTGTCACCAGGACACCCCGGCACAGCCCCGGGGCACTGCACCGTTTCCCATGCCCTGACCATCCTCCTTCTGGCAGTGCTCCTGCATCTCTGTCTGCCGCCGCAGACCATGGCGGAGGCACCGTCCACAGCCGCCCTCCAGCGCATGGCGGACCACCTGACGGACACGGGCATCAAGTTCGACCAGATTCCCTCTCTTACCAAGCCCCACTACCTTCCCGTGGCCGATGCCGCGCTCAGCATGGACGGCGACGAACAGGTCTTCGTCGCCCGCTTTCCGAGCGGCGTTCGCATCTATCCGCAGCGCATCATGGTCTACCATGAAATCGTCAACGAGGACCTGGACGGCATGCGCGTCAGCATTACCTACAGCCCCCTCACGGGCGCCCTGGTGGGCTACAGGGGGCGAGCCGGACGCTTTGACACCAGCTTCGGGGTATCCGGGAACCTGCTTAACGCCAACACGGTACTCTTTGACCGGGCCACGGGCAGCCTCTGGCCGCAGCTCTTCGGCATAGCCATAAGCGGCCCCCTGCGCGGCGCGCAACTGGACCGTTTCCCGCTCATATGGACCACGTGGGAGAGGGCTGCGCGCACCTACCCCAAGGGCATGGTGCTCTCTCGTTCAACCGGCTTCAAGCGCCGCTACGGCACGGACCCCTACGGCGGATATTCGAATAGGAACTCCTACTACAATACCCAGCAGATCACCTATCCCGTACAGAACCGCGACGACAGACTCCCTCCCAAGGAACGAATCATGGCTCTTGAACTGGAAGGACTGCACTACGCTCTGCCGTACGCCCTGGTAAAGCGGGATGACGTGGTCAACTTTTCCATGGGCATCACCCCCATGGTCGCCGTATGGGACAGGCGACTGCAGACCGTGCGCGTCTATGAACGCATTGTTGCGGGAAAGACAGTGAATTTCCTGTCACAGGACGGCAAGCTGCTGGACGGAGCCACACGATCGGAATGGTCCTATGACGGCGAAGCCCTGTTCGGCATCCTGCGCGGTTCGGCGCTTACCCCGGTCGCCGCCATGGACTCCATGTGGTTTGCCTGGGTCGCGTTCTACCCCGACACGGAGATCATTCCGCGTCCGTAACCCGGCGGAACAACCGGAATGACCGCCGCCCGTGGATGACATCGAGCAACACGGAACGCCCCATGCGTATGCCCCACTTCACCAGCGGATTCATGCCGTTGCGATCAAAGAAGTAGAGCATGCGCTGCAACCGTCGTGCACTGTGAATCTCCGTGAGGACATCCTCGTGCAGCGCCGCAGCGTACAGGGCCGCCACGCTCTCTCCGCTGCGCAGATTCCTGGCCACGGCCTCGGCCGCAGCCTCCCCGGAACGAATGGCGAAATAGATGCCTTCCCCGAACACGGGCTCCACAAGGCCGCCGGCATCCCCTGTCAGCACCCCTCGCTGATGCACCGGCTCGGACAGGCAGTTGCCAAAGGGAAGCGGATGCCCCCGCAGCGCCATAGTCCGCGCATCCTGCACGCCAAGACTGGCCAGAAAGGACCGGAACAGGGAGGCAATATTCTCTCCCGGTCCCACCCGTCCGCCGAGACCGACCACCACCACATCCCGGTTGGGGAAGACCCACCCGTACCCTTCACGAATGGGGCCGATATGGACCTGCGGCCGTTCAATGCATTCCGGATACGCATACCGGGGAATCCGCACCTCGACCGTGGCGGCAAGCTGCCGGGCCCACCAGCGCCTGTCCACGGGGAACGACCTGCGGACCACACTGTTGGCCCCGTCGGCGCCGATGACATGCGTTCCATGTACCACGGTCCCATCGGCCAGACGCACCTCGCCCGAGGCAAGGTCCGCGGAACGCACTGCGACACCGGAACGCACCTCGGCCCCTGCTTCACGGGCCTGCTCCAGAAGCCAGGCATCAAAGCCAGCCCTGTGGACAAAGTGGAAGGGGTAGTCATAGCTGTCGGAGCACAACAGGCGCTTTCCGAACACGATGTCGTACCCGCACGATGAGTAGTTGATGAGCCCCTGCTGGGCCATGGTCTCTGCCGTAGCGCCGAACAGACGATTGACTATCTGCACCGACTTGCGTGACAACAGGCCACCGCAGAGCTTTTCGCGGGGGAGTGCACATGCCTCGAGCACGAGCACGGAAAGATCGTTTCTGGCCGATACCAATGCCGCCGTTGCCCCTGCCGGGCCTCCCCCCACAACAACAACATCGTACACGGACCGCATAACGCCCTCACCCTCCTGCCGCAGAAGCGTCAACATGTCAGAAATGACCAATTTGCTGATTGTTCCGAATGGGATACGACAATGAATCCTTCCGTGCAAGCCATGATATTCGATTTTGACGGCACTCTCGCCCACCTGACGCTGGATTTCACTGTCATGCGGCACAGGGCCATGGCGGCAGCCCGCACCGCTGCCGGAAGACACGGCAGGCACAACCTGCCGGAAGACGACGGACGACCGGTACTGGAATGGCTGCATGAAGCGCATGGCGCAATGGCCGCACAATGCACCGCAACGGCGGAGGCCGTGCGGCAGGCGGCGCACGCCGCCATCGAGGATGTGGAGATAGAGGCCGCAGCCCGCGGTGCGCTGTTCCCCTGGACAAGAACAATGCTGGGACGGCTGCGCAGCGAAGGCGTTGCCATAGGCATCATCACCCGCAACTGCCGCCGGGCCGTGCTGGCCGTATTTCCGGACGTCATGGACTTCAGCGCCTGCCTGCTGACCCGTGAAGACGTCCCGCAGGTCAAGCCCGACCCGGATCACCTGCACCGTGCCCTGGCCCTTACCGGCACGCCGCGGCAACACAGCCTGATGGTGGGGGATCACCCCATGGATATCGAGACGGGAAAGGCAGGGGGAACCCTCACCGCCGGAGTGGCCAGCGGCAATTCCTCCCGGGAGGTTCTGGAAGCCGCAGGCCCTGACTTCATCGCGGAGGACTGTCAGGACCTGTACCGGCAGTTACGGAGTCTGCGCCGGATGCCCTAAACGGCTTCCCCGCGTGCGCACAGGCAGATGGCGGCGCCTCCGCCGAAGAGAGGCTCCCGTTCAAGGATGACTGCCCCTGCCCGGTGCAGCATGCCCTGCATGGCGCCTGCCCGCATGTATGACCGGAAGTTCCGCCAATGCTCGCCCCCTACCATGCGCTCGGGCACCATCATCAGCCACTGTGACGGCAGTTCAAGATTCCGCTCAGCCATGGTGTAGTCCACCACAAGACAACGCGAGGCGACCCGCAACGCCTCCGCAAGGGTGCGTTCTGCCTGATCGGCAGGCTGCTCGTGCAACGCAAAGGAGATGGCAGACAGAGCAAAGGAGGCGTCTGCAAAAGGCAGCCGGGTGCTGTCCGCCCGCATGAGCAGAGCGTTCCGCCCCGAATTGCGATCAGTATTGCGGCTGGCAGCAGCAAGCATGGACGGAGAGCGGTCCACACCGGCCCAGCGCACCCCCGCCTGCGCAAGAAACACGCCCTGCCGGGCCGTGCCGCAGCAGATATCAAGCACCACGCCGTGCCCCTGACTGTGCAGCTCCGGCTGACGGGCGCACATGGTTGCCACGCGCCGCCGCGTACCGTCCAGCAGCGGATTAAGCAGCCTGTCATACCAGCAGGCCATGCGGGCGTAGGCATCTGCCTGAATCATTTCGCCTCCGGTGGGCACCAGTCCTTCGGTGTCAGGTCCGTCCCGGGATGCTACAGGGAGCCGAACCGTTCCCGCAGGTACCGTTCCAGCCTGTTCATGCCCTCGTTGATGTTCTCAAGCGAGTTGGCGTAGGAGAACCGGATGTACCCCTCCGCCCCCTGCCCGAAATCAATGCCGGGAGTCACGCCGACATGGGCGTTTTCCAGAATTTCAAAGGCGAACTTGTAGGAATCCATGGACCAGTGGCGGGCGTTGCCCAGCACATAGAAGGCCCCGGTGGGCTCCACGGTAATGCCGAACCCAATTTCCTTGAGCCTGCGGATAAGGAATTTGCGCCGTTCGTTGTAGATCAGCTTCATTCTGGCCACCTCGCGCTCGCAGTCGCGCAGGGCGGCAATGCCGGCGCACTGCGACACCGTATTGGGAGAGATGAAGAAATTCTGGCACAGCTTGTTCAGGGTGCGCATGCACTGCATGGGGGCAATGAGGTATCCGAGACGCAGACCGGTCATGGCGTAAAGCTTGGAGAATCCGTTGAAAACGAACGCGTTTTCCGTGTACTCCAGAATGGAGTGCTCCTCGCCTTCATAGACGAGGCCGTGGTAGATCTCGTCCGAGATAACAGGCACGTCCATTTCCGCAATCTTCTTCATCCGCTCGGGAGAAAGCAGGTTCCCCGTGGGATTGGACGGCGAATTGATGAAGATGCCCTTGGTCCGTTCCGTCAGTCGTTCGCGGATGGCATCGGCGCGGTACTGGAAGCCGTCCTCCTCGAACACGGGAACCTTCACGGGCACCCCGCCGTTGTAGCTGATGAAGCTGGGGTAGCAGGCATAGTGCGGGTCGGAGAGAATGATCTCGTCCCCCTGTTCAAGCAGGGCGCTGAAGAGCAGGGACATGGCCGGGGAGGTCCCGTTGGTCACCACGATCTGCTCGGGAGAAATAGTCACGCCGTACCGGGCATGGTAGTCCTCGGCAATGGCCTCCCGCAGCTCCATGGTGCCCATGGAGTGGGTGTAGTGGGTCTGGCCGTCATACATGGCCTTGCACACGGCATCCCGCACCGGCATGGGCACATCGAAGTCTGGCTCCCCAACCTGCAGGTGGATTACGTCTATTCCCTCCCGGGCCATGGCATGCGCCCGCTCAAGCACATCCATGACGTAAAAGGGCTTGATATCCCGTGTTCTTGACGTTTCCACACATGCCTTCCTCATTCTTGCCTCCTGCTGGCAGCCGGGTATCCGGCACACGTATCTCTGCGTTGGGCCGTCCGGCATCATGCCGAACCGGACAAACAGAACCAGTATACGAAAACATACCGGATGCCTACCCCGTGACAAGCGGATTTGCAGCCAACCTTCCCAAGCTTGACCTTGCTTGCCGCACCAACGTATACAGGACCAAGGGGAGGGAAAGGCATTATCATTCTGCTCGATACCCCGCTGTAGTATGTAACTACCACGTTTTCGCCCAGTAACCCCCAGCAGAACAGGATATGCAGCAACACACGCCCACCTTAGGGGACCTGCTCGCCACGTTGCGACGGTCGCACGACATGGCCGTCAAAGGGCCAGTCGCCCTGAAAGCCTTGCTCAACGAGGTTGTCGCTCTCTGCGCAGCTCATGAACAGGCCCAGGGCTACCCTCCGCCGGAGACCGTACCGCTGGCGCTGGCCGTGCGCGACATTGCTGCATCAGACTCTTCCGGCACCATTCTGGGGGCCTGCATCGAGTTCTGGCTCTCCATGCCCGTCTCCTGCTGGAACCACGCCATACGCCAGATCAACGGCACCACGCTTCCCTTCAATATCTGCGAGCCGGTCCTGAACGCCCTTCCCGCCCACTACAGGCTGCTGCTTGCGCACGAGACGCTGCGCGGCGGCATGGAGGAAGATACGCCGCTTGGCAAGTGGAGCCTGACCCTGCTGGAGCACGGAAGCAACTGGCCCTTCGAGGAGCTGCTTCTCTTTCTGGAACACCTGTTCCACGCCAAGCGCATCCTCAACCTGCAGGTGGCCGAACGATTCCGGCAGATGAAGCTGGCGCAGCAGTGCACGGCGCTGGCAGACGCCCCTCCGCACCCGGAGATGGGCATGCGTGCGGCCATGGCCCTGTGCATCCTTGAACAGCCCCCCTCCGCCAACACGTTGGCCAAGGCCCGGGAATCCGACTCGGTGGACTACATTGCCACCCTGCTGCAGGCAGCGCGCCACACCCCGGCCCAGAATATTCCCCCGGACCTGACCAAGGCGCTGCTGCAGCTTGCCCAGCACCCGCACCCCATGGTGCGCAAGGATGCCCTGTTCACCATGGTCGTGCTGAACGTGCCCAACCTCACCACGATTTTCCTGCTGGTCCTGCGCAAATTCACCAAGGAGCGCAACTACTTCTATCCGGCCCTGCTCTATCTTTCGCCCAGCCAGTTCTCCGAATTCCTGAGCATGATGCCCCCGAAACTCAAGCAGGACGCCCTGGCCTATCTGCTGCACCTGTTCATGACCTGTGGCAGGGATCTGGCCTCACATTCCATGACCAGCGCATCGCATATTCTGAAGACGCTCCCCAAGGAGACCGCAGGGCACATCAAGAGCTTCATGCTTTCCTGCCGCCGCAAGCGATATCTGGAACCGCTCGAAAGCAGCATCAGAACGCCAAGGCCGCACATCCAGAAGGCGCAGACCGAAGAAAGCTCGCTCTTTGCCCGCAAGAAGACCAGCCCGGAGACGCTCTTTGCTCAGGCCCTGTCCTCACATTCCCGCATGGTCAAGCTGGACCTGGCCCATGTGGTGGTCTCCGACGCCTTGCTGGAAAACCGGGAACTGCAGGACGTGGACCTGTCCAATTCCTCCCTGACAAAACTGACGTTCAAGAACTGCACTCTCAAACAGGTAAACCTGCAAGGGGCCACCCTCAGCGACGTCCACTTCACGGAGTGCCGTTTCGATCAATGCGACCTTTCGGCGGCCATGCTGGAGTCGTGCTCCTTCACGGACTGCACCTTCACCAGGCTTGATGCGTCGGTGGCGGACATCTACCGTACCTCTTTCACCAACATCACAGTCTCGCGCTCCCTGTTCACCGCGGCCCATCTGCACACCTCGTCCCTGCACGAAGCCCACATGGACGAAGCGGTCCTGTGGGAGACGGGGTTCACCCGCGTGGAGATTTCCGCCACCCATTTCCAGCAGACCGACTTCACCCGCGCGGAGTTCTTTGGCTGCACCCTGCTCGGCTGCACATTCGGCGCCTCCACCTTCTGCCAGACCAGTTTCGAGCGCTCCCGGATGGAGCACACCTCCGCCTCGGCGGGCAACTACTACCGTTGCAACTTCCGGCAAACCATCAGCGACGAACCGCATCTGCTCATGTCGGCGGAGCACCAGCGCTTCAACGAACTGATGGAGCTGGCCATTTCGCTGCCGCCCTCCAGCGTGCCCAAGTGGTGTCACACCGTACCGGCGCTGGCCGAACACGTACTCACCCAGGTGCTGCTGTTCCGCAACGTCATCCGCTGCCGCTACCGGTTCCTGCGCCAGAACAACCAGCGCATCACCCTGACGCACAAGACCCTGGATACCCAGCGTTCGGATTTCTTCACGCTTCTGCCGCTGCTCATCGAGACCGATCTCTTTGAACGCCAGTTCACCCCGAGCCGGAAGTGGCCCATATTCAACATTGCCGGTTACGCGCCCACCTACCGGACCCTGCAGGTGGCCCGCACCATCTTCGGTGCCGACATAACGCTCCCCGCCGAGCCCGCGCCCCGGACCGTGGATGCCGTGTATACCATCGGCAGCGTCGGCTCCATCGCCATGACCAGCGATTCGGACATCGACTACTGGCTGAGCATAGACCCCAAAGATTTCACCCCCCGCGAAGCTGCGGCCCTGACCGAAAAGCTTGAGCACATCTCCGGATGGGCCGAGGAGCAATTCGGGCTGGAAACAACCTTCTTCGTGATGAACCGTACGGCCATCATCGAGAACGACTTCGGCATATCCGACAAGGAGAGCTCCGGCTCCGCACAGGCCCTGCTGCTCAAGGAGGAATTCTACCGCACGGCCCTCAAGGTATGCGGGCGCGACCTTGCATGGTGGGCCATGCCTCCGCACGTGGACCGGGCCACCCACAATTCGCTGCTCAAACAGTACAGCGCCCTGCCCTTCAATGCCGGAGACAGCTTCGTGGACTTCGGCATCGTGGAGGCCATCCCGCCGGAAGAATATTTCGGGGCCGCCCTGTGGCAGATCGTGAAGGCCTTCAAGAACCCGTTCAAGTCGGTCATGAAGCTGGGCATTCTGGAAGCGTACATCGCGGCGCAGGACGACATCCTGCTCTGCGAGACCATCAAGGAGCACATTCTCAGCGGCAACAGGCTGCTGCTGAAGACAGACCCGTACGTCACGCTCATGCGCACCCTGCAGGACCACTACCACCGGTCGGGCAACAAGGATGCCGCCATGCTCCTGCAGACCGCCTTTCTGGCCAAGCTGCACGACACCTCCAAGGCGGGCGGCAACAGGCTGCTGTACACCCTGCGCAAGCGGGCCATCAACGAGCTGTACGGCACGGGCACGCTGCTCAAGCAACAGGATTTTACACAGGCCAAGGTGCTGGGGGACAAGCTCAATGCCTTTTTCCTCAAGTCGTACGCCACGCTGCAGCAGCGCCTGAGTGAGCAGCAGATTACCGCACGCATTTCCCCGGAAGATGTCACCCGGCTCGGGCGCAAGATCTTCGCCGCCTTTGCCCCGCAGGAGGACAAGGTGGCCCGGCTGCCCTTCGTCAACAGCATGGGGCGGACCATCAGGGAACTGATGTTCAAGAAGGACACCACGCCCGGCAAGCGCAAGAAGTGGATCGCCATGGGCCTGCCGCAGGGCGTGGCCTCGCGCCGCGAAGCCTTTGTGGAGATCAAGACCGAGAGCGATCCGGTCCGGCTCATGGCCTGGCTGGTCGCCAACGGACTCTACTATTCGGGCATGCATGTGGAGGTGGACATGACCATGTCCCCCATCGCTGCGCAGGACGTGGTCTCCCTGCTGCAGGGGCTGCACGACTTCTTCCCCAAGACGCTGCTGGAAACGGACACCGAGCAGACCCTGCGCGGAGAACGGGTGCTGCGGGCCTACTGCGTGCTCAATTTCACCCTGCCCCGGGACACCAGCGTTCAGAAGCAGGCATCCGTGGCCTACGTGACCAACTGGGGAGAAATGTTCTGCAGCGCGCTGGATGTGGACGACCCGGTGCTGCTGACCAAATCGCTCCGCAGTTTCCTGAACAGGGCGCTCTCCCGCCGGGTGACCGCAGATACCGAGATGACCTACCTTATCCCTTCCAAGTCCCGCACGCCGCGCGTCGCCATTGCCTGATCGCACGCCTTTGCCCCGCGTTCCACGCTACCCTGCCGCCAATACACAATAAAATTACCAGCACTCTCTTGCATTGCCGGACGACAACTGGCAATCATAGTGTTACTCGGCTGCTGTGCGGCACCGCCGGGAGAGACACATTCAATCAAGGGGGATCGTATCCATGTCAGCAAGACAGATATCGAGAGATAGGCTCGACCTGATCATGCGGCTTGAAGAAATCATATCCTGCTGCAATGCGCACATGCAGCAGGGGGGGGACAACGCGCTTGCACGCGGCAAAACGCCTTCCGCCTTTCCCGCCACCTTTCACAAGGCCGGACGTCAGGCACAGAGCTGGTCGGTTCTCACTGGGGGTGAGATCGAGGCCAGCGTCATCATGAACGGCGTGTACAAGTTCGGGGCAAGCCAGATTCCCGTCTACCAGAACCTCAACGA
>QKEJ01000021.1 GCA_003252375.1 Halodesulfovibrio sp.
TGCACTGGTTCAAATTGTGGCCCCCTCGCAGCACAGCCGCCAAGAACAAACAATAACAGCGCAGCTACCAACAATGACGCTATGTTCCTCATCTCATCTCCCCATATTCATACATTGCTATACTATTCCAACGTTATCTGCATCGGAACATCAACAGTACCCGACCACGCTGATGGTACCGGATTTCAAATCCGCTCCAATATCTACACAAACACTTCCGGCTGCTTCGGCGCACTGAACAGGGTATGCAGCCGCTTCTGGGCATCCAGCACCGGGCCGGGCATCATTATCCGGGCCTGCTGGGGGCACTGCTTCACGCAGGCGCAGCAGGTAATGCAGGCCTCCGTATCAATGACCGCACTGTCCACGGCATCAATGGCGCCGGCCGGACAAAGGTCCGCGCACGTCCCGCACTGAATGCAGGCATCGTTCACCACGATGAAATCCACGTTCCACAGCACGTTGCTGCCCCGGTAGGGCGATTCCCCCGGCACCTGCACGGCCATGTCCGGCGCAAGATCGGCTATCCCCTGCACCTTTTCCCAGACCGTGCGCCCGAACACCACGGCGCTTGCCACATCATCGGCATCCGGCCTGCCGTGGGCCGTGGGAAACTCGGTGGAAGAAAAGGAGTGCTCGCCCACAAAGGCCGCACCGGCAATGGGAATGCCGCCGCAGCCCGCAACCATGTCCCGCAGCTCCAGCAGCGCATCGTCGTACACGCGGTTGCCGTAGACCACCACGCAGACGGCGGGCGTGCCGTCAAGGCGCATGGACGCAAGCCAGTCCAGCACCAGTGCGGGCACGCGGCCCATGTACACGGGCACGGCCACCACCAGCAGCGCGTCGGGCCCCATGGTCAGGGGCGTCTGCCTGCCAGGAGGCGTGGTAATATCCACGCGGTCCACAGGCCCGGCACCAATGCCCTCTGCAATGCCCTGCACGACCCGCCCTGTTGTTCCCGTGGGCGAAAAATACACCAGCTTCACGGATGTGATATCCATCGTATACTCCTCGGTACGGCATGCTCGGCACACCGGATGCAACGTCAACACCCGATTCATGCGTCAATTTGCCGCATAAGTAAACACGTGCTCACTTCAAAATCCGGCAACCAATCTCTAACAATACGCCGCAAAACACGTTGCCCCGCCATCGCATGCCCCGTCCATGAGCGGGAATACCCGCACTCTCTGCACTCCCGGGTTGCACACCTCTGCACTGTGTAAGCGCTCACTCAAATTTGACTGATTAATCACTCTTTTTCATTGACACCCCCGGACGCGAGGCATACTTGTGAAACGTATCACAATCATGTGATCAACCACTCAACGAGAGGCTCACCATGAACATTCTCTTCGGATTCATCCTTCTTTCGGTTGCGGCAGGGGCATGCGCCATGCTGGCCAGCATGGCGGCCAAGCGGCTCACGTTCCATCATTCCAGCCTGTGCGGCACCGGCCGCCTGCGCCGGGGCATGCGGCCCATGCGCCATCAGGCGGACCATCTGTGCCTGGGGTTCATGTGCCCCTCACATGACACTGACTGCGCCCGACGGCGGATATAATGTTCCTGCCATGCATGGCAGAAAGGCCGGGGTGAGCGCGATCACCCCGGCCTTTGTCATTGTCGGGCCACCCATGTCCGCTACGCGTGCAGCCTGCCATGAAAATCGGTCTGACCATTCTTGGCAACCGTTGTGGTTCATGGTATCCCGGGGCATTGCATCCGGAAGACTCTCGCCCCGACACACTCTCGCCCGCTGCTATGCACGAGGAGTTTCCATGCCAACCACCGCCCTGCTGGTCATTGATGTACAGCGCGCCATGTTCACCACCCCCGGCTTTGCCCTGCATGACGCGGACAACACCCTTGCCTCCATCCGCACCCTGATCGACCGGGCCCGCACGCAGCAGACGGACGTCATCTACGTGCAGCATTCCAGCGAATCCGAAAGCCATCCCCTGTACAGGGATGCCGAGGGCTGGCCCATCCACGAGGCCGTCACCCCCCTCCCCACCGACATCGTCATTGAAAAGGCCTCGCCCGACGCCTTCCGCAACACCACGCTGCTGCACGTCTGCCAGACCCTGCGGATATCCCGCCTTGTGGTTGCGGGCATGCAGACGGAATTCTGCATCGACACCACGGTCCGGCGCGCCGCCAGCCTCGGCTTCGAGGTCGTGCTTGCGGCGGACGGGCACACCACCTTTGACACGGACATCCTCTCGGCAGGAAAAATCCGGGCCCACCACAACACCACGCTGGGCAAGGGGTTCTGCACCGTGCTGCCCGGAGCGGACATCCCCTTCTAAGATTCCGCCGCCCCTGCCCGACCAACCCTTTGGTCATTCCGCGAATTTCTGGTATATGTGGGCTGCATTCCCCACCCGCAACACCGGAGTTCCCTTCCCATGACCACGGACGTGCAGGCATGCACCACCAGCCGTTTTGCCCTGTACTACTACGGGCTGTCCGCAGCGCTGATGACCGTCTATGGCGGCCTTGTCTGCCCCTTCGTGGACTCCCTGCCCGTATGGCGCTGGGCGCTGGTCCTTGTGGCGGGCTACGCCCTTGCCTTTGCCGCCCGTCTCGTGCTGGAGCCCCGGCTCATCCGTCAGCCGCAGGGCCTTCTGGCCGGGCGCAGGCAATTCCTGCTGGATACGGGACTGCCCGTGCTGCTGGGCGCGGGACTCACCGCCTTTGACACGCTGGTTTTCGGGTTTCCCGTGGAGAGCGGCCTGAAGGTGCTGCTGGCGACACTGTGCTTCGGATTCTTCATGGCCCTGGACATGACCCTGCAGCGGGAGCGCCTGCTGGCCGCCAGCGGCATCTCCCGGGACGTCACGGCGCTTCCCTTTGCCTCGCTGACCCGGCGCATCGTGCTGCTGGCCTCGTGTGTGGTGACCTTCAACGCCTCCCTCGTCATTCTCGTGGTCTTCAAGGATCTGCTCTATCTGCACGCCCTGCCCGCGGACCTGCTCAGGCATCAGTCCGTGTTCGTGGGGCTGGAGATCGTCTTTGTCAGCCTGACCATCCTTGCCTTCACCCTGCGCATTGTCTGGGCCTATTCCCGCAACCTGCGCATGGTGTTCGACATCCAGACGGAAACGCTGCGGGCCGTGCGCAACGGCAACCTCGACGTGCAGGTGCCGGTACTGGGACACGACGAGTTCGGCCTCATCGCCCATGGCACCAACCAGATGATCGTTGGCCTGCGGGAAAAGCAGCGCATCCGCTCCCTGCTCGGCAAGGTGGTGGACGACCGCGTGGCCGAGCAGCTGCTGCAGGATTCGGCGCAGGGCGTTGCGCTGGGCGGCACCCGCCGGTCCGTCATCGTGCTCATGTCGGACATCCGCAACTTCACGGCGTTCAGCGAGCAGGCCGAACCGGAGACCGTGGTGGAGGAGCTGAACGCCTATTTCTCCACCTGCGTGCGCATTGTTGCGGAGCATGGCGGCATGGTGGACAAGTTCATCGGGGACGGCATGCTGGCGGTGTTCGGTCTCGTGAACCATGCCGAGGGCGCCCCCTGCACCTGCCACGACGACGCCCTGCGGGCCGCACTGGACATGCTGCACGCCCTTGGCGGGCTGGAAGCCGAGCTCGGCCACCCCATGCGCATCGGCATCGGCATGCATGCCGGACAGGTTGTCTCCGGCCTTGTGGGATCACCCGACAGACTGGAGTTCACGGTCATCGGGGATACGGTGAACACGGCCGCACGACTGGAATCCCTCAGCAAGGAGCTGACCACCCCGCTGGTCATCTCCGACGCCGTGTACAACGCCCTGAGCGACCCCGGCCTGAAACAGGCGCTGGAGCCCGCCGGCGAGCACCGCCTCAAGGGCAAGCGGAACGCCGTGGCCGTATGGAGACTGAAGGGCTAGTACATGCCGCGCCTGCGGTACGCCCGGGTGACCAGCAGCTCCACGAGCAGGAACAGGGACACCGGGACAAGCAGGAACAGGAGCGTCAGTGCGCTGGCGACGGAACGGTCCGCATCCCCCAGGAAGGGAAACAGGTAGCCCGTGTAGGACGGCACCACACCGCCACCGATGAGGAACACGAGAAAGTACTCCGAAAACGCCACCAGAAACACCACCGAGCCCCCCGCAACCATGGCGGGGACCAGCAGCGGCAGCTCCACCTGCGTCAGCCGCATCCACCACCCCGCGCCCAGATGCCGGGCGCACTGTTCGTACTCCGGCCCGAAGGACTGGAATCCCGTGATCAGCGCCCGCAGCATGTAGGGATAGCTGAACACCGAAAGGGCCAGCACCACGCCGGGCATGGTGTCCGCAAGTCCCAGCCGGATGAAGGCGTAGTGGATGCCCATGGAAAAGGTCATGGAGGGCACCAGGGCCGGTGCCAGCAGCACGCCTTCCAGCACGGCCTTGCCTCTGAAGGTGTGCCGGGCCAGATGATGCGCGGGCGCAAGGCAGAGCAGCAGGGTCAGGCCCGTGGTGGCCAGCGAATAGACCAGACTGGCCCCCATGTGCCGCGCGATGATTCCGCTCCGGGACGCGAGAAAACCGAAGGCCCGCCCGGAAAGGGAAGCAGGCAGCACGTCCGGCCAGCGCCAGCCCGGAGCCATGGCATAGAGCACCAGCACGGCCAGCGGCACAAGAAAGAACGCCAGAAACAGCGGATAGAGCAGATGGCTGTAGGGGCGTCTCACAGCTTGCGCTCCCTGGCCGCCGCACCGGGGCGCCGGGACGCGAACCGCTGCACGGCCCGCATGTACAGGACGATGAAGCCCAGCGAGAACACGAACATGCAGACCAGCACGGCCATGGCCTGCGGCCTGAAGGACAGGTCGCGCTGGAAGTAGAGGTTGTACGCCTCTATGCTCAGCATGCCGGGCTTGCTCTCCCCGAGCAGGAAGGGGATCTCGAACGCCCCGAAGGCGTACAGGAAAAGAATGATGAAACTGGTATGCAGGGCCGGGGCAAGGTGCGGCAGCAGCACGCACCGCCACTGCATCCACATGCCTGCGCCCAGCATGTGCGCCGTGTCCAGCAGCCTGCCGTCCAGCCGCTTGAGCGAGGCATAGGCCATGAGCAGGACAAAGGGTGTTTCCTTGTACACGTAGGCCATGATCATGCCCACGCCGCTGCCTCCGAAGACCAGCGAAGGGAACGCCGCAGGGCGGTCGATGAGTCCGGCATGGTAGGCCAGCGAGGAGAGCAGCCCCGACTTGGCAAAAAAGACCAGCACAATGAAGGCCACGGCAATGTGCGGCAGGATGAGCGGAATCTTGTACACCACGCCCAGCTGCTGCAACCCGGCGGGCATGCGCCACAGCCCCACGGCCAGCATCGTGCCCAGCACCACGGACAGCGCAGCCGAAACAAGCCCCACACGCAGGGAAAGCAGAAAGGAATCCGCCATGTGGCCCTTCCACAGGGCAACGTAGGCATCTCCCATGGCGCCTGCATGAGGAAAGGGCAGCCACAGGCCCAGAGACTGGGCCACGGCAAGCGCCAGCCCCCCGCCAAAGAGAAGCAGGCAGGGCAGCAGGACAGGGGCGAGTTTCAACACGGTATGCAGAGCGGGACGCATGGGGTATCCTTTGCCGGAAGATCGCTTCGCCCGGCCGCAGACGGGCCGGGCCCATGCCCACCGTACCGTCTGCGGCCCGGGAAAGGCAAGCCCGGCCAAGACCTTGCCTCCCGGCGCTCCGTAGGGTACAGCGACACGCGCACCTTGTGCGCACCAGAGTTCCAAGGATACATCATGCAGTTCGACAACACGACCATCTACATCGCCCCGCGCGGCTACGAGGCTGACCTCGCCGCCGAGCTCACGGACGTCATCGCCCAGCGGGACAGGCTGTTCGTGGCCCGCGGCCCCCTGCAGCACACCGTCTGGGCCCAGAACGTCTGGCTCGAACCGCAGGCCATCACCATCGAATCCATCGGGGACGCCGCGCGCAAGCTCAAGGCCATCCAGCGCAACTGGTGGCTGCACACCACCGGCTGCCATCGCCGGGCCAAGCTCATTCAGGAAAAACTGCCCCACGTCTCCGCCAAGCCCCTTGTCTTCGGCACGCGCCCGCCGGAAGCCAGCCTCGGCGGCTGGACACTGTGGGAGGAAAACCGCATCGTGGCCTCGCCCCGCTGCAGCAGCCCCTTCCCGGACGGCGAGGTGCTGTTCGTGGAGGACAAGGAAACGCCCCCCACCCGCGCCTATCTCAAGCTCTGGGAGCTCTTCACCCTGCTGGAGGTCCGCCCGCAGCCCGGCGAACTCTGTCTCGACCTCGGCAGCTGCCCCGGCGGCTGGTCGTGGGTGCTGGCCGAATTCGGGGCGCGCGTGTTCAGCGTGGACAAGGCGCCGCTGGCCGAACATATCGCATGCCACCCCAACATCAACTGGTGCGCCGGCAGCGCCTTTGCCCTGGACCCGCGGCACGCCGGCAAGGTGGACTGGCTGTTCTCGGACGTCATCTGCTACCCGGAACGCCTGCTCGAGATGGTCCGCCGCTGGATCGAGTTCGGCGAATGCCGCAACTTCGTGTGCACCGTGAAACTGCAGGGCGAGAACTACATGGATGTGGTGCGCGATTTCGCCGCCATCCCCGGTTCCCGCATCCTGCATCTTTCCGCCAACAAGCACGAACTCACCTGGGTCCGTCTGGGCTGACCGGCCCATCACCCGACACAATGCACAACGGGGTGGCATGACGTATCGTCATGCCACCCCGTTTTTTCGGTATTGGCAGGCAGGCGCTACATCAGCGACGGCAGGTAGGTGACCAGCGCCGGGAACATGAGCAGCAGGGCGCAGCAGATGATATAGGCCCCGAGGAAGTATCCCACGCCCTTGAAGACCTTTTCGATGGGCACATCACTGGCCGAGGAGGCCACCACAAAGGCGGTCACGCCCACGGGAGGCGTAATCGCGCCCATGGTGGTCACCACCGTGATGAGCACGCTGAACCAGATGGGGTCATAGTGCATGGCCTGCACCACGGGAAAGAAGATGGGAATGGTCACCAGCAGCAGGGCCAGCGCATCCATGATCATGCCGCCTATGGCGTAGATGCCGCAGATGAGAAGAACGATCACAAGGGGCGGCAGCGAGAGTCCGGTAATCCACTCCGCCGCCACGAACGGCAGCTGGGTGATGGCGAGGAATTTTCCGTAGATCACCGCGCCGAGCAGAATCACCATGATCATGGAGGAGATGCGCAGCGTATCACTGACGGAGTCGATGAACTTGCGCACGCTCATGTGCCCGGAGACCGTGCTGATCATCAGCGCGATGGCCGCGCCAGCCGCACCGGCCTCGGTGGGCGTGAAGAAGCCGTAGAACAGCCCGCCCATGACCAGGGCGAACAGGATGACAATCTCGATGGAACCGGGCAGGGCCGCAAACCGGGCTGCCCACGACGCCTTGGGACCGGTGGGGCCCCAGGTCGGATGACGCTTGCACAGGTACACGATGGTCAGCACGAAGAGCGACATCAGCAGCAGCCCGGGCACAAGACCGCCCATGAAAAGCTTGCCGATGGACTCGCTTGTCTGCAGCCCGATGACGATCAGCACCACGCTGGGCGGAATGAGCACGCCGAGCGTGGCCCCCGCAGCCACGGTGCCCGTGGAGAGGATGGAATTGTACCCGTACTTGCGCATCTCCGGCAGGGCCACGGTGGACATGGTGGCCGCCGTGGCGGTGTTGGACCCGCAGATGGCCGAAAACCCGGCGCAGGCCAGCACGGTGGCGATGGCGATGCCGCCCTCGATATGGCCGAACCAGGCGTACACCGCCTTGTAGAGCCGCTCGTTCACCCCGGAATAGAAGCAGATCTGTCCCATGAGGATGAAGAAGGGAATCACGGTGAGCCCGTAGCTGGAAAAGACGCTCCACACCTCGCCGCCGAGCATGCTGAGCGCGGGGTCCGGCCCCACGATGAGGGCATAGCCGCCAAGGCCGATCACGGCCATGGCGAAGCCCACGGGGATACGGGAAATGAGAATCACGCCAAGAAGGACCAGGACGGACAACAGTCCTGCGAATACCGGTTCCATGCCTAGACCTCCTCGCCCAGAAACACTGTTTTGCAGAAGGAGATCAGCAGCACGAAGCCCATGGCCAGACAGCCGAGGGATACGGCCCAGACAAAGGGATGGTAGATGATCTGCAGGGTTTCGGACAGTTCGCCCATGTCCACGATGAAGGCGGCCAGCTTTTCAAGCTCCAGCGCCGCGTGGAGAAAGAAGACGGCGGAGGCCAGATGCACGGCGGCGTCCAGCGCGAGGCGCACCGGACGTTTGAAACGGGCGATGAAGAAGGCCACGAAGATGTGGCTGCGGGCCTGCTGCGCATAGGCCAGGGAAAAGGCGGCCACCACGGCCCCCATGAAGCCCATGAGCTCGAAGGCTCCCATGAGCGGCGCCCCGAAGGCCCGCCCTATCATGTTCCAGCAGGCCAGCACCATCATGGCGGTGAGGGTCAGTCCTGCAAAGATGGCCAGCCCGTGCGAAATGTGCGCGCCGATCCTGTCCAGCGTTGCCAGTACGGAATGTTTCATGTCTCTGGTGTCCGGTTTATGCCGTCTGCCCCATGCGGGACCGCAGCAGGGCTGCACCACGGCGGAAAAACAGTCCGCCCCGTGAAGCCTCAGGCTTCGCTCGGGGCGGACGAAATGCTCTGATTCGTTCGACTACTGCTCGTACTTGGCCTTCAGCTGCGCCACATCGTTGAGCACGGCATCGGCATCCACACCGGCCTTGGCGGCCTTTTCCTTCCAGCCGTCGATCAGCGGCGCGGTCAGTCGGGCCATCTCGGCCTGCACGGCGGCGTCAAGCACATGCACTTCCACGCCATGCTGTTCCTTGGACCAGGCAAGGGATTCCTTGACGTGGTTGTCCATGTACTGGCCGGTCCACTGGGACTGCTCCGCGGAAAGGTCGTCCAGCACCTTCTGCACGTCGGCGGGCAGGCTCTCCCACTTCTTCTTGTTCATGATCACGGCAAAGGGGTAGACCGAGAGGTTGGCAACGCTTTCATACTTGCACATCTCGGCGAACTTCATGTCCTTGAGCACGTCAAAGGAGGTCAGCAGGCCCTGGATAACGCCCTTCTGCACGGCCTCGGGCACCTCGGGCATGGGCATGGAAACGGGGGTGGCTCCCAGCTTTTCCAGCACGGCGGAAAGGGAACCCGCGCCGCGGATTTCCACACCCTTGATGTCGTCCAGCGTCTTGATGGGCATCTTGGCCATGAACTGGGAGGGCGCGGAGGTGAACATGGTCAGCACCTTCACCTTGGAAAATTCGGCGGGCATGTACTTGGCATACAGGTCCCACAGGGTGCGCGAAGCTCCTTCGGACGAGGCAAAGCCATGCGGCAGCTCCATCACGCTCAGCAGGGGGAACACGCCGGGGTGGTAGGCGAGGCTGATGCAGCCGATATCCGCCTGCCCCTGCATGACGCCGCGCAGCATGTTCTTGGCGTCCAGCAGCGTGGAGCCGGGGAAGGTGGTCACGTTCACGGCGCCGGCGGTACGGGCCTCCACTTCCTTGGCCCAGCGTTCCATCTGGACACAGGGAAAGGTGGGAGCCGGGGGGAAGTTGGCATACTTCAGATCAATGCCCGCGGCCTGGGCATGTGCCCCCATGCCGAGCGAAACCGTGACAACCAGGAAAAGGGCGGCAAGGCCCATCCGAAGTGCTCTCATTGCAAAACTCCCGCTTGCTGCTGGAATGAAATGCCGATCTGGCCCGGAAACCTCCGGGCAGCGCCTGTTGATGGCTCTGCATACCCAATGAGCACGGCCTAAAGCAAGGCATTTTTACAAAAACGGCATCATCCGTTCCCCC
>QKEJ01000142.1 GCA_003252375.1 Halodesulfovibrio sp.
TCTGATCTACGAGTCCGGCATGCTGGACCTGAAGGCCCGCATTCTCGGGCAGCTGGATGCGCTGGACTACCTGCACGATCCCCAGGCTTCGGCCCGCGCCGAGCAGCTCAAGGGCATGGCCATTGCCTGTGACGCCGTGATGTTGTTTGCGGAGCGCCATGCCGATTTGGCCGACGCCATGGCCGAAACGGAGCGGGACGACGCCCGCAGGGACGAACTGCGGGAGATCGCCGCAGTGTGCCGCAGGGTGCCCGCGCATGCGCCGCAGACCTTTCATGAGGCCCTGCAGATGTACTGGTTTGTGCATCTGGGCACCATCACGGAACTGAACGGGTGGGATGCCATGAGCCCGGGGCATCTGGACCAGCACCTGGCTCCCTTCTACGAAAAGGGACTGGCCGACGGAACGCTTACCCGTGAGCGCGCCAAGGAACTGCTGAGCTGTTTCTGGATCAAGGTGAACAACCATCCGGCCCCCCCCAAGGTGGGCGTTACCGCCAAGGAGAGCGGCACCTACAACGATTTTACCCAGATCAACCTCGGCGGTCTCAGGCGGGACGGCTCGGACGGCGTGAGCGCGGTCTCCTACCTGATTCTTGAGGTGGTGGACGAGCTGCATCTGTTGCAGCCCCAGCCCAGCGTGCATGTGAGCAGCGTGACGCCGGACCGCTTTCTCAAGGCGGCGGCGCGGGTTATCCGCAAGGGGTACGGGTATCCCAGCGTGTTCAACACGGATACCGTGGTCATGCAGCAGATCCGCGTGGGCAAGTCCGTGGAGGACGCCCGCGAGGGCGGAACCAGCGGCTGCGTGGAGACGGGCTGTTTCGGCAAGGAAGCGTATGTGCTCACCGGCTATCTGAACGTGCCCAAGGTGCTGGAGCTGGCCCTGAACAACGGGACGGACCCGCTGTCGGGCAAGCGCGTGGGGCTGGAAACAGGTGACCCCCGAACCTTCGAAACCTTTGATGATCTGTATGCCGCCTTTGTCCGCCAGCTGGAATACGTGGTGGATCTGAAGATCCGGGTGAACAACTACATAGAGCGCATGTACGCCGAACACTCGCCGGCGCCGCTGCTTTCCGTGGTCATCCGCGGGTGCATCGAGAGCGGCCGTGATTATTACAACGGCGGGCCGCGCTACAACACCACCTACATCCAGTGCTGCGGCATCGGGACGGTGACGGACAGCCTGTCCGCCCTCAAGACCCACGTGTTCGAAGGGAATACGGTCCCCATGGCGACTCTGCTGGAAGCCCTGGCCGCCGATTTTGCGGGGCATGAACCCCTGCGGCTGCGCCTGTGGAACCGCACGCCCTTTTTCGGCAATGATGATGACAGGGCGGACGACCTCATGCGCCGGGTCTACGATTCGCTCTATGCGGCCATTGACGGCAAGCCAAACACCAAGGGCTCCGTGTATCACCTGAACATGCTGTCCACCACCTGCCACGTCTATTTCGGCAAGATGCTCGGCGCAACGCCCAACGGCCGGTTCGCCCACCTGCCGGAATCGGACGGAACCTCGCCCTCGCACGGGGCGGACCGTAACGGCCCCACGGCCGTGGTGAAATCGTTGAGCAAGATGGACCAGGTTAAGTCCGGAGGGACCCTGCTGAACCAGCGGTTCCTGCCCGGCGTGCTGGCCGGGGATGCCGATCTGGACAAGATGATCCGGTTGGTGCGGACCTATTTTGCCCTGCGCGGACATCACATCCAGTTCAATGTGGTGGATACGGACACCCTGCGCAAGGCGCAGGCCACACCCGACGCGTACCGCAACCTGCTGGTGCGCGTGGCTGGCTACAGCGACTATTTTGTGGATCTGGATGCCGACCATCAGGAAGAGATCATCAGCCGTACGGAGCAGGAATTCGCATAGATCCCGCGCGACGTATCCTCTTCGCAAGCCCTAGGGGCCGGAGCAGTGCTCCGGCCCCTTTTCCGTTGTCCGGGGAGCTCAATTTTCCCGTCCGGGAGGAGGATTTCTCCTGGTGTGGGAATTTTCCTGCCGGACAGGAAAATCGTTCTTGCAGGAGAGGAAAAAAAGTGATCAATCAACCAAAAGAGTGTGTATTCATCGGCGTTTCACGGGCATCGAGCCGGTTGTGAAGCATTGGCACAAACCCTGCTTATCTTCTCCCACGTCAATGGCGGTCAGCATTCGCGGGAAGGGCGCGCTGTGTAGCGTGCCGGAACCGCGTGAAGAGGTAACTGGTTGGAGTTGCCCGGGTTTTCGGAGTGCCCCGGAACCTGAGTCAATCGGTTGTTTTTGACCCATCACCCGATATGGAGGAGTCGTTAAATGAGTTTACAAAACGTAACGCTGCATGTGCCCCCGAAGGACAAGCTTTCCGGGCGTCTGGATGTCCTGATGATGGTTTCGGGATTCCTGCTTGCACTGTTTGTCGGCATGCACATGGTGTTTGTCGGCAGCGTCATCATCAGCCCCAAGCTGATGAACGCACTGGCATGGTTCTTTGAAGAGCTGTACCTGGTGCAGATCGGTGGTCCCGTCATCCTTCTGGTGATGGTCGGCCATTTCATTCTCGGTGCGCGCAAGATGCCCTTCCGCCAGAAGGAATACGTTGCCTTCCGCGCCCATTCCAAGATGATGCACCACACGGACACCACGCTGTGGCTGGTGCAGGTTGCCACCGCCATCATCATTCTGGTCATGGCCAGCATCCACATCTACACCATGCTTGATACCCTGCCCATCACGGCGGCCAAGAGCGCCGCCCGCATCCAGCACGGCAACTGGATGCCCTTCTACATCGTCCTGCTGGCCGCTGCCGCCATCCATATCGTGATCGGCCTGTACCGCATCGGCGTGAAGTTTGCCGTGGTGACCCGCGAAAATCGTCCCAAGGCCCGCAAGTTCATGGTCTATCTGCTCGTTGCCGCAGCCGTGATCAGCTTCCTGACGCACATTCGCCTGTCACTTCTGACCATCTAAGAGGAGTACCCCATGCAGACCATATATACTGATCTTCTCTGCATCGGCGCCGGCCTCGCAGGTGAGCGAGTGGCCGTCGAGGCAGCCATGGCCGGGTTCCGGGTCACCTGTCTTTCCATTGTTCCTCCCCGCCGTTCCCACTCCTCTGCAGCCCAGGGGGGCATGCAGGCAGCGCTGGGCAACGCCGTGATGGGACAGGGTGACAGCCCCGACGTGCATTTTGCCGACACCGTCAAGGGTTCCGACTGGGGCTGTGACCAGGAAGTTGCCCGCATTTTCGCCGACACCGCGCCCATCGTCATGCGCGAAATGGCCCATTGGGGCGTTCCGTGGAACCGAGTGGTGGCCGGCACGCACACGTATTACAAGGGTGGGAAGCCCTTCGAGGCGGAAGAAGCCGCCGAGAAGCATGGCCTCATCCATGCCCGCGCCTTTGGCGGCACTGCCAAATGGCGCACATGCTACACTGCGGACGGCACCGGCCGTGCCGTTCTGAATACGCTGGACACCAAGTGTCTGCAGTACGGTGTGGAAATCCATGACCGCACGCAGGCGGAGGCCCTCATCCACGACGGCGAACGCTGCATGGGCGCCATCGTGCGCTGCCTGAAGACCGGTGAGCTCAAGGCCTACATTGCCAAGGCCACCCTCATCGCCACCGGCGGCTACGGCCGCATCTACCGCGCCACGACCAACGCCGTCATCTGTGACGGGGGCGGACAGATCATCGCCCTGGATACCGGCCTTGTGCCCATGGGCAACATGGAAGCCGTGCAGTTCCACCCCACCGGAACCGTGCCCACCGACATTCTGGTGACCGAAGGCTGCCGCGGTGACGGCGGCACCCTGCTGGACGTGAACGAATACCGTTTCATGCCCGACTACGAGCCGGAAAAGGCGGAACTCGCCTCCCGTGACGTCGTGTCCCGGCGCATGATCGAGCACATCCGCAAGGGCTTCGGCGTGCAGAGCCCCTACGGCGAGCACCTCTGGCTGGATATCCGGCATCTCGGGGTCAAGCACATCACCACCAAGCTGCGTGAAGTGTACGACATCTGCACCAACTTCCTCGGGGTGGACCCCATCCATCAGCTCATCCCCGTGCGGCCCACGCACCACTATTCCATGGGCGGCGTGCGCGTGGACAAGAACGGCCATGCCTACGGCCTGAAGGGCCTGTTCTCCGCCGGCGAATCCGCCTGCTGGGACATGCACGGCTTCAACCGTCTGGGTGGCAACTCCCTTGCGGAAACCGTTGTTGCCGGTACCTACATCGGCAAGCAGGTCGCCCAGTTCCTCCAGGGCTATGATCTGGACATCAAGTCCGCCGCCATCCGTGATGCGCATGACAAGATCGCCGAGCGCATCAAGAACATCGCCACGAGCGCCAAGGGCCGCGAAAACTGCTACCAGCTGCGCAACGAGATGCAGGACGCGATGATGGAGCATGTGGGCATCTTCCGTAACGAGAAGGATCTCAAGGAAGGCGTGGACAAGCTGCAGGCGCTGTATGAGCGTTCCATGAACATCGGCCTGCAGGCTTCCTCCAAGGGCTTCACCCCGGAAATGTCCATGGCGCTGCGCATCCCCGGCATGCTCAAGCTGGCCCTGTGCACCGCCTACGGCGCACTGATGCGGACGGAGTCGCGCGGGGCGCATACCCGCGAGGACTACCCCGAGCGTAACGACCGTGACTGGCTGAACCGTACCCTTGCCTACTGGAAGGACGGCGAAACCCTGCCCGTGCTGAAGTACGAAGAGGCCTCTCCCTACTATGAACTGCCCCCCGGCGACCGCGGGTATGGCGGCGGCAAGATCATCACCGCTGAACTGCCCCCGGAAAAGCTGACTGTCCCAAGCAAGGGCAAGGACGAACCTGCGGCCAAGCCCGCCAAATCCGCCAAAAAGAAGTAAGGGGAGGATAGTATGTCACGCAGACTCCACATCGAAATATTCCGCTACAATCCGCTGGACCCTGATTCCGTCCCGCACATGCAGTCGTTCTACGTGAACGAATACGATTCCATGACCCTGTTCATCGCGCTGAACATCATCCGCGAAGAACAGGACCCCAGCGTGCAGTTCGACTTCTGCTGCCGGGCGGGCATCTGCGGCTCCTGCGGCATGGTCATCAACGGCCGCCCCGGTCTTGCCTGCCATACGCAGACCAGGGACCTGCCCGAGCACATCGTGCTGCACCCGCTGCCCGTGTTCAAGCTCATCGGGGACCTGTCCGTGGACACGGGCACCTGGTTCCGCGCCGTGGGCAAGAAGATCGAGGCCTGGGTGCACTCCGACGATACCGCCTTTGACGTCCGCGCCGAAGAGGCCCGCATGGAAAACGCCCTGGCCGAGCAGATCTTCGAGCTCGACCGCTGCGTGGAATGCGGCTGCTGCATCGCTGCCTGCGGCACGGCCCGCATGCGCGAGGACTTCCTCGGCGCCGCCACCATCAACAGGGTGGCCCGGTTCTACATCGACCCCCGCGACGAGCGTTCCGACGACGACTACTATGACGTCATCGGCAATGATCAGGGCGTGTTCGGCTGCATGGGCCTGCTCGGCTGCGAAGACGTGTGTCCCAAGAAGATCCCGCTGCAGGACCAGCTGGGCATCATGCGCCGCATGCTGGCCCTCAACTCGGTGAAGGGCATCCTGCCCAAGGGCATTCTGGATAAGATGAAGCACAAGGGATGCTGTCATGAAAAGCATTAAGGCCAAGGACATTCATGACGGGGTGGTCGGCATCGTCATGCAGGCCGCCCGGTACCTTCCCGACGACGTGCGCTCCGCACTCAAGACCTCGCTGGAGAACGAAACCTCCGATTCCGCCCGCGAGATCTTGGGACAGCTGCTGGAGAACGCCGATCTCGCCGCCACCTCCGGCCTGCCGCTGTGTCAGGATACCGGGGTGGGCGTGTTCTTCGTGGAACTGGGGGCCGATGTGCACGTCGAGGGCAACCTCGTGGAGATCATCAACGGCGCCATGGTGGAAGGGTATGAAAAGGGCCTGCTGCGCAAGTCCCTGTGCCATCCGCTGACCCGCAAGAACACCGGAGACAACAGCCCCGCCGTGGTGCACGTGGATATCGTGCCCGGCGACAAGCTGAAGATAAAGCACATGGCCAAGGGCGGCGGTTCCGAGAACATGTCGCGCTGCACCATGCTCACGCCTGCCCAGGGATGGGCGGGCATCAAGGAATTCGTGGTACGCCGCATGGCCGAAGCCGGACCCAACCCCTGCCCGCCCACCATCGTGGGCGTGGGCATTGGCGGGACCTTCGACGTTGCGCCTGCGCTGGCCAAGAAGGCCCTGTTCCGTCCTGTCGGTGAGCGGAATGCCGATCCCGAGATCGCGGCCATGGAAGAGGAACTGCTGGCCGCCATCAACGAGCTGGGCATCGGGCCCATGGGGCTCGGCGGCAGGACCACCAGCCTGGACGTGAAGATCGAGATGCGCCCCTGCCACATCGCCAGCCTGCCGCTGGCCGTGAACGTGCAGTGCCACTCTTCCCGCATCAAGGAGGTCGTTCTGTAATGGCTACGTACACTCTGACCACCCCGCTGCGCGACGAGGATCTGCTGAAGCTCAAGGTGGGTGATGTGGTGAAGCTGAACGGCACCATCTACACCGCCCGTGACGCCGCCCACAAGCGGCTGTGCGACCAGCTGGACAACAACGAGAAACTTCCCTTCGAGCTGCAGGGCGCCGTGATCTACTACGTCGGTCCGAGCCCCGCACCGGAAGGCAGACCCATCGGTGCCGCCGGTCCCACGACCAGCTACCGCATGGATTCCTACGCACCCCGGCTGCACAGCCTGGGCGTGAAGGCAAGTATCGGCAAAGGAAAGCGTAGCGCTGCGGTTCGCGAAGCCCTGCAGAAGCATGTGGGGGTCTACTTCGGCGCAACCGGCGGCGCGGGCGCGCTGCTTTCGCAATGCATCACGGCTGCGGAGGTCATCGCCTTTGACGACCTCGGGCCCGAGGCCGTGCGCAAGCTGACAGTGAAAGATTTCCCGTTGCTCGTGGTCAATGACGCCCACGGCAACGAGCAATATGCCAAACCCAACTACGATCTGTAGAGGGTAACCCGTCACTCAGAGGAGAACCATATGGCCCTGTACACCAAGCAAGAAGCACTTGATTACCACGAGCTTCCCCGCCGCGGGAAGGTTGAAGTCGTTCCGGTCAAGCCCTGCAATACGCAGAAGGACCTTTCTCTCGCCTATTCTCCGGGCGTTGCGGAAGCCTGCATGGCTATTCACAAGGACCCCGCGCTGGTCGATGTGTACACCGGTCGTGCCAACCTCGTCGGTGTCGTGTCCGACGGCACCGCCGTGCTCGGTCTGGGCAACATCGGCCCCAAGGCCGGCAAGCCCGTCATGGAAGGCAAGGGCGTCCTGTTCAAGACCTTCTGCGACATCGACGTCTTCGACATCAACCTTGATGTGAAGAGCGCTGATCAGCTCATCGACATCGTCAAGGCCATGGAACCCACCTTCGGGGGCATCAACCTCGAAGACATCAAGGCTCCCGAGTGCTTCTACATTGAAGAGACGCTCAAGCGTGAAATGAACATTCCCGTGTTCCACGATGACCAGCATGGTACGGCGGTCATCTCCGGTGCGGGTATCATCAACGCCTGCGAGATCACCAACCGCAAGATGGAAGACATGAAGGTCGTCGTCGTGGGTGCCGGTGCCGCCGGCATTGCCTGCGCCACCTTCTACGTGCAGCTTGGCGTGGATCCCAAGAACATCTTCATGTTCGACTCCCGCGGGCTCATCCACAAGGGCCGCGAAGGCATGAACAAGTACAAGGCGGCATTCGCACAGGACAAGGACTACGGCTCGCTGGCCGAGTGCCTGAAGGGTGCGGACTGCTTCCTCGGCCTGTCCGTGCAGGATCTGCTGAACAAGGAAATGGTCCAGTCCATGGCCAAGGATCCCATCATCTACGCCATGGCCAACCCCAACCCGGAAATTCCGTATCCCCTCGCCAAGGAAGCCAGCCCCAACTGCATCATGGGTACCGGGCGCTCCGACTTCCCCAACCAGGTGAACAACGTTTCCGGCTTCCCGTACATCTTCCGCGGCGCGCTGGATGTACAGGCCACCGAGATCAACGAGGAAATGAAAGTTGCCGCTGCCAAGTCCCTCGCTGCTCTGGCCAAGGAACCCGTACCGAGCGAAATCTGCGATGCCTACGGCGTCAAGGAACTGAAGTTCGGTGTGGACTACGTCATTCCCAAGCCCCTGGATGCACGCATCCTGGAATGGGAAGTACCCGCCGTAGCCAAGGCGGCCATGGAAACGGGCGTTGCCCGCGCCCCCATCGCCGACCTGAAGGCGTACACCGCAACGCTTAAGGAACGAGTTGCCGCGTCCCGCAAGCGTATCAATACGTACGTCAAGAGCTACGGATTCGAGTTCTAAGTATTGGCCCGCCCGCCGGTGCTGTGCCGGCGGGCGGTTACCTCCTGCGACCTTTGGTCCGTGAGGGACCGTCACCCCCCGCTGACCCATGACCGATCAACGTGTTTAATGAGGATATAACACATGAAAAAGTTGCTGAAGATTCTCGGTCTGGCGTTCATCCTGGTCCTTGCCGTTGCCGGCGTGTGCTTTGCTGCCGATGCACCGCCAGATCCCACCAAGGCGTATATTACCCTTGGCATTCTTGGCGTTGCCGCCATCCTGTTCTTTACTGAAATTGTTCCGCTGCCCGTTACCGCCATGCTGGTTCCCGTTGCCCTCAGCATATTCAAGATCGTGGACGCCAAGGCGGCATTCTCGAACTTCGGTAACGTCTGGGTGGTCATCTTCATGGCCATGTTCATCGTGGGTGAAGCCACGTTCGTGACCGGCTTTGCCGACAAGGTGGGCAAGGCGACCGTCAAGCTTGCCGGCGGCAGCGAAACCAGACTGCTGGTGCTGTCCGTTGCCGTTATCGGCATCCTTTCCGCCTTCCTGTCCAACACCGGTACCACGGTTGTGGCCATTCCGATGATCATCGGCATGTGCACCACCGCAGGCATCCGACCCAGCAAGATCCTGATGCCCGTGGCGTTTGCCTCGTCCCTGGGCGGCACCATCACGCTGGTCGGCACCCCGCCCAACGGCATCATTAACTCCATGCTGCAGAAGATGGGCCCCGCCGGCATCGAACCCTTCGCGTTCTTTGAATTCGCCAAGTTCGGTGTGCCGCTGCTGGCCATGGGCGTGCTCTTCTACGCCACCATCGGCCGGAAGCTGCTGCCCGACACCATGGCCGAGTGCACCATCGAGGAGCAGGCCGAAAAGCCCAAGCGCCCCGAAAAGATGTGGTGGGCCCTCGGCATCTTCATCTTCGTTGTGGCAGCCATGGCCACCAAGTTCCTGCCCCTGGTCACCGCAGCCATGCTCGGCGCCTGTCTTATCGTCATGACCGGCTGCATGACCATGAAGGAAGCCTTCAAGGCCATTGACTGGACCACCATCTTCCTGTTTGCGGGCATGCTTTCCATGAGCACGGCCATGTCCAAGTCCGGTGCGGCCTCCATGATCGCCACGAGCGTGGTGAGCCATGTGTCCGACCCGTACATGCTGCTGGCCGTGTGCTGCGGTCTTACCGCCATCATCACCAACTTCATGTCCAACACCGCCACGGCGGCCCTGATGGCTCCCCTGGCCATTCCGATCGCCGTGCAGGGCGGCATCAGCCCGCTGCCGCTGGCCATGGGCATTGCCATGTCCGCTTCGGCCTGCTTCCTGACGCCTGTTGCCACGCCCCCCAATACCATCGTATTGGGACCCGGTAACTACAACTTCATGCACTATGTGAAGGCCGGCTGGCCTTTGCAGATCATAACCTTTATCATGTGTGTCACGATCATCCCCATGATCTGGCCCTTCTAGGGAGCACTCCCTGAAGCGTCGGGTCCAGACTTAAAACAGGACATTCTCATGGCGAACACAATTCTGAAGAAAGAGCAGCTCATTCCCGGACAGACCAGCAAGCTGGTCATCGATGCTCCGCACATTGCTGCCAAGGCCCAGCCTGGGAACTTCATCATTCTGCGTGTGAACGAGAAGGGTGAACGCATCCCGCTGACCATTGCGGACACCGACCGTGAAAACGGCACCATCACCATCGTGTATCTGGTTCTCGGCAAGAGCACGGCTCTGCTGGAGGAACTGAACGAGGGCGATGACATCCTTGATTTGTGCGGCCCTCTGGGCAAGGCGACTCATATCCAGAAGGGCGGCACGGTCATCTGCGTGGGCGGGGGCACCGGCATCGCTGCCATGCACCACATCGCCAAGGGACATCACATGGCCGGAAACCACGTGGTGGCCGTCATTGGCGCACGCAACAAGGATCTGCTGCTCTTTGAAAAGGAATTGAAGAGCTTCTGTCCCGAAGTGCTGATTTCCACCGACGACGGCAGCTATGGCCACAAGGGCCTTGTGACGGAGCTGCTGAAGGACCGTCTGGAAAAGGACAAGAGCGTTGTCGAGGTCGTGGCCGTTGGCCCCGTGCCGATGATGGCTGCCGTGTCCAAAACCACGGAACCGTTTGGCGTGCCCACCACCGTCAGCCTGAACTCGATCATGGTTGACGGGGTGGGCATGTGCGGCGCCTGCCGCGTGACCGTGGGCGGACAGACCAAGTTCGCCTGCGTGGACGGACCCGAATTCGACGGCCACAAGGTGGACTTCCAGGAACTGCGGCAGAGGTTGGCGGCGTTTTCGCCCATGGAGAAGGAATCCTACGACCATCACTGCAGGTGTAAGTGCAATGACAGCAAGTAAGAAGACCATCGCCAAGCGGGTTCCCATGCCCAACCAGCCGCCGGACGTGCGTCGGAACAACTTCGATGAGGTTGCACTCGGATACACCAAGGAAATGGCTATGGAAGAGGCCAAGCGCTGTCTGCAGTGCAAGAAGCCCAAATGCGTGAAGGGATGCCCCGTTGAGGTGCCGATTCCCGATTTCATCGCACATCTCGCCAAGGGTGACGTGGAAAAGGCCTACGCGGTCATCAAGTCCACCAACAGCCTGCCGGCGGTCTGCGGACGCGTGTGTCCGCAGGAGATTCAGTGCGAGGGAGCCTGCATTCTCAACGCCAAGGAGCAGCCCGTCGCCATTGGGCGTCTCGAACGCTTCACGGCGGACGAGTACATGCACATGGATGCGTGCGACCTCATCACGGCCAAGCCGGAATGTCCGTACATTGATCAGGACAGGAAGGTTGCCTGTATCGGTTCCGGTCCCTCCAGCCTTACGGTGGCAGGCTATCTGGCCGCCCGCGGCTGCAAGGTGACCGTGTTTGAAGCACTGCATGAGGTGGGGGGCGTTCTGGTATACGGCATACCGGAATTCCGCCTGCCCAAGGAAAAGATCGTGGCCAAGGAAGTCGGCGCCCTCAAGGAGCTCGAGGTGGAGTTTGTCACCAACTATGTTGGCGGCAAGACCTTCAACATCGAGGATCTGTTCGAACAGGGCTACAAGGCCGTGTTTGTAGGGGTGGGCGCAGGCCTGCCGAAGTTCCTGAGAATTCCGGGCGAGAACTTCAACGGCGTGTTTTCCGCCAACGAGTATCTCACCCGCGTGAATCTGGGACGTGCCTATGAGTTCCCGAACTACGATACCCCGATTATAAAAGGTCGGAAGGTTACGGTCTACGGTGGCGGCAACGTTGCCATGGACGCGGCCAGAACGGCGCAGCGTCTTGGTGCGGAATCCGTCCACATCGTCTACCGTCGTACCGCGGACGCCATGCCCGCGCGCCATGAAGAGATCGAGCATGCCGTGGAAGAGGGTATCCATCTCGAAGTCCTGTCCAACCCCATCGAGTTCCGGGGAGACGAGAGAGGCAATCTGACCTCCGTGCTCCTGCAACGTATGGAACTCGGGGAGCCGGACGCCTCCGGACGCCGCTCGCCAAAGCCCGTGGAGGGCGACGTCTACGAGCTGGAAACCGATCTCGCCGTCATAGCCGTGGGTACCAACCCCAACCCGGTACTGCTGGAAAATGAGCCCGGCTTGAAACTCAACAAGTGGGGCTACATTGAAGTGGATGAGGCGACCGGAGAAACCTCTATTCCCAATGTCTACGCCGGCGGTGACATCGTCACCGGTGCGGCAACGGTCATCTTGGCCATGGGCGCAGGGCGCCGCGCGGCCAAGGAGATAGCCCACCGTTTCGGCATTGAGGATTAGTCCGACCTGTTCGTAAGGCCTTTCGGCCTGTATCCTACCGCCCACCCGCTGTTCGCCCAAAATGGCGGGCGGGCGGCATGGATGCAGGAGAATGCCATCCCCCTCCCCATGTGCATGATTCTTTGTGCACGATTTCCTCCACGGCTTCCATTTTTGCGGGCGATGGCGTATTCTGACACGTAAAAACGTGCGTTCAGTCAATCCTCCTTGCGATTGCAGATGCAGATATTCACGGTATTGGAGAGAACTAATCATGTCGGATACAAAGGCGAATCACCCCACGAAGCTGGCCCGTCCGTCCGGCTTGTCCTTCAAGGACAAGGTGGCCGAACTGCTGCCCGAGGGCGGCAACCTCAACCTGTGCCTTACCTGCGGTGCCTGCTCTGCAGGATGCCCGGCTACCGGGCTGGAGGGCATGGACCCGCGCAAGTTCCTGCGCATGGCCGCGCTCGGCATGGATGAGGAGCTTACCACCACCCCCTGGGTGTGGATGTGCAGCATGTGCACCCGGTGCGTGCATGTGTGCCCCATGCGCATCAATATTCCCCAGCTTGTGTACCACGCCCGCAAGAGTTGGCCCGAGGACAAGAAGCCCCGGGGCATTGTCAATTCCTGCAACGCGGCCATGAAGACCGAGGGGTTCAGCGCCATGGGCGCCAGTTCCGAGGACTTCAAGTTCGTGGTTGAGGACATGGTGGAAGAGGTGCGTGAATCCCAGCCCGGGCAGGAAAACCTTGAAGCGCCCATGGACAAGCACGGGGCGACCTATTTTCTGAACCAGAACTCGCGCGAGCCCGTGACCGAGCCGGACGAAATGGTTCCGCTGTGGAAGATCCTGAACATGGCCGGTTGCGACTGGACCTACGGCTCCGTGGGCTGGGCGGCGGAGAACTACTGCATGTTCGAGGCGGATGACGAGAAGTGGGAGCAGATTGTCCGCACCAAGATCAAGGCGGTGGAGGACCTCGGCTGCAAGTATTGGCTGAACACGGAGTGAGGCCACGAACTGTACGCAGTCCGGTTCGGACTGCAAAAATTCAATATCAAGACCGACGTTCAGATCGAATCCATCATCCGCCTGTATGCGCAGTGGATTCGGGAGGGCAAGCTTCCCGTCAATGCTGACTGGAACAAGGATAACGTGAAGTTCACCGTGCAGGACCCCTGCCAGCTGGTGCGCAAGACCTTCGGCGATCCGGTGGCGGATGATCTGCGCTACGTGGTCAAGGCCGTGGTGGGTGAGGAGAACTTCATCGACATGTGGCCCAACAAGTCGAACAACTACTGCTGCGGCGGTGGCGGCGGCTACCTGCAGTCCGGGTACACCGAGGCGCGCCGCTACTACGGCAAGCGCAAGGACGAGCAGATCAAGGACACGGGGGCAACGTATGTCATTGCCCCCTGCCATAACTGCCATGCGCAGATACATGACCTTTCCGAGCACTATGGCGGCGGGTACCACGTGGTGCATTTGTGGACTCTGATTGCCCTGTCGCTGGGCATGCTCGGGGAGAATGAACGGGAGTATCTCGGTGAGGACCTGTGCGATTGCGGTCTGTGCACCGTGGATGATGAATAAGTCTCCGTTGCCAGGGTGACGGGGAGACAGCCCAGAGAGGAAGCTATGAACGCAGCTACGAAGGCAACCCGGCCCGATGCCCCTCCTGCGGACGCCAGCGGCGCCGTCATGGTGGTGGGTGGCGGGATAGCGGGCATGCAGTCTGCCATCGACCTCGCGAATTCTGGATTCAAGGTCTATCTGGTGGAGCACAAGTCCGGCATCGGCGGGGTCATGGCCCAGCTGGCCAAGACGTACCCCACCAACGACTGCGCGCTCTGAATACTCTCACCCAAGTTGGTCGAGTGCGGTCGGCACTTGAACATCGAGCTTCTGCCCCTTACCGGGGTGCGGAGCGTGGAAGGTGAGGCGGGCGACTTTACGGTGCATCTTACCCAGGCGCCCCGGTATATTGATCCGGAAAAATGCATTGCCTGCGGTGAGTGTTCCCGGAAATGCCCCAGCAAGGTTTCCAACGACTTCAATGCCGGTCTGGACAAGCGCAAGGCCGTGCACATCCTGTATGACCAGACCGTCCCCCTGAAGTACGCCATAGATGCGGAGCACTGCATCTATCTGCAGAAGGGCAAGTGCGGCAACTGCGCCAAGGTCTGTCCTGCGGATGCGGTGAACTTTGCGGACACGCCGCGCGAATTTTCGGTGCGCGTGGGCTCGGTGGTGCTTGCGCCCGGCATCCGGACCTTCGATCCTTCCGCCTTTGACAGCTACGCCTACTCCCGCATCCCGGATGTCATCACCAGTCTGGAATACGAACGTCTTCTCTCCGCCTCCGGCCCTTGTCAGGGGCACGTGTTGCGTCCTTCCGACGGGACGGAGCCCAAGCGCATCGCCTGGCTGCAGTGCGTGGGGTCGCGCGGCAACAACAAGTGCGACAACGACTACTGCTCCAACGTCTGCTGCATGTACGCGCTGAAGCAGTCGCTGGTGACGGCGGACCACGCCCATGGCGAGGGGCACGATCAGGCCATCTTCTTCATGGATGTGCGCGCCCACAACAAGAGCTTCGAGCAATATTACAACCAGGCCATGGACAAGGGGGTACGCATCCTGCGGGCGCGGCCCCATTCCTTCCTGCCCGGCGAGGAAAACCGCGGGGTCAGGGTGGGGTATGTGAACGAGGCGGGCGAGCCGCTGTCGGAAGATTTCGACATGGTCGTGCTCTCCGTGGGGCTGGAAGCCCCGGCCGAGGCGAAGCAGCTTGCCGAAACCTTCGACATCAAGCTGGACCACTGGAACTTCGCCCTCACCGATCCCTTTGACCCCGTGGCCACCTCCCGCAAGGGCGTGTATGTCTGCGGCGGGTTCCAGGAGCCCAAGGACATCCCCCGTTCGGTCATGGAGGCCAGCGCAGCAGCCAGTGCCGCCACGGCAGGCCTGACCAAGGGGCGCGGCACGCGCACCGCAGAACGCGAGGTGCCCGCAGCGGTGGACGTGCTGGGCGAACCGCCGCGCATCGGAGTGTTCGTCTGTTCCTGCGGCATCAACATTTCCAGTGTCATCGACGTGCAGGATGTGGCGGACTACGCCCGGACTCTGCCTGGGGTCGTGCACGTGGAAAACAACATGTTCTCCTGTTCGCAGGACACCCAGGTCGCCATTGCCGAGGTCATCCGCAAGCACAGGCTCAACCGCGTGGTGGTCGCCGCCTGTACGCCCCGGACTCATGAGCCGCTGTTCCGCGAAACGCTGGAGGCGGCCGGACTGAACAAGTATCTCTTCGCCATGGCGAACATCCGCAACCACGGTTCGTGGGTACATGCCACCGATCCCAAGGGCGCTACCCGCAAGGCCCGGGATCAGGTACGCATGGCGGTGGCCAGCGCCCGGCATCTGGCGCCGCTCAAGGAAGTGACGCTGGGCGTCACCCCCTCGGCCCTCGTGGTCGGCGGCGGCGTGGCCGGCATGACCGCTGCGCTGGGCATCGCCGAGCAGGGGTTTGCCGTGCATCTGGTGGAGCGGGAGACCGAACTCGGCGGCAACGCCCGGATGCTGCGCGTGACGCAGGGGCGGTTTGAAACGGCCCCCTACCTTGCCTCGCTGGAAAAAGCGGTGCGCGGGCACGCCGGCATCACCCTGCATGCCGGTACCACGGTTGCCGATGTGGAGGGCTTTGTGGGCAACTTCGTCACCCGCCTCGACAGCGGCACCGAGCTTCGCCACGGTGCCATCGTGCTGGCCACGGGGGGCGTGGGCCTGAAACCGGAAGGGATGTACCGCTATGGCGAGCATCCGCGCATCATGACGCACCAGCAGATAGACGCCGGGTTCATGGACGGTTCCGTGGATCCCAAGGCGCTGCAGAGCGTAGTGTTCATCCAGTGCGTGGGCTCCCGCGAACCGGGCCGCCCCTACTGCTCGCGCGTCTGCTGCACCCACACGGTGGAGAGCGCCCTGCATATCAAGCGCACCAATCCGGACGCCCGGGTGGTGGTGCTCTACCGTGACATGCGCACCTACGGGCAGCGCGAACTGCTCTACAAGGAGGCCCGCGAGGCCGGGGTCATCTTCTCCCGGTTCAGTCTGGACCACCGGCCCGTGGTGGACGTGGTGAACGGGACCATCACCGTGACCTTCCGAGACCACGTGCTGCAGCAGGACCTGACCGTGGAGGCGGACCTGCTTGGTCTTGCCTCGGCCATCGTGGCCCCGGACGTGAACGGTCTGGCCCAGATGGTCAAGGCCACGCTCAGCGACGAGGGCTGGTATGTGGAGGCCCACTCCAAGCTGCGGCCCGTGGACTTCGTGACGGACGGCATGTTCATGGCCGGGCTCGGGCACTATCCCAAGCCGCTGGAGGAATCCGTCACCCAGGCGCGCGCGGCGGTTTCCCGCGTTACCACCGTGCTCAGCCGGACCGAGATGACCCTTGCCGGGACCGTGGCCACGATCAACAAGGCCAAGTGCGTGGGCTGCGCCGTGTGCTGGAACGTGTGTCCCTACAATGCCATCAGCCCCGACGAAAAGGGCTTTGCCGAGGTGAACGAGGCCCTGTGCAAGGGCTGCGGCCTGTGCGCCGCTGCCTGCCGTTCGGGTGCCCCCGATCTGCGCGGGTTTACCACCAGTGACATCATGGCGCAGGTTTCCGCCATGCTCGGCTGATCCTTCAGGACCGGCCCGCAAGGAGAAGTTGCATGAAAGAGATAGAGCTGTACGAACCGCGTATCGTGGCATTCTTCTGCCACTGGTGCTCCTACGGTGCCGCCGACCTCGCCGGTGTGAGCCGCATGGAGTATCCGGCCAGTTTCCGCGCGGTGCGCATTCCCTGCACGGGGCGCATGAGCCCCAAGTTCATCCTGCACGCCCTGCGCCAGGGGGCTGACGGCATCTGGGTCTCCGGCTGCCACCCCGGTGACTGCCATTACGGCACGGGCAATTACCATTCCCGGCGTCGGCTCGAGCTGCTCAAGAACATGCTCGACTACATCGGCATCGAGGAAGGACGTATCCACTTTTCGTGGATATCCTCGGCCGAGGCCGAGAAATTCCAGCAGATGGCCATCCGTGTGGTGGAGGCCGTGCGCGGTCTCGGTCCGAACACCCGGCTGGTGAAGAGCGTGTGCAGCAACTGCATCCCGCCTGTGCCCACCTGCGACACCATGCATGAGTGCTATGAGCCGCTGGAGGAGATTCCCGGCGCGCCCAGACCCAACGGCTCCTGCTGCGGAGGGAACGGATTATGATGAAGACGCGCACAGAGGCCATCCGCGCCGCCGCCCGCACCTTGCTTGAAGAGGGCAGGGTGGATGCGGTCATCGGGTATGTTCAGGGCACCATCCCCCTGCGGGCTCAGCCCTTTGTCGCCTATACGCCGGAAGAATGCGACCGGTTCATCTGGAGCAGCTTCTGCGGCGGCAACCTCGCGTCCATTGCCTCCGGACGTACGGACCGGGTGGCCGTGGTGGCCCAGGGATGCGTGTCGCGCAACCTGAACGGACTGGTGCACGAGAACCGTATCCAGCGGGAGAACCTGTATATCATCGGGGTGCCGTGCATCGGCATGCTGGACCAGCGCAAGGTGGAGGCCAAGCTCTTCGGGCGCAACATCGAGTTCCTGAAACGCGATCCCGAAGAGGATCTCGGCGAGATCGTGGTGGGCGGCTGCAACGCCATGGGCGAATGCTATGAAGAGGTGATCAAGCGTCGCGACGTGAAGCGGGACAACTGCTACACCTGCATGCATCGCAATCCTGTCGGAGCGGATACCGTGGTTGTGGAGCCGGTTTCCGAAACCGCGGGGGGCGACATCAACGCCGTGGCCACGCCGTGGATGCGGTTTGATGCCGACCGCCGATGGGAGGAGTTTGCAAAGAATTTCGAGGACTGCATCCGCTGCTACGCCTGCCGCGATGTCTGTCCGCTCTGCTACTGCACCACCTGCTTCGTGGACGAGTCCAATCCCCAATGGTGCGGCAAGACGCAGGATTCTGCGGATGTACAGACCTTCCATATCCTGCGCGCCTTTCATTGTGCGGGGCGCTGCACCGACTGCGGCGCCTGCGAGAGTGCCTGCCCGCAGGGCATCAAGATGCGCCGCCTGACCAGCATGCTGGAGAAGGACGTGCGCACCCTCTGGGGGCATGAGCCGGGCATGGACAGCACGACCAAACCGCCCCTTTCCACCTACAGGCCGGACGATCCGGAAGACCACTTCAAGTAGGAGGCCGCCGTGCAACACAGGATACTCAGCAAGGATAGCCTCGCGGCCTTCCTGGAGGGACTGCGCAAGGAGCATGTTGTCTATGCGCCCAAGCGTGACAAGAAGGTCCCCAACAAGATGGTCTGGAAGATACTGGAGCCGGGCGAGAGCCCGCTGTTCGAGTTCGCCAATACGGACATGTCCCCCAAGGATTTCGTGTTTCCGCAGAGCGAATGCCTGATGCGATTCCGGACCGGGGAAGACGGAACATCGGTGCTCAAGCCCATAGAGCCCGAGCCAAGGAAGACGCTGCTTTTCAATGTGCGTCCGTGCGACGGCAAGGGACTTTCCTTCATGGACATGATCTTCTGTCAGGACGAGCAGACCAACGACGTGTACTGGCGTGACAAGCGCGAGCGGACCCTCATGGTGGGCCTTGCCTGCAACAATCCGTGTCCCTCCTGCTTCTGTCATGAGGCCAACTGCGGCCCGCACAGCGAGACAGGGCTGGATGTCCTGATGACCGACCTTGGCACCCGGCTGCTGCTCAAGCCGCTTACCGACCGGGGAGCGACCCTTGTGGACGGGCTGCCCGAAGCGGCCCCCGGCGACGTGGATCGTGCCGAGGAGTTGAAGGGCACGGTGGAAGCCTCCATGAAGCCGGTCATCCGGACCGAGCACCTGGAGGCGCGCAGTCTCATGGACGCGTACAACCTGCCGTACTGGGACAGGGTGTGCGAGGCCTGCATCAACTGCGGTACCTGCACCTTCGTGTGTCCCACCTGCCACTGCTTCGACATTCAGGACGAGACCACGCCGGATGGCGAGGAGGGACGCCGGGTGCGCAACTGGGATTTCTGCATGTCGCCGCTCTTTACCCTGCATACTTCCGGCCACAACCCGCGGGGGAAGAAGATGGCCCGCGTGCGGCAGCGGTTCATGCACAAGTACAAGTATATCCCCATGAAGCGGAACGGCGAGGTGGGCTGCGTGGGCTGTGGACGATGCGTGCGTCTGTGCCCCGTGAACATTGATATCCGCGACGTGATCAACGCCATGAATGCCCCTGCCGAGGCCAAACCCGAAGGGCAGGAGGTGTAGCCATGCTGAATCCCTATCTGCCGTACCCCGTACGCATCACCGACGTGCGGGTGGAGACCGAGGACAAGACCCTGCGCACCTTCGAGTTCGAGTTTCTGAATCCCAAGGATGCCAAGGCATTTGATTACCATCCCGGCCAGTTTGCCGAGCTCTCCATCCCCGGCGTGGGCGAGAGCCCCATCGGCATAGCCTCCAGCCCAACGGAAGGGGACAGGCTCCTGTTTACCGTGTTCCGGGCCGGCAGCGTGACGGGCCGCCTGCATGGAATGCAGGTGGGCGACGTGATGGGCGTGCGCGGCCCCATGGGCAACTGGTACCCGCTGGACGCGCACGAGGGAAAGAACATTACCATTATCGCCGGCGGCTATGCGGTGACCACCCTGCGCGCCACCATGGTCTGGCTGCAGGACCCGAAGAATCGTGACCGGTTCGGCAGCATCGACTTCATCTACGGCGCGCGGACGCCCGGCATGCTGCTGTACCGGGACGAGATGGCCGCCTGGCAGAAGACGGGCGGCGTAAACTGCCATATTACCGTGGACCGGGAGTTCCCCGGCTGGACCGGGCTGACCGGGTTCGTGCCCACCGTCACCGAGCAGGTGGCCCCCAACCCGAACAACGCCATTGCCCTGGTGTGCGGTCCGCCCATCATGATCAAGTTCACCCAGCCCGTGCTGGACAAGTGCGGCTGGAAGGCCGACCAGATCTATCTGTCGCTGGAAAACCGCATGAAGTGCGGCATAGGCATCTGCGGCCGCTGCAACGTGGGGCATCAGTACGTCTGCAAGGATGGTCCCGTGTTCAGCAAGGCGGAACTGGACCAGCTGCCGGTGGAGTACTAGGCGGGTACGCGAATATTGATGGATGCTGAGAACGGGCAGGTGTGAATCTGCCCGTTATTCTTTGGAAATTCTACCGATGAAGCGCGTTCGGAAGAGGCGACGCATTTTTTTTCATAAAAATGACCTTCCCCCTCTTTACAAACGCTGGTTGAGTGCTCAAATTATTTCCTGAGAGAAGACGCCACCTGACCAGGTGCTGAACCTTCCGATACTCCGCGACACACGCCGCCCTGTACCAGGAACGCTCAACGCGGCCAGAGACGTACCTCCTCTGATTGTTAAACCATTTATCATCAAGAGGGTACCATCATGAAAGCCAACAAGCACGTTTCCCCTTCCAAGCAGTCCCGTCGTTCCGAACAGCCCGTCTTTGCTTCCGCACTGGATGCGTTCGGTTCCGTTCCCCATCAGCATTCCGCACATCCGCATGGCGAACGCAAGGACCAGCCGTCCTTTGCCGCCGCCTTTGATCTGTTCTAGCAGATTCCGCCAGTATGGGCGGACAGGGAAACGGGCAGGGGCATGCCTGCCTGTTTCCCCTGTCCATGACTGACGAATCGCATGGCATGAACGCCCCCGACCGCATGGCCGGGGGCGTTCTGCGGTGTGCGTGCGGGTGCGGGTGGCACTCGCAACAACCGCCTTGCATCCTCGCGGCCTTTGGTGTAATGCCAACTCCCCACTTGCATGAAGCAGCGGGACAACGTACCCTGTTTCCTGTATTATACCCATTGGGCACGCCATTTCAGGCAATCCGGCACAAGCCCGTCCCTTTATTCGGAACAATACCATGCATCCCAAAATAGCACTCATCGGACGACCCAACGTCGGCAAGTCCACTCTGTTCAACAGGCTCATCCGCAGCAACCGCGCCATTACCCATGACCGTCCCGGGGTGACCCGCGACCGCATGGAAGGCACGGTGAAGCGCAACGGGCGTACCTGGACGGTCATCGATACCGGCGGCATCCATCTGGATGAAGGGCACAACGCCACCGAGGGCCCCAACGAGCTGCGCGGGTTCGAGGCAGAAATCCTGCGCCAGACGCAGGAGGCCATGGCCGAATGCGTGGCCCTGTGCCTTGTGGTGGACGGGCGCGACGGGTTGCTGCCCTTTGACCGGCGTCTGGCCGATTACGTCCGGCGCAGCGGGCTGCCCGTGCTGCTGGCCGTAAACAAGGTGGACGGCGGCGAGATGGAGGACATGCTCACGGCCGAGTTCCATGAACTGGGCATGCACATGATCGCCATGTCCGGTGAGCACGGATACAACATGCGCGCCTTTGAGGAGGAGCTGCAGGATCTGCTGCCCCCCGAGGATGAATGGGATGCGCAGGAAGAAGAGGCCGGGCTCAAGCTTGCCATGCTCGGTCGTCCCAATGCGGGCAAGTCCTCGCTGGTGAACGCCCTGACCGGGGGCAACCGCATGATTGTCTCCAATGTTGCCGGCACCACCCGCGACTCCGTGGACGTGACCTACATGGTGGATGAAAAGCGGTACACCTTTGTGGATACCGCCGGTGTGCGTCGCCGTTCCAAGATCGTGGACACGGTGGAACGCTACAGCGTGAACTCCTCCATCAAGTCGAGCACCAAGGCGCATGTCACCATTCTCGTGCTGGACGGGCAGGAAGGCCTGACCCAGCAGGACAAGCGGCTGCTTGACCTGCTCGACGAGCGCAAGACTCCCTTCATGGTGCTGGTGAACAAGATGGACCTGGTCAAGCGGCAGGACCTTGCCGCCGTGAAGCAGGTATACAAGGATGCCCTGAGCTACTGCTCGCATGTGCCGATCCTGTATGTTTCCGCCCATTCGCGCATCAACCTGAAGAAGGTCATTCCTCTGGCGGAACAGATCTGGAGCGAGTGCCACGTCCGCGTGCCCACCGGCCAGATCAACCGTGTGCTGGAAGCCATTGTCACCAAGCAGCAGCCGCCCGTGGTGAACCGCGTGCGTCCCAAGTTCTTCTACATGACGCAGGCCGAGACCAATCCGCCCACCTTCGTCTTCTTCGTCAACGACGCCGACAGATTGAAGGAAGCCTACATCCGGTACATGGAACGTTCGCTGCGCAAGGCCTTCAAGATTGAGCATGCCCCTGTACGGGTGCGGTTCCGTTCCAGCCATACCAAGCGGGACAAGAAGAAATAGCCCGTTGCCCAACGATTTCCCGGCCCCCTTTCGAGGGGGCTTTTTTATTGGGCGGGCGCGTTCTTTGCTGATTTTCCTATGTAACGGCGCACTGCCGTTGAAAGAGGGGGTGTTCTGGCGTATGGTAATAGAAGCCGGGTGTGTGAGCCATGTTTCCATGGCGTAGGCAAGCAGTCGTTCCGGCAAACAACGGAGGTATGCCATGATCCAATTCCGCAAGATTCTTGTACCGGTCGACGGTTCTCCCCATTCCCTGCTCGCCAAGCGCAAGGCCATGGGGCTTGCATCAGCCATGGGCGCGGAGATCGTTCTTCTGTACGCCATGGGAACCATTCCCGCGCTTATCGGCGGTCTTGCCCGTGAGGAGCTGGTCAAGGAACTGACCCGTGAAGGAAAGTCCCTGCTGGAACCCTACCGCAAGGTACTGGAAGACAAGGGCGTGAAGTACTCCGAGATCATCGAGGCCGGTGATCCGGGCGATACCATCTGCGAGGTCGGCAAGCGTGAGGGGTGCGACCTTATCGTGATGGGGTCGCGCGGACTGAACGACCTTGAAGGCATGGTGCTGGGCAGCGTAACCCACCGCGTGCTGCACAGGTCCGATTTGCCCGTGCTGATCGCCCGCTAACGGGCCCCCTCCTGTTCCGAAAGCATGAAAAAACGCCGGGCAGCCATGCTGCCCGGCGTTGTCGCGTGTACGGTAGGAATGCTGCTACTTGATTCCCGCGTCCTTGAAGGCCTTGGCAATGGATTCCTTGTAGGGCGGGCGCAGAACGCCCATCTCGGTCACGATGCCGGCGATGAGTTCGTTGGGCGTGGCGTCGAAGGCGAAGTTGTACACCGGCACGCCGTCGGGCGTGATCTGGGTTTCCCCCACATGGGTCACTTCGCGCGGGGTGCGGTCCTCGATGGGGGTGTCGTCGCCGGTGGGCATGTTGCGGTCTATGGTGGAAAGCGGGGCGGCCACGTAGAAGGGAACGCCGTGTTCACGGGCCAGCAGGGCAACGGAATAGGTGCCGATCTTGTTTACCGCGTCGCCGTTGGCGGCAATGCGATCCGCTCCCACTACTACCTTCTGCACCATGCCGCGCCGCATCAGCAGGCCGCAGGCGTTGTCGCAGGCCACGGTCACGGGGATGTTGTCCTCTTTCAGCTCATAGGCCGTGAGACGCGCCCCCTGCAGGAAGGGACGGGTTTCGTTGGCAATGACCGTGATGCCTTTCTTGCCTGCGTCGATGGCGCCGCGGATCACGCCGAGGGCCGTGCCGTAGCCGGCCGTGGCCAGTGCGCCCGCGTTGCAGTGGGTCATCACGGTGTCGCCGTCATCGATGACGGTTGCGCCGTGCGCGCCCATGCGGGTGTTGATCTCTATGTCCTCGCGGTGGACGAGGGTGGCCTCCATGAGCCACATGTTCGTCAGCCCCTCGCGGGTGACGTCCGGACGTTCGGCCCACAGGGCCTTCATGCGCTCCACGCCCCAGCGCAGGTTGACGGCGGTGGGACGTGCCTCGGCAATGGCTTCCAGCTTGTCGCGCAGCGCGCTCTGCCAGTCGGCTTCGCCGGCCACTTCTATGGCGGCCAGCAGGCAGCCGTAGGCGGCGGTCACGCCGATGGCCGGTGCGCCGCGCACCACCATGGTCTGCAGGGCGTAGATGATATCCTCGGTGTTCCGGCAGTAGAAGTCATCCTCGCGGGAGGGCAGGTAGCGCTGGTCCAGAAGAATGAGCGCCCTGTCATCGGCGGAATAGCGTATGTGGCGTTCCATTGTGCGTCCTTGACGGCTTGATGGGTTGCAGGGATCGCGGCACTGTTTTCGGCCGCGTGGTGTGGCCGGGCATGCATTCGTCACACGGGGCGGGTAGGCATGGTGCCGGTATGCGCCGGTGCGTGCTTCCGCACGGCCCTTTTGGATAGCCTCAATCCGCGTGGCGGGCAAGGGGCAGGGTGAACGGCTGACATTGCCCCTGCCGCGACTTCGCGGTATAGGGGGGCCAAGATACGGGAAATCCTTTCTGATTCTGTTACAAACGAGTAGAAGACCGCATGCAATCTCTGTTCAAGTTTCTGATGACGCTGGTCGTCCCCGTGGTGCTGGTGGTCGGCGCCTTTGTGGTGGCCCATGACCTGTCGCTCGTGCCGGCGGCCCTCAGGCCCCTGTTGCCCTGGTTGCCGTATATCTTCAGTGTCAGTGGTGCGGCGTTGGGCTGGCGCTTCAAGCGCAGCCGCAGCGTTTTCCTGTTCATGCTGCTGGCTGCCGGTTGCTGGGTGACAACCTCGTTTCTGCCCACTGCGCCCGTCTCCACAATCAATGTCCAGCTTGGTTATGCCGCCACCTGCTTCCTGCTGCCCTTCAACATTGCGCTGCTGGGTTTTCTGGAGGACCGGGGCGTGCTGACCGGATGGGGGTTGCTGCACGCCAGCTTCATCGTGGCCCAGGCCGTGGGCGTGCTGGTGCTTATGACGGCGGCCAGCCTGTTCAGCCCCGACCTTGCGGCCACCGTTCAGGATATGGCGCAGCAGGTCGTCTATTTCCGTCTGCTGCCCGAATGGGCGGACAGCTGGACCTTCATTCCGCAAATGGCCCTGCTGTTCACCGCGCTCATCTGCTTCGGCCTCATGACCCATCTGGCGGTCATGCCCACGGCGCGGGACGCCATGCATGCGGCCCTTGTGGCCACCACTGTCTGCGCCATGGCCGGGCTGCACAACGTGGACCATGGGGAACATGCCGCCGTGTTCTTCAGCATCGGGGCGCTCATCGTGACCCTGACGCTGTTCCAGGAATCCTACTCCATGGCCTTTGCCGACGAGCTGACCGCACTGCCTGCACGCCGCGCCCTCATGGCGGACTGCAAGAAACTGGGGCGCAAGTACGCCATCGCCATGTGCGACATAGATCATTTCAAGAAATTCAATGACACCTACGGGCATGATGTGGGCGATGATGTGCTGCGCATGGTGGCCAGCCGTCTCGGTCAGGTGACCGGAGGGGGCACGGCCTACCGGTACGGGGGCGAGGAATTTACCATCCTGTTCCCCAAGGTTTCCGCCGTGGAGGCGAAGCCGCATCTGGAGGCCGTGTGCGAGGCCATTGCCAAGTCGGAATTCCGCATCCGCGGCCCGCTGCCCAAGAAGGCCAAGGGAAAGGGCACCGTGACCGTGACCATTTCCATAGGGGTTGCCGAGCGCTCCGACGAGGCCGCGACGCCGGAAGAAGTGGTCAAGGCGGCGGATACCCTTCTGTACAAGGCCAAGAAGGCCGGACGAAACAGGGTGGTATCGGCCTGATTACTCTGCGGGAAGGCTGCACATCATAGTATTGGGCGTCACACGAACAGGCGGCGGGAGAGCATTCTCCCGCCGCCTGTTCGTGTGTGGTGGGCACGGGACGGGCTACGCCACCATCTCGCGCAGGCGCGCTTCATCAAGAATATGGTATACGCCGCGCTTCTCGCGGTGGAGGATGCCGGACCGGGTCAGATCGTTCAGCAGGGTGGAAATGGTCTGGCGGGTGGCGCCAAGGTGCTGGGCCAGCAGTTCCCCTGTCATGTTCAGGTGCACCACGCGGCGTCCTTCCTCGCTCTGGGCGGTATCAAGCAGGAAGACCGCAAGCCGGGCCGTGGAATCGCGGAACACCAGCCCGTCGATGATGCCGAAGGCGTTCTTCAGGATGCCGCCGAGCACGCGGACCATGGTCTGGGTGAACTGGGGTACGTCCATCATGCGCGTGTGGAAGGTGGCAATGTCCGTCAGCAGGAGGGTGCAGTCGCTCATGGCCTGTACATAGGCCCCCGTGTGGCTTGTGTAGATGTCGCCGGGTTCGAGGATGGCGATGGTGAACTCCTTGTCTCCGTAGGCAAGGTAGACACGTACGCGGCCGGTCTGCACGATGAAGACGAAGTTGCTGTGCGACGGTGCGGAGGGCACCGGTACATGCAGGGCTTCCGGCGTGTCGGAATCCTCCGTCAGGTCGGGCTGGAACAGCAGGGCGTTGCGGGGAAAGGTCCGGTACCGGAAGGCGCTGCGCAGTTCGGCAAATTCCGGCTTGGCCATTTCCTCCAGCAGGTTCATGGAGGTGAATTTCATGGGATTGCTCCTGATTCCCCGCATCATACAGAAGCCGCCATGGAGAGCAACCGCTCACCCGCAGGAGAAGGGGCGGAAAAACAGCCGCCCGGCCGTGGGATATCGGCCGGGCGGGGGCATACCGGAGGGGGTTGTCTCCGGCACGGCAGAGGAGGAGGCTTACTGGGAATGTGCGTGCTGCTCCTTGAAGGCGGCGGCAGCCGCCTTGCCCATGTAGCGCCCGAGCATGTTTGCGGGAGCGTCCATCAGGTCTATGAGCAGGAAGGCGTCGAGCGTGCCGAAGGTGCTGTCCACGTGGAAGGCCCCGATCTTGCCGCCGAGCTTGAGATAGTGCTTGAAGAGAATGGGCAGGCTGCGCCCGTCCTCCATGTCCTTGATGAGTCCGTTGAGCCCCGGGAAGCTCAGCCGTGAGATGTCGATGTCTTCGGTGACACCCTTGGGGTTTTTCAGTTTTGGGAGCTTGCGGCCAGTGACCAGCGCGGCCAGCTCGGAATCGGTGTGGTGGGTGTTCAGGTAGCGAACCGTGGTGGCCAGCGTATAGGGGCTGAACACCAGCGGCAGGCTGCACGGGCCGAAGAGGTACCGCAGGCCGGGGCGGCGCAGCACGTATTGCCCGATGCCCTTCCAGAGCAGCATCAGGGGGTTGTAGTCGCGCTGGTAGTCGGGGTGCACGATGGCCCGGCCCAGTTCCACGGAATTGCCGAAGGTGCTGAAGAATTCCTTTTTGAACTTGAACAGGCTGGAGCAGTAGAGGCCCTTGGAGCCGCTGGTATGGGTGATCCTGTCCACCTGTCCGAGGCGGTAGGCGCCGGCAATCTGTCTGTCGGCATCGTTCCACAGGATGATGTGGTCGTATTCGTAGTCAAAGGGATCCAGATCCAGATCCCGTCCGGATCCTTCTCCCACGGGGCGGAAGGTGGCTTCCCGGAGGCGGCCGAGTTCATGCAGCATGTTGGGCATCTGAAAGGCTCGGGCCTCGAAGACCGTGTAGCCGTTCTCGCGCAGCAGCACCTGCTCTTCGGGCAGCTCGTCCAGCTCGATGAGCAGGCTCGCCTTGGGGCGGGGCAGGGCTATGGGCATGGGCTCCGGGGCCTTGCGCACAAAGGGCAGCGGGAAGATGCGGCGCTGGTCCTGCTGGCGCAGCGCATAACTGCGCACGCGCAGGTAGTTGGTAATGTCGTCCTCGGAGGCCAGTCCGTTGGGCCCGTTCAGCACCGAGGCGGGGATGATGCGGCCCACGCTCAGCTTGATGGACTTGCCGCGCTTCTTCAGGAGTTCGCGCGGCAGCAGGGCCGTGCGGGCCATGGGATGCATCAGGCCCATGAGGTTGAACATGAGGCTGTTGCGTCCGTGGAAGTAGAGGGGCAGCACGTCGGCGCCCGTTTTCCGGATGATGCGGGCCACGTTGCGGTTCCACTGCGGGTCCATGATGCCCCGGTGGGCGGGCTGCAGGTGCGAGACTTCGCCGGACGGGAATACCGCCAGGCTGCCGCCGCCCTCCACGTGGCTGATGGCGGTGCGCAGCCCCTTGATGTTCTTGCTGCGCGCTTCGCGGGTGTTGAAGGGGTCCACATCAATGACGGTGCTTTTCAGTTCCGGGATGATGCCGAGCAGAAAATTCGCCAGAAACTGCATGTCGGGCCGTACCGGCAGCAGGGTGGCCATGAGGACCAGCCCCTCCAGCGCGCCGAACGGGTGGTTGGAAACCACCACAAGGGGGCCGCTGCGGGGAATGCTGTCAAACCCTTCTCCCTTCAGCTTGACGCGCACGTCAAGAATGTCCAGGGCTTCGCGGGCAAAATCAAGCGGATTGGAGCGCTGCGTCATGCCGCCGTACATGGTGAACAGGCGGTGGAGCTTGGAAATGTGCAGCAGGGGGGTCTTGATGGGCGTCAGCACCCGCTTGAGTCCCGGGGGAATGAAATCAAGGGTCAGTTCATTCGTCTGAAGAACCTGATCCAGCATACGGTGTACCTCGTAACGACAGGGTTGAGTTGGCGGGCCCGGCGGCCCCGTTACGAGTTGTGTAGGGTGTCAATGTGGTTGTTCCGTGAAGGGGGCGTTACAGTTTCAAGGCACCGGGACCTCGGGGGCAAACGTCACGCAACCGAGCGTGATGCGTAACGGTGTCGCCATGTTCGGGTGCGGGTTCCGTGGCATAGGCATGGACCATCGGAATCACCTTACCATCCCAGCGAGGAGAAGCTCATGACCGACAGTCAGCGACGTGAAATTGAACGCCATCTGGAAGATTCGCTTGCCGCTCTGAGACGTCAGGCCCTGACCGGGTCCGATCAGGACATGTATTGTGCCGATGAAAACGAATTTGCCTCCCGGCTGAGCGAGATGCGCATGAGCGTGACCCTGCAGGCGCGCATCAGCAAGCAGATCCGGCTTGTGGAAGAGGCGCTGCGCAGGCTTGATGTGGCGGACTTCGGCACCTGCGACGAGTGCGGGGAGGACATCCCCGTGCAGCGGTTGAAGGTGAACCCCACCACAAGGCTGTGCGTGCATTGCCAGCAGGAAGTGGAAAACGCGCCGCACGGAGCGGGCACCTTGGACATGACATTCGGCCTGAGCGCGTAGCTTCAGGCTTTTTTTACGCCTTCCGGCACCAGCAAGGCCCCGCAGGTTCCATGCGCACGCGCATGGGGTGTGGGGCCTTGCCGTGTTTCCGGGGCGGGCGGCGCATCATATTACCATTGTGCTAACGCGCACCTGCCTGTATGCATGCTCCAGCAAGCGGGCAGGCGGTTGCCCCTGCATGACGTCCCCTGTATCAGGGAACCCGCACCTCAACAGGACATTGTACGTGGCATCAAAGAAAGCTCTTCTCCCCCCGGCGCGTGCCGTGGCTCTGGAATGCGTGAACGACATTCTCGAACACGGACACGATCTGCAGGCCGTTCTGGACGGCAAACTGCGCGGCGTGCGCATCTCCATGCCCGACGCCGCCCTGTGCACGGAACTGGTCTATGGCTACATCCGGCTCCGGGATCGCATCTCGGCCCTGCTGGGACGGTTTCTCAGGGACAGCTCCAAGCTGCCCCCCAAGAGCCGCATAGCACTCGGTCTGGCCGCGTACGAAATGCTCTTTCTGGACCGCATTCCCGTGTACGCCTCGGTGGACTGGTGCGTGCAGTACATCAAGCGTCAGTTCTCCCAGGGATTGGGCAAGCTGGCCAATGCGGTGCTGCGCAATCTGGACCGCATGGGGGCAGCGGCGCATGCCATGGACGAGGTCACTGCGGGCATGGACCGCGTCGACCAGCTCGCCGTGTGGTACTCCTGTCCGGCGTGGATCGTACGCATGTGGCTGGAGGCGTATGGCGAGGAACAGACTCTGGTCTATCTGCGGGCGGGCATATCCTCCGCTCCCGTGGGGCTGCGCGTGAATCGTCGGAAGGAAGGGGCGGACGCCCTTGTCGAGGAGCTTGCGGGTCATCCCGACTGTCTCGCCCGGGAAGGGTACGCGTTGCTGTTTCCTGCGGGCGCTGCCCCGGTGGGCATGAAGTCCATGCTTGCGGAGGGACAGCTGACCCGTCAGTCGCTGGCTTCGCAGGAAGTGCTTGCCGTCATGGAGCCGCAGGCATGGCAGGGACCGGTCTGGGACTGCTGCTGTGGCCGGGGAGGCAAGACGACGGCCCTGCTGGAGGCCGGGGTGCCGGTGCGCTATGTCAGTGATACATCGCGGGAACGTCTTCGCGGCATGCGTGAGGAACTGGAGCGTCTGGGGCTGGAGCCGCCCTTTTCCCTGCTGCGGTCCGCAGCCGAGCCCGTGGCTGCCGAGGTGTGGGAAGAACTGGGAGCCGTCAGCTTCCGGACCATCCTTGCCGACGTGCCCTGTTCCGGGCTGGGAACCCTGTCCCGGCGTCCGGACGCCCGGTATCACCGGACGGAGGAGGGGGTCCGCGGGCTTGTGGAAACGCAGGCCGCCATTCTGGACAATGCCTACGCCCATCTGGAGGCCGGGGGCAGGCTGATCTACATCACCTGTACCGTCAACCCGGACGAGAACGAACGGCAGATCGCCGCCTTCCTGGCCCGTACGGAAGGAGCCGAATGCCGGCGCGAATGGCACACCCCGTCTGATTCGCCGTACATGGAATTCTTCTACGCCGCCGAGTTGCGTCGCCGTTAGGCCCGCATGAAAAACGGGCCCCGCAGGGCCCGTCCGGTGATTGATGCGCGGTGCGCCGCTAGGAACGGCTGCGTGCGATGAACTGCGAAAGGATCATGGCGCCAGCCTGAGCCACGTTCAGCGAGTCGAAATCGTTCTGCATGGGAATGGTCAGCGAGACGTCAATGCGTTTGCCCACGTTGGGGCGAATGCCCTTGTCCTCGTTGCCCAGCACCAGCACGGCCGGGGTGTGCAGCTTGGCTGTGTACAGGTCCTCGGCATTGTCTCCCATGTAGGCCCCATAGACGAAATATCCCAGATCCTTGGCCCGCTCCAGCGTGCGGGAGATGTTGGTGGCCTTGGCCACGGGCAGCTTGGAGAGCGCTCCGGCCGAGGCCTTGGCTGCGGCTGCGCCGAGGAACGATGCGTTGTGCTTGGGCACGATGATGCCGCCACCGCCGATGCCGTAGAGTGTGCGGGCCAGCGTGCCTGCATTGCCGGGATCCTGTATCTGATCAAGCACAAGAATCAACGGCAGGTGCGCAGTGAGCCCCTGCTCCAGAACGGTATCCTCGTCCAGGAAACCGGCGTTGAAGATCTTGCCGATCACGCCCTGATGGTTGCCGGAGAAGAGCTTGTCCAGCACCTCGTTCTGCACGAACATGAAGCGTATTTTGTTCTTCTTGCAAAGTTCCGTAATGATATTGATATCATGTCCGGTCTTTCCCTTGCGGATGAGCACGGAATCGACCTGGCTTGGGTCAAGCTTCAGGCGTTCGGTAACGGGTTTGGTCCCCGGCAGTATTCCTTCGGTATGCGTGTCGTTTTCGGGCCGCATGGCGTTTCCTGTCTTTGATGTCTTGAAATTATCTAGAAAATGAGCAAAGCTGGGTCGTGTTGCTTTGTCGTCTGCTTTAGGGTAGTGGCAAAATCCAACGTACGATGCAGATACGCCCCCGTTGATGTCAACGCAAGGGGCCGAACTGCTAAAACGGATTATGCATGAAAAAAATACTTCGATTCGGCGCAACGCCCGTATGCCTGCTGTGCTTCGCTCTCGTGCTTGCGCTGGGCGCCTGTACGCCAAAGCAACCTGCTCCTGAGCTCGCTCAGTCCACCGAACAGGGGGGCGTGTGCGATCCCGCTGCGCAGGGTGCGGATATGACGCCTGACGTGGCGGCCGAAGATGTGGCCAGCCTTGACGAGAACCCCGCAGAGGATGCCTCGCCCCTCACCAGTGAGGAGCAGGAGGCCCTGAATACCCGCCTTGATATCAATATCGACATGGACGACAGCGATCGTGATGTCGTGGAACAATACTTCAAGTACTTCACCCACAAGGCCCGCAAGACCTTTGAACGCTATCTTGAACGGGCCGAGCTGTATCTGCCCTATGCCCGTCAGGTCTTCAAGGAGAATGGGCTGCCGGATGAGGTGGTCTATCTGGCCTTTGTGGAAAGCGGATTCAACCCCAATGCCTATTCCCGCGCCGGTGCGGCCGGGTGCTGGCAGTTCATGCCCTACACGGGCCGCAAGTACGGCCTGAAGTATGACTGGTGGATCGACGAACGCCGCGACCCCTTCAAGTCCACGCAGGCGGCTGCCGACTATCTGAACAAGCTGTATGCCGATTTCGGGGACTGGTATCTGGCCATTGCCGCGTACAATGCCGGCGAAGGCAAGATCGGCCGGGCCATCAAAAATACCGGTGCGGAAAGTTTCTTCGAGCTGACCCAGAAGAACGGACAGCTCAGCCGCAAGGCGCAACTGCGCAAGGAAACGCGTCACTATGTGCCCAAGTTCCTGGCCGTGGTGAAGATCATGCGCAACCTCGAGAAGCTCGGATTCAAGCCTATCGACGAGAGCTGCGCTCTGGAGCTTGAATCCGTGCAGGTCAAGGGCGGCACCGATCTGCTTGCACTGGCCAACGCCAGCGGCATGGACTGGAAGAAGTTCGCCTCGTTCAATACGGCATTTACCCGGCAGGTCAGCCCGCCGGATCATGAGTCCACCATCTACATGCCCGCCAAGTATGTGGCGTCCGCAAACGAATTCATTGCTTCCGCCAAGTCCCGTCCCTATGCGGGATGGAAGGTCTACTCCATAAAGTCCGGCGACTCTTGGTTCCGTATCAGCCGCAAGTTCAATGTGCCGATCACGGTGCTCAAGAGCATCAACAAGAAGTCCAGCAACATGCTGCGCATCGGCCAGCGTGTCATGATTCCGGGTGGCGGCTCCAGTACGGCTGTTGCCTTGGATAGCTCCCGGAACAAGACCCGGTCCATTGCCCAGAAACGCAGTAACTATCGCGTCCAGACAGGGGATACCCTGTACGCCATATCCCGTGAGACCGGCGTCAGCGTGCGTACCCTCATGGAGGCCAACGGGCTGACCTCGCGCTCCATACTCAAAGTGGGGCAGAAGCTCTATATCCCGGACCATTCCGTTTCCAAGACTGTTGCCTCCCGCAAGCAGGCCGAGGAAGTGAAGAAGTCCATCGTTTACAGCGTGCGCCGAGGGGAATCCCTGTGGTCCATCGCTCGCAAGTTCGGCGTGTCCTATCAGGATGTCATGCGCTGGAACCAGATGGACAAGGGCTCGCGTCTGCATCCCGGCGACCGCCTCAAGCTGTATGTGAACTAGCCGCAGAGCAGCCAAGCATGTGTCAGAGCCCCGGTTTATCCGGGGCTCTGTTTTTTTTGGTAGGCTCATTGTACCGGAATTGCAGCGTTTTTCATGAAAAGCGAAAAAGAATGGAAAAAGCCGTTGACGGGTGGTCGGGTTTTACGTAGAACGCCCTTCCCTGCTTCGGAAGGGACCGTTCTTTCACACTACGAGTTTTTGTATCCCCCCTGCATATAAGGGAATCGATCGA
>QKEJ01000085.1 GCA_003252375.1 Halodesulfovibrio sp.
GGTATCGGGCATGGTGTGCTCCGGATTCGAAAGTGGGTATGGTCTGCATGGTAATGCTCCTTGGTATGGATTTGGACCAGTGTATCATCGGCTGCTGTTCAGGGTAAAGGTTGATCTGCGAGATGGTGTAGTAGACGGCTGTTACCCCATTGGAAGCAAATGGTGTATGCTTGGGCAAACCCGAATGACGGAGGATACCGACATGACCAAGAAGCTGTTGTTGATATGTGGCGATTTTGTGGAAGATTACGAGATCATGGTGCCGTTTCAGGCCTTGCAGGCCATGGGCTATGCGGTGGATGCCGTGTGCCCGGGCAAGAAGGCCGGAGACGTGGTGGCAACCGCCATCCATGACTTTGAGGGGCACCAGACCTACAGTGAAAAGCCGGGGCACAACTTCACGCTGAACGCGACCTTTGATGCGGTGCACCCCGAGGAATATGCCGGTCTGATTATTCCCGGCGGCCGTGCTCCGGAATACCTGCGCCTGAACGACAAGGTGCTGGAGATGGTGCGTCACTTCCAGACCACCGGCAAGGTCATTGGCGCTGTGTGTCATGGTGCACAGCTGCTTGCAGCGGCCACGCGACTGGACGGACGCCGCATATCGGCCTACCCTGCCTGTGCGCCGGAAGTGCGGCTGGCCGGCGCCGAGTATGTGAATCTCAACATGGACGAGGCTGTTGCGGATGGCAATGTGGTCACGGCTCCTGCGTGGCCTGCGCATCCCCAATGGCTGAAAAAGATTGCCGAACTGCTCGGCTAGCGATTGCGGGCAGGCAGGAGGCAGGGAGACAGCGTCATGTGTCATATCTACGCATCCACCGATCCGGCGGAATATGAACAACTGACCAGATCGTTCCGTCTGCATGGCGGCGTTACCAGTGTCCGGCTGGAACGCCGGTTCTGGGCCGTTCTTGAGGACTTGGCCAATGCCGAGGCGACCCCTCTGCCCAGATTCCTGGAAGCACTGCATGACGAGGCGGTGCGCTGCCATGGCGAGATCGGCAACTTTGCCTCCCTTCTCCGGGTCGTCTGCATAACCTATCTGGGGGTGGCCCAGCAGAACGAAACGCGCATCGCCGTGTAGCCGTAGAAACGGCTGCCATGCATGTCCCGCCCCCGTCCGTACGGGGGCGTTTTGCGTTGGAGGGATGGACGTCGCCGACAAAAATGTATAGCCGATAGGAAAGGACGTTTCTCCATGCACTATGAAGGCGATATCATCAGACCCCCCAATGAAATAGATTCCATCCTGCTGCAGGTGGCAACAGGATGCCCGCATAACCGGTGCACCTTTTGTGGTGCGTACCGGGACAGGGACTTCCGCCTGAAGCCTGCATCGATGGTGCAGGCGGATCTCCGCTGGGCGGCACGGCACCTTGGCCGCATGCGGCGTCTCTTCCTGTGTGACGGCGACTGCCTGAGCCTGTCACATGCCCGTCTCATGACCCTGCTTGCCGACGTCCGCGAGCATCTGCCGCAGGTAGCCCGGGTCGGAAGCTATGCCAGCGCCCGCTCCCTTGCCCGCAAAAGTGACGCGGAGCTGGCGGAGCTGCGCAGGGCAGGGCTTACCCACGTCTACATGGGGGTGGAGTCCGGCGATGATGCCGTTCTTGCCCGTGTGGGCAAGGGGTGTTCCCGGGATGACATCATCGCGCAGGGACTGCGTGTCTCCGCGGCCGGCATGAAGCTGAACGTGTCGGTGATCGTGGGGCTTGGCGGTGTTGAGGGGGGGCTTGTGCATGCCCGGGAAACGGGGGGGCTGCTCAGCGCCATGAACCCGGACTTCATCGGTGTGCTGAGTCTCATGCTGGTGCCGGGTACCCCGCTGTATGCGGATCATGCGGCCGGGCGCTTTGCCCTGCCGGATGCCCATGGCCTGCTGCGTGAACTGCGCGAGCTTTTGGCAACAACCTCCGTGCGGTCGGGGATATTTCTGGCCAACCATGCATCGAACCATCTGCCCCTGCGGCTCAGGCTGCCAAGGGACAGGGAGCGTGGGCTGGCCCTTCTGGATCAGGCGCTGGACGGGTATGTGGCGCTCAAGCCGGAGTGGCTTCGGGCGTTGTAGTGTTCGCGGCTTCCGTGTCGGGGAGCTGCATGACCACGGGTTCATCAATGCCGTAGGCCTTGGCAAAATTGCGGATGCGCGCCAGCAGGGCCTCGGTGAGTTCCTGGCCACGTGTGGCCAGCAGGGTGCCGTCGCGGGTTTCGATGTCCTGTCCGGTAATCATGCCGGGCCTGAGGTCTTCAACAAAGAGTTCTCCCGTCGCTCTGACCTCTGAGGTGAGGACCACATCCTCGAATACGGTCAGAATGAGCTGGTCGTAAATTCCCTCAAGTGTCCGCATGGCCAGCAGGGCCTCGCCGGGTACCTTGCCCCCCTGCACCAGGGCATCGTAATCAAGAAGAATCTTCAGGGCGCGCGCTCCGAAGGGAAGGGGAGTCCCGTGTGATATGGGCACGTCCTGCTGCTGAATGATGGTGGCCACTTCCCGCATGCGG
>QKEJ01000076.1 GCA_003252375.1 Halodesulfovibrio sp.
GGCGCAGGGTGGCCAGCGTGTATTCGCGCACGTCCGTTCCGTTGATGAGGATCTGGCCTTCCTGCTGCTCGTAGAACCGGGGAATGAGGTTGACGAAGGTCGTTTTCCCCGCCCCGCTCGGCCCGACAATGGCCACGCGTTCTCCGGCGCGCACGGTGAAGCTCACGTTGTCCAGCGCAGGAGTGAGGCACCCCTCATAGGCAAAGGTGATGTCGCGGAATTCCACCTGCTCCAGGGGCGGGGCAAACGGCATGGTGCCGTCCTTTTCCACGGTCACTTCCTCGGAGTCCAGGATTTCGAATACCCGCTCCGCACCGGCAAGGGCGCGCTGCACGTCGAGGTTGGCGGAACTGAATTTCTTGACCGGTGCATACAGCAGCCCCAGCGCCGCGAGAAAGGACATGAGCCCGCCCACGGTCATGGCGCCGTCGATGACGCGCATGCCGCCGGCAACCAGCACGGCTCCGGCACCGATGGCGCCGACAACGTCCATGACCGGCGACGACAGTTCGCTGTAGATCACTTCCTTGACGGCAATCTTGACGAGACGCCCGTTTTCCTTACGGAAGTTCTCCCCTTCCCGTTTCTCGGTGTGGAAGGCTTTTACCACGCGGATGCCGCTGAACACTTCCTGCAGGAAGACGGAGATATCCGCCAGTTTGACCTGGTTCTTCCGGCCCAGTTTGCGCAGCTTGCGTCCGAAGAAGGCGATGGGAAAGATGGCGACGGGCAGGACCAGCACCGCCCATATGGCGAGGTACCAGTCCTGATAGAAGACCACGCCGATGAGGGCCAGCATGGTAAGAATTTCGCGGACCATCATGACCACGGAAGGAAGGCTGGAACGGATGAGAATGACGTCCTGGATGATGCGGGACATGAGGTTGCCCACCTGTTCCCGCTCAAAGAACTTCATGGGCAGGAAGACCATTTTGTCATACAGTTCATTGCGCAGCTGTTCCAGCACCTTGAGGGCGCAGAAGCGCATGAGGAAGTTCTGCACGTAACGGCCGCCGGCCTTGGCGATGAAGATACCCACAGTGGCGACGGCAACCATCATCAGGGCGTTCAGGTCCTTGCCGTTCAGGCCGTTGTCGAAGGCCGGCTTGACGATGTAGGCCGTGCCGCCTTCGGCGGCGGAAACAACAATCATGGCCAATACGGCAATTATGATCTTGCCCGAATAGGGTTTGAAGTAACCAAGGCATCGCTTGAGCAGAGGCAGGCTCTTTACATGCTCGCTCTTTCTGTCATATTTCGCCAGATCGGACATGAATCGTATTTCCCGACTCCAAGATGGAGTCATTGCTGCAGAATTGGATGAATTTCACTTGACCAGCCATGGGCGGCTGGTATCTCCTAGGCACAGGAGGAACACCATGCCAGAAATCGAATTGAACTGCCAGAAGCTTGCATGTCCCCAGCCCGTGCTGGAATGCAAGAAGCTCATTGAATCAGAGGCACCTGCCGCGTTCTCCATACTGGTTGATAACGAGGCTGCCAAGGAGAATGTGTCCCGTTTCGTGGGAACGAAGGGATACGCCGTTACCGTGGAGAGCATTGCCGGCGGATGGCGCCTTGTCGCCACCCGGGGTGAAGGCTGCAACTGCGAAGTACTGTCTCCTGCCCAGATCGCTGCCGTGGACGGCGGCAAGGTTTGCGTCTTCATTGCTTCCGATGTTATCGGCAGCGGCGACGACGTGCTGGGCGGACGCCTGATGAAGAATTTTCTCGCCACCCTGCCCGAACTGGGGCCTGAACTGTGGCGTATTGTTATGGTCAACGGCGGGGTCAAGCTCGCCGCAAAGGAAAGCCCGGTCATAGGCGAACTGCAGAAGCTGGAGGCTGATGGTGTGACCATCCTTGTCTGCGGCACATGCCTTGATTTCTTCGGGTTGATGGAACAGAAGGCTGTCGGCCAGACAACCAACATGCTTGATGTGGTTACCAGTCTGCAGTTGGCAAACAAGGTCATTCGGCCGTAGCGTCAGGAACGTAATGTCCAGAGAAAACGAACATAAGGGTTCCGGCAGGAGCAAACGTCCTGCAGGACCAGCCCGTGAAAGGCGGGAGAAGGCTCCTGCGCGCGATCGAGACTCCGGTACGGGGGCTCCCGGCAAGGGCGGACAGCGCCGCTCCTCCTCCGCAGGCACCGGCCAGCAGCGCCGCAGTGTATCCGGCAACCACCCTGCTCGCCCAGCATCAGCTGTTACTGCAGGGCATGCGGCTGTTCAGACCTCCGGTGCACCCGGGGCGCAGGAGCCCGTGCGTCTCAACAAGGCGCTGGCCGCTGCCGGCATCTGCTCTCGCCGGGCTGCGGACGACCTGATAGTGCAGGGAGCCGTGTCCGTGAACGGCTCCGTGGTAACCACCCCCGGGGTCAAGGTGACCGTGGGCAAGGATGCCGTGGCCGTAAATGGCGTGGGTGTTACTCTGGACGTATCACGGACTACCTTTACCTACGTGGTCATCAACAAGCCCGTGCGGGTTGTCACCACCGTGAACGATCCGCAGGGACGCACCACCGTGCTGGACCTGCTGCCGCAGGAGATGAAGAACGCGCGCCTGTTCCCCGTGGGACGGCTGGATTTCTTTTCAGAAGGTCTGCTCCTGCTGACCGACGACGGCGAACTGACCTACCGGCTCACGCACCCGAAATGGCATCTTCCCAAGGTGTACCGGGTCCGGGTGCGCGGCAAGGTGGCCGATACCGCCTTGCGGACCATGCGTTCGGGCATGACCCTTTCCGAAGGCGAGGAGCTTGCCCCGGTCAAGGTGAACGTGCTGCGCGAGGAACGCGGCGTCACCACGCTGGAACTGCACCTCATTCAGGGGGTCAACAGGCAGATCCGCCGCATGTGCCGGGATCTGGACCTGACCATCCTGTCACTCAAGCGTTTCCGGCATGGTCCCATTGATCTCGGCAACCTGGATCGAGGGGCGGCCCGCTTCCTCGATCATTCGGAGATCGCCTTGCTGCGCCGGGCCACGGGACTGGAATAAGTTCCTCCATACAGACGTAGAAACGCCCCGCCGACACAGTCTCGGCGGGGCGTTTTTCGTTTCGTACGGGGCGGAGCGGGGAACGCCCCTACTCCTTGATCTTTTGCTCCTGCACGTCCTTGGTTCTGTCTTCCACTTCCACGCCCTTGGGTGGGGTGAAGTTGAAGAAGGCATCCTGCATGGGCGCATCGAATTGAATGTCCGAAAAGCGGATCTCGTTTTCGTTGCCATAGAAATCCACGGTAAGGATACGGCGAACCGAATAGTCCGGTGCCACCCAGAGCGTGGCTTCCGTCAGGTCGGTGGTGGGTTCCTTGGCAAAGAGGTGCAGCGGGGTCAGGCCGTCCTTGGTTTCGGCCGTCTCCACGTAGAATTCCTCTTCGATGTTGGCCTGTCCGGTGATGAAACGCAGGGCCGTCTTGGTCTCATGCACGAGGGATGCGGGATACTTGTAAGCCACCTCTTCATCCTCAAAGTAGTTCCACACGGCGTCGGGGTTTACCACCAGCAGTTCCGGGGATGGCTTTTCCGTCACCCAGCGGATGCGGGCAGGCGCCTTGAAGTAGAACGTGCCGGAGCGGTCTTCGACCGCCCCGCTTTCCTTGTGACGCAGCACCTGTTCAAAGCTGGCCTGCATGGTCCGGGCGTTGCGATAATGGTTCTGGATGCCGTCCGTCAGGGCGTCGGCACGGGCAGTTCCGGCAAGCGCCAGGGACAGTGCCAGAACGGCTGCCGTGAGATAATATCGGGTCTGGGACACTGCACGCATGAGTTGCTCCAAGTGAAAGACGTCGTTTGTCATGACGGGATCAGAAATCGTCACGTACCGCTCCGCCGGCAATGACCGTGCGGGGTTTGCTGCCGTCGGCGGCACCGATGATGCCGTCCTGTTCCATCTGTTCCACATAGCGGGCCGCACGGTTGAACCCTATGCGGAAACGGCGCTGGATGAGCGAGATGGAGGCCTTGCCCTGTTGCATGACGAAGGCCACGCATTCATTGTACATGGGATCGTCGGAAACGGCACCCATGGGGCCGCCGTTGCCGTCCATGTCACTGAAACCGCCGGTTCCCTCGTTGCCCCACTCTGCAAAATCCACCTTGTAGGACGGCGGCATCTGGCCCTTCCAGAACCCGACCACCGAGGCGACATCGTCATCGCTGACAAAGGCGCCGTGCATGCGCTGCAGGCGTCCTCCGCCGGCCTTGAAGAGCATGTCACCCTTGCCGAGCAGGTGCTCGGCACCGACCGTGTCCAGAATGGTGCGCGAGTCGTGCTTGGCTGTCACCTGGAAGGAGATGCGGCACGGGAAGTTGGCCTTGATGAGGCCGGTGACCACGTCCACGCTGGGGCGCTGGGTGGCGAGAATGAGATGGATGCCCGCGGCACGGGCCAGCTGGGCGAGACGCACGATGCTGGTTTCCACCTCCTTGGCGGCCGTGAGCATCAGGTCTGCAAGTTCGTCAATGATGATGACGAGATAGGGGATGTGTTCAAGCTCGGCATATTCCTCGGGCCGGTCGTCACCCAGGGATTTGAGCTTTTCGTTGTAGCTGATGATGTTGCGGACGCCCAGAATGGCCATGGCTTCGTAGCGCTTGTCCATTTCGTGCACGGCCCAGTCGAGGGCGTTCTTGGCCTGCGACATGTCGGTGACCACAGGGTGCACAAGATGCGGCATGTCCGCATATACGGCCAGTTCGATACGTTTGGGGTCCACCAGCAGCAGCTTCAGTTCATCCGGGGTGGTCCTGTAGAGCAGGCTCATCAGCACGGAGTTGATGAACACGCTCTTGCCCTGCCCCGTGGCGCCTGCCACCAGCAGGTGCGGCATCTTGGCGAGGTCCGTGGCAAAGGGAATGCCCGAGATGTCCTTGCCGATGGCCAGGGTGAGCGGCAGGTCGGACTTGCGGAAGATGTCGGAGCCGAGCAGTTCGCGCAGGCAGACGATCTCCCTGTGCTCATTGGGAATTTCAATGCCCACGCTGTCCTTGCCGGGAATGGGGGCCTGAATGCGCACGGAAATGGCGCGCAGGGCCATGGCAAGGTCGTCGGAAAGATTGGCGATACGGCTGACCTTCACCCCGGGGGCGGGCTTGATCTCGAACATGGTGACCACGGGGCCGGGAGTGATGCGCTGCAGCTCGCCCTGCACGCCGAAATCAGCCAGGGTCTCGATGAGCATGCGGCCCTTGGATTCAAGAATATCCCGCGAGGTGCGCTGCATGTCCGTGCTGTTGTCCGAAAGCAGCGTGAGCGCGGGCAGCTGAATTTTGCCCTTGGGAGCCTTGGCGGGCTTGGGGACGGCAACGGGCTTGCGGCTGGTCGGAGCTTCGGTGCCGGGCATGGCCGGGAACGGGGTCAGCAGCTCGCCTGCAGGGGCCGTGGGACGCTCGTCGATGACGATTCCTTCCTGAACGGGGAGGATGTCTGGTCCAGCTTCCGGCCATTCTGCCGGTTCCGTGACGGCTGTTTCGTCGGCATCAAGGGCAAGGTGCCTGTTCTCGGCCTTCTTCTTGGGGCGGAAGAACCGGTGGGCCTTCTTTTCCCGCGGAGCTGGTTCCGTGAGGTGCGTAGCCTCCGATCCCTCCACGGCGACGAGACGCCCCGTAGAGTGCGCGGAACCACGTCTGTTGTGGCGTTCCTTGCGCTTGAGCAGCTGATCGAGCAGCAGGCCCTGCATGCGCTTGACCAGATCGGCCCAGGTGCCGCCAAAGGTCAGCTGTACGGCACAAAGGGTCAGGAAGGACCACAGCAGGATGGCTCCGGTGGGCCGCAGGTAGAACCAGCCGAGATGGTACAGGATGTTGCCCAGAAAGCCGCCGCCGGGAATGCCGCCGATGTGCATGGAGGCTGCGGAACCGAGGCTGCACAGGCAGATGCCGAACAGCACGATGCCGAGCCAGCGCCACCACATGGCCGTGAGACCGGCAATAAAATTGCGTCCTCCGGCAAAGATGAAGCCGAAAGCCCACAGGTAGGCCGCAATACCGAAGAAATCAACAAGGATACCGGAAAGATATGCCCCGAAGAGGCCTACGGAGTTGTGTACAGGAGCGGGCGAACTGACCACATGGTTCAGGCTTGGGTCTGCCGGACTGAAGGTGACAAGACTCACCAGCGTCAGCACACCCCAGAAGACGAGAAACAGGGCGAACAGTTCGCGAGCAACACGGTTGCCGTCCGTAGCGCTACCCTCCGTGAAACTTTAAAGGAAAAAGGGATACGGCCATATACAGCCATATCCCTTACCGTATTACAGGGAGTCCGTCCACAGCACCACCCTGCGCAAGGAGCGCGGGGGACATTGATGAACGGGAATGGAATCTAGTTTTCGCGGCTCAGGTATTCGCGGGTTTCCGTGTTGACCTTCACGCGGTTGCCGATGTTGATGAACAGCGGCACGTTGACCACGATACCCGTTTCCAGGGTGGCGGGCTTGGTCACGTTGGACACGGTGTCACCCTTGGCGCCGGGTTCGGTGTGGGTCACTTCCAGCACGAGGGACGCAGGCAGTTCCAGGTCGAGCGGATCGCCGTTGTACAGCATGATCTTGACCTGCTGGCCGTCCTTGAGGAAATCTTCCTTGCCGTCGGTGTTTTCCTTGTCCATGTAGTACTGTTCGTAGGATTCGAGATCCATCAGCACCAGCTTGTCGCCTTCGATGTACAGGAACTGCATGTCGCGGTGTTCGATGTCGGGTCTGCCGACCTTTTCACCGGAACGGAAGGTCTTGTCCACAACGCGGGCGTTGAGCAGGTTGCGCAGCTTGGTACGGATCATGGCACCGCCCTTGCCGGGCTTGAAGTGCTGAAACTCGATGATTTCGTACGGCGTATCCTCCAGCAGGATCTTGAGGCCGCGCTTGAAGTCGGTAGTCGAATACATCTATTCCTCCAGAAATCGGCGTGCGCCGACTGTAATAGCGTGATGTGCAGTAGGTGTCCCGTTAAGGAACGCGGCACGTTACTCTTTTTCGTGATGCTGCACAAGAGCCTGTATGGCCAGTGCGTAGCTCAGCATGCCGAATCCGGCGACAACGCCGATAACGTGACGTCCGATGTGGCTTTTCTGCCTCAGGGGCTCAGAACGGGCCAGGACGTTGCTCAAATGCACCTCCACGCAGGGCACCCCTATCCATGCCAGGCAGTCGGCAAGGGCAAGGCTGGTGTGTGTGTAGGCGCCGGCGTTGAAGGCCACGCCGTGCAGTCCCTCTTCCCGTGCCAGTTCCAGCCGGTCTATGAGGGCGCCCTCGCTGTTGGACTGGAAGTGGAGCAGCTCCACGTCGCCGGCGCGGGCACCCAGCACCTTCTCCACAAGGGCGGGAAGAGCGTTCATGCCGCTGGTGCCGTATATTTCGGGCTGTCGCTTGCCCAGCGCGCCGAGATTGGGACCGTTGAGAACCAGGAACCTGTACCGGGCCATGCGCTTTCCCCTTTGTGTTTGTCTTTCGCTTTTGATACAATTTTCGGCATATTAGTCGAAACAAGGCATATTTTCCGAACAATTCTGTTCTGTCAAGCCGATCACCTCTTCCCTTCCGTCCCTCAAGGATACCATGCAACCACAACTCATACTTGAAGATACCATCTACCTGCTTGAACAGCTCAAGTGCGTGGATGAACCGCAGATTGCGCTGGCCGGGCGTTCCAACGTGGGCAAGTCGTCCCTCATCAACGCCCTTGCCGGTCGCAAGAAGCTGGCGCGCATCAGCTCCACGCCGGGCAAGACCCAGAGCATCAACTACTACCGTGTGGAGCCATGGGGGTTCTATCTGGTGGATTTGCCGGGGTATGGCTATGCCAAGGCTTCCAAGTCCGACCGCGAAAAGTGGGCCAAGCTCATCAGCACCTACCTTACCGATACGCCTGGTCTGCGTGGACTTGCGGTCCTGCTCGACTGCCGCGTGCCACCCCAGAAGCTGGATGTGGACCTCACGGCTTATGCCCGGTCCATACGGTTGCCGCTGCTGCCCGTGCTGACCAAGGCGGACAAGTGCAAGCAGCGTGAGCGCGCCGCAAAACAGGCCGAATGGGCCACCCTGCTTGAAGGCGTTCGTCCCATCATTTCTTCCTCGGAAAGCGGGCTGGGGCTCAATGCCATCTGGAAGGCCATGCGCCTCATGATCGACCCGCACGCGCTGGACGATGAGACGGGCGCGTAGGGTTCCTCTTTTCTGACAGAAAAAAGGGCGGCACCGTGTGGTGCCGCCCTTCTCTTTTGTATGGGAATGTCTTCGGCCTGCAGGTCTGCAGAGGGCTACAGCCAGCCGAAATAGTCCTTCCACGATCCCTCGCGGCGTTCCAGTTCCTGCTTGGAGAGGTCCTGCTGGCTTTTCAGGTAGGAAAGCCGGGCACGCTCCTTGGCATATTCCTGGTATTCCTCGATATCGCCATAGGTCTCCACCACGGACGTATACCGTTTGTAGGCGGACATGTAGTGCTCTGTGCGCCAGTAGAAGTCGGCCACGTATATCTCGTGTTCGGCCATGTACTTGCGGCAAGTGTGCAGGTAGCTCTGCGCCTTTACGGCGTATTCCGTTCCCGGATACGAATCCTGCAGGCGCATGAAGTAGTTGTACGCCTCGGCAATGTTCGTCTGAGGCCGGTCAATGGAGACAAAGCTCAGGAGGTTGGCATTGCCGATCTGGAAGAGCACGTAGGGAATGGCTTCATGTCGGGGATGAAGCGTCTCGAACTCCTTGAACGTATCCACGGCAAGGAGGTATTCCTCATCGAGGAAGTAGGCGTCACCCAGGGAAAGCTCGGCTTCGATCGTATAGGGGCTGAAGGGATACTTGTCCTTGAGACCGGTAAAGTACTCAATGGCGCTTGCGTAATCCTTCTCCCGCATGGCGTCGTTGCCAGCCTCGAAGAGTTCCTGCGCGGTGTCTTCGGGCGGCGGCAGATAGAAATAGTCAATCAGGCCGCAGCCGGAGAGCATGAAGAGCATCGCCAGCAACAGGCCGGAGCGTATAACGGTTCTTCGCATTAATTCTTTTCCAGATAGTGGAATGCGGAATTGGCCGCAGTGGCGCCGTCGCCGACTGCCGTGGCAACCTGTCGGCACGTCTTGGAACGGCAGTCGCCTGCCGCGAAGATGCCGGGAAGATTGGTGACCATCTCCGTATCCGTTATGATGAAGCCGCCAGCGTCAGCAGTCAGTCCTTCAGGGTAGTAGTCCTTGATGGGCTCGTACCCTACGAAGATGAACAGACCGTCGAGAGCCAGATCCCGCTCCTCGCCGGTTGCAAGGTTCCGGATGGTGACACCGGTCAGGCTGTCTTCGCCGTGAATGGCTGTCACGGCTGAACTGCGGATGATGTCGATGTCCGGAATGATGCACACCTTGTCCTGCACGCACTTGGTTGCACGGAAGTCTTCCCTGCGGTGGATGAGGTGCAGCTTCTTGACCAGCTTGGAGAGATACAGCGACTCCTCGAGAGCCGAATTCCCCCCGCCGACAACGCCGACGGTCTGACCGCGGAAGAAGTTGCCATCGCACAGCGCGCAATAGGAAATGCCCCGCCCCGTCAGACGCTCTTCATTAGGCAGACCAAGCTTCTTGTACCGGGCACCGGTGCAGATGATGATGGTCTTGGCCAGAATCCATTCGTCACCAATACGCACCTTGTTGGCAAGGGGCGCATGCTGGATTTCCTTCACCGTGTCGGAATACTTGTCGTAGTGATAGCCTTCAAGGTGGGCGGCGAACAGGTCCGCCAGCTCGTACCCCTTGATGCCCTTGGGAAATCCGGGATAGTTCTCAATATCTTCGGTCATCAGAAGCTGGCCGCCGGGAGAAAGCATCTCCGCGAATGCCACAGTCATGCCGGAGCGCATGAGGTACAGCGCGGCGGTAACGCCTGCCGGCCCTCCCCCGATAACCAGGGAATCATATTCTTTCATTAGCCAAGAGCCTTCTGGGAAATCATGTCCTTGATGCTGCTCTTGGAAACGGCGCCGGTGATCTGCTCAACCACTTCACCGTTCTTGAAGAGAATGATGGTGGGGATGGCACGGATGCCGTACTTGCTGGGGGTAGCGGGGTTTTCGTCCACGTTCATCTTGGCGATGCGGACCTTTCCTTCAAACTCGGAGGCCAGTTCGTCGATCACGGGACCCATGGCACGGCAGGGGCCACACCAGGGAGCCCAGAAATCAACAAGAGCGGGGGTGTCGGACTTGAGAATCTCAGCTTCAAAGTTGCTGTCGGTTACCTGAACTGCCATAGTTCGCTCCTTTGTAGGTTTAGACCGAGAAGTCGGCCTCTTCGTTCTGTTGAAGGATGCTGGCATGTTCGAATGCCGCACATCGATATCAGATATGAATATTAGGGGTTGTACACCGTGTCAAGGGAAGCATGGTGATTTCACATACCCGTGATCGGCTTCAAGTCCCCATCCTGACTGTAGTCGTCGGGAATTTTCTGTCCTCGCGGAATGGCGTCGAGATCAAGGTCGTGCCGCAATCCGTTGCGTGCCAGAAGCTCTCCTGCATAGGCCACCATGGCTCCGTTGTCCGTGCACAGGAAGGGTGACGGAAGCGCAAGATTCAGACCGTTTGACGCAGCGAGATGCGTCATGGTTTCACGCACCCTGCTATTGGCGGCCACGCCGCCCGCCACGATCAACTGGCGTACTCCCCTGCCCTGTTCCTGCTGCTGGTCGAGCGCCCGCTGTACCTTGATGCGCAGGGTCTCCGCCACGGTATGGTTGAAGGAGGCGCAGAAGTGCGCGATTTCCGCCGTGTCCAAGCTGCCGTCCAGCAACCGCGGTGCCAGATCCTGCGATGGGAGGATCATGTGCGGGTGCTTCTGGATGAACAGGCTGGCGGCCGTCTTCAGGCCACTGAAGCTGAAATCCAGATTGGCGTTGTCCACATAGGGCTTGGTGAAGAGCTTTTCGTCCGGGACGGCCTTGCGACCGAGCTCGTCTATGTACCGGCCGCCGGGGTATGGCATGTTGAGCATCTTGGCCACCTTGTCGAAGGCTTCACCGGCCGCGTCATCAAGGGTTCGGCCCAGAAGCGAGAAGCGTGTGGGCCCATCGATGCCGTAAATGTGCGTGTGCCCGCCGGAGACCAGCAGACCCAGCGCGGGGAACTGCAGCGGGCCTTCCAGTCCGGGGGCCAGAAGGTGGGCATGCAGGTGGTTGATGCCGAGGAGGCGTGTGCCGGAGGCGGCCGCCAGCCCCTTGGCAAACCCGAGTCCCACAAGCAGGCTTCCCAGCAGGCCGGGCCCGCGGGAGACGGCAATGGTGTCCACCTGCTGCAGAGTGAGTCCGGAGGTCGCGAGCAGTTCATCATACAGCCTGCCCAGCAGGCGGTAGTGCTCGCGTGAGGCGATTTCCGGGACGACACCGCCGAACAGCGCGTGAATGTCCATCTGGGTGGACATGACGCTGTGCAGCAGTGTGCCGTCCTGCACCAGGGCAAGAGCGGTTTCGTCACAAGAGGTTTCAATGCCGAGAGTGATCATGGGGCCATCCGGAACTGGTTCAAAAAAAAGCGGGGCTCGTGGCCCCGCTCATGGTCAGACATGGGGGGACTAGTCCTGCCGGGCTTGTGCGTACATCTCGGAAACAACGGCAACATCCTTGGCCGAGCCGATGAAGAGCGGAACCCGCTCGTGCAGTTCGCCGGGCTGGATATCCAGGATGCGTCTGTTGCCGTCGATGGCGGCGCCACCTGCCTGCTCTGCCACAAACGCCAGGGGGGAGGCTTCGCACATGAGGCGGAGCTTGCCCTGGGGCTTGCTGGGAATGCGGTAGTCCATGGGGTACATGAAGATGCCCCCGTTAAGCAGGTTGCGATGGAAGTCCGCAACCAGCGATCCGACATAGCGCAGGGAGTACGGGGCGCCGCGATCGTTGTCCGTGCCCTTGAAGTGATTCACGATGCGCCGGGTGGGCTCGTCCCAGTAGTGGTAATACGACTCGTTCACGGAATAGACCTTGCCCCGTTCCGGGATGCGGATATCCGGGTGCGAAAGCAGGAATTCACCTACACTGGGGTCCAGGGTGAAGCCGTGCACGCCCTGTCCCGAGGAATAGACCAGCATGGTGGAGGAACCGTAGAGGAAGTATCCTGCGGCCACCTGCTCGGTGCCGCGCTGCAGCACGTCCGCCAGGGTGACGTCTTCGTCGCTGGGTGAAATGCGTTTGTGGATGGAGAAAATGGTCCCCACGTTGATGTTCACGTCGATATTGGACGAGCCATCCAGCGGATCGAAGATGAGGATATACTCTCCCCGCTTGAACTTATCCGGGATGCGGATGAGATCGGCGTTTTCCTCCGAAGCCATGGCGCAGAGAACGCCGGTGCGTTCCATGCGGTGTATGAGCGTACGGTTGGCGAGCTCGTCCAGTTTCTGGACCTGTTCGCCCTGCACGTTGATTTCGCCGGTGGCGCCCAGAATGTCGAGCAGACCTGCCTTGTTCACGCCTCGGGCAATGATCTTGGCGGCGAGAATCAGGTCATAGAGAAGCGTGGTGAACTGGCCAGACGCTGCAGGCGATTTCGTCTGGTGCAGCAGGACATGTTCGGTAACGGTTACCTGACGCATTATTTCCTCACTGAATGAATTAGAAGCATTTCTTCCGTCTGCTGACCACGCCCGCGTCCAGAATCTCGACATTGTAGTCGAGGCCGGTCCCCTTCTTGATGAAGGTGCGCACTTCCTTGAAGGCGGCCACCTTGTCGGGCGAGTCAAAGATCTGCACAACATGCCACAACTGCCCGTGCTTGTCATAGAGATCCATGAGACAGGGGCTGTAGCCGAAGGACTGGAGCAGTTCTATGCGGTCCTGGGCGTACTCGGGGTTGTGGAAGGCTCCAATCTGTACGGACCAAACGTAGTCGCTGGTCGGCTTTGCCGGTTCGGGCGTATCGTTCAGTGCGGGCTGCTTCATGTCGGGGGGCAGCACGGCGGCGGCCAGAGGCGCTTCAGTGACGTCGGTCATGGGGGCGGCAGCGACCTCTTCCTGTGCGGGAGATGCTTCCACGGTAGGCACATCCATCATTGGTTCGGGCACCATCAGGGCGTCCATCTGGCTTTCGTCAATGGGGAATTCGCTTGAAGTGGTTGCGAAAACCAGCGGCATGTTCCCGATAAACTTGGAAACCCAAAGGAATTCGCCCAGATCATTTCCAAACGTGGCAGAGGTTTCCTTCTGGAGAGTTGTCTTCCAGTCCACCTTGTCCAGAGGCGTGGTATCCATGATGTAATGGCCTGCCCAGAGGGTCATGGTCGGGCTGATGATGACCAGCCGCGCCGGATCGGGGCATACGGACAGCAGCGCACGGGGATCGAAGTGGGCTACGATGAGCCCCTTCATGTCGTTGTCCACGAAGAAGGGCTTGCCCACGTATATTTCGGGACCCAGCGGGTTGTTTTCGGAATAGGCACGCAGTTCGCGATAGCCGAACTGTTCTTCTTCGGAGAACAGCGGTGTGAAATCGAGCGCCTTGAGACCGCCTGCTTCGGGACGCTGCTTGTAGATGACGCCTTCAGGGGAGACGACGGTAATGCCGCTGAGCCAGGAGTGCTTGCTGAGCATGCCTTCGATCCATTCGTCCTCAGGCATGATGTCCTTGTTGTCCAGATCCCTGCGGAAAGCCTCCAGAGCGAGGCCAACAGGGGTATACACGGTGGCCAGGCGTTCCTCGACGGGTTCGGCATCGGCCGGTTCGAAATCGAGCGTGGCCGGTGTGTTGAGGTACTCCCGGTAGTATTTGCGGGTGTCTTTCCAGAGATCCTTGGCGGTTTGCTTGCAACCGGCCACCATTGAAAGGGAAATGGCCAGTAGAATGGCTGCTGTCATCAGACGACGCACGTCTATGTACTCCTGACTGGGTTGTTAACTGTTGCGTGGCACAAGGGGCTGTGCAGGCAGTGGAAAAGAGGGAGAAAGATCAGCGAGCTGCCCGTGCCTCAAGGCGTTCTGCCAGCGATTCGAGTGTGTTGATGAGCTTGGTCTTGCCCTGAAGCGGCTGCCCTTCCTCACGCGTTTCTGCACCATCCTGTCCCGGCTTGGGAGCCGAGGTCAACGCCGTGCGGAATTCCTCGACACGTTGCCGGGCCGCTTCGGTCTGTACGGTTTCGTCCAGTTCCTTGCAAATGTCGAGCGCACCCTTGATATCGCCCTGCTCCGCCAGCACTCTGGCCATGGTCAGGGTTCGCAGAGAGAACGGCTCGTCATTGTCCCCGTCTTCGTCGCCGGAGAAGTCCGCGCCCCCATGGGCAGCGGTTTCGGCTTCCGTGAAGTGGGCATGGCTTCTGGGCTGCGGGGTGTCCAGAGCGTCTTCCTCGTCGTTGTCCGGTTCATCGTCGGGCATTGCTGCCGTTACGGGTTCAGCCGGCCTCATGTGGTGCACCGTAGCCGGTTTGGGTGCCACGGCTACGCCTTCCGATCCGGAAAGCACGCTGCGCAGCCCCTGCTCTATGACGGTCGACCAGGATATGGAGGTTTCATCGAAGGTGGCGGAAAGGAAGGATAGTGCCAGGGCGGCGTCCGTGCCGTCCGGTTGGGAGGCAACGGTGGAAGCCCAATTCTTCCAGAAGGACGGGTACTTGCTGAGCACGCCGCCGATCCGGGAAATTTCCTGCTCAAGCGAGTCGGCGACGCCGAGGCTGCCGAGGCAGTCTATGAGAAGCATGCGGGCTTCAAAATGTTCGGGATGGCGTTCCAGCCCCTGACGCAGCGTGGCAACGGCTTCGGCGTGTTGCCCTGCGTCGGCAAACAGTTTGGCCAAGGGGAAGAAAACCTTGGAACTCGGCTCCAGCTCAAGAACTTCTTGATACCACTTAATCTTTGCCTTCATCCTGAACGGCTCCTGCTGTACCCTCTTTGGTTGCATCGGGGAAGATGTACAATATTTCGTTTTCCTTAACGAAATTCATCCGCTGGCGAATGACTCTTTCGATATATTCAGGGTCGGCCTGCAGCAGCCGTATTTCCTGACTGAGGGCAAGGTTCTGCTCCTTCAGTACATTGAGCTGCTGTTCGAGTGTATCGTAGTCAGCCTTGAGCTGCCTGTATGCAAAAATCCCCTGATCACTCACCAGCATGCGCAGAAGGAGAACGAGGTTGAGGACGATCAGGCATCCGATGAGTAGACGCTTCCAGAACATGATCAGTGCAGGAACCGTCTTGCAGCGTTGCGTTCATGCAGGCTGGCCAACGGTCCTTTAAGTTCTTCCAGAAAATTGGCTGTTGCGGTTTCTATGCGGCGCACGTCATCTTCCTGCAGTTCAACATCGTCAAGTTTTTCCATGAAGGATTTCAGCATGTCGAATTCCTTCATGAGGTCATGCCCGAGCTCAAGGCCTTCAAGGTCCGGCTCGAGTTCCAGAATGGTCTGCAGACAGTTGCGTAATCTGCTCTGCAGTTCTTCATGTTCATGCATGGCCCATACCTCTTGAATAATCACCCGACAGCAGGACACCGAGCGTGTTGCGAGCGTGAGCGACGCACGAAGGTACGTATCTGCAGAGGGTCAAGCAGCCTGTCAGCCGTTCTTCGTTTCCTGCAACCAGTTGTGATAGAAGCCGTACAGGTAGTTTCCACCAGAAAATACAGTGAGAACAAGCGCTATGTAAAGAAGAATCTCTCCCAGCGGTTGCATGGCAATACCGAAAAGAGGCTCATGAATAATTAAAGGAGCGCAGGCGAACATCTGTACGATGGTTTTCAGCTTTCCATACTTGTCGGCGGCGATCACGATGCCTTCATCAGCAGCCATGGCGCGCAGACCGGTGACGATGAGTTCCCTGCAGATGATCACGATGGTGATCCAGGCGGGAACCCAGCCAAGATGGGTGAGCATGATGAGGACGGAACTGATGAGCAGCTTGTCCGCAAGGGGGTCGAGGAACTTGCCGAAACTGGTGACAAGCCCTTCCCTCCGCGCGATGAAGCCGTCCACCATGTCGGTTGCGGAGGCTACGAAAAAGAGGAAAAAGGCAATAAGGCCGGTCACCTTGCCGGGAAAGTACAGAAGAATGACAATGAAGGGAACGATGAGTATCCGGGCAAGAGTGATCTTGTTGGCGAGATTGAACATGCTTATTTGGCCTTTGAACGGTTAGAGCGGTATCGCGTCAGAACCTTGGTAACATACTTCCTTGTTTCCGCAAAGGGCGGGATTCCGCCGTATTTTTCCACACTTGAAGGACCGGCATTGTAGGCTGCCAGCGCAAGACGCACATTCTTAAAGCGATCAAGCATGGCGCGGAAATACCGGACTCCGGCCTCTATGTTTTCCACCGGATCGAAAGGGTTGTTTACCCCCAGATCCTTTTGTGTGTCCGGCATGATCTGCATGAGCCCCTGGGCGCCTGCCTCGGAGACGCTTTTGGGATCGTAGTCGGATTCAACTTCGATAATGGCGCGTATCAGGTCAGGATCAATGCGGTGGCGTTTGCCGAAGACGGCAGCCACCCGGTCTATCTGCGTTCGCGTGAGCGGACGTCGTACGGCGGGTTTCTTGCGGGGAACAAAGCCCTTGGGCGGTTCCTTGAAGAAATGGTAGATGCCCTTGGGGTCTTTCCAGTAGTAGATGGTGTTGGCCTCACACACGGAAAACGCCGTCCCGGCCGCCACCAGACATACCGTTGCGATCACGAGGATACGCGTTCGGAGTGCGTGGCGGCCGGAGGGACGGCGGTGCATGTGCTGATCCTGGCTTGCCCTTGCTAGGCGTTGGAACTGGAGATGGCCTCCAGACTCCGGTCAAGGGCGGCGACAATGTTATCGGCAATGCCGAGGAAGCCCGTCTTGGCGTGGGATTCGTCCTCAAGCATCACAACGGGCACGCCGCGGTCGGCAGCCACGACGGTGGCGGGATCGAGCGGAATGCTGCCCAGGAATTCCAGGCCGTACTTTTCCGCCAGCTCCTTGCCCCCACCCTTCTTGAAAAGGGTAATCTCGCCGCCACAGTGGGGACAGGCCAGTCCGCTCATGTTCTCCACCACGCCCAGCACATTGGCATTGGCGTACTGGAGGAAGTTGATGGCCTTGCGCACGTCGGCGAGGGAAATTTCCTGCGGGGTGGTGACCACCACACAGAGGGCTTCGGGAATGGTCTTCAGCACGGTCATGTGCTCGTCACCGGTTCCGGGAGGCGAATCAATGAGCAGGAAGTCCAGCTCTCCCCAGTTCACGTCGGAGACGAACTGGCGGATGGCGGCGGTCTTCTTGGGGCCGCGCCACAATACGGCGGTGTCCTTGTCCTTGAGCAGGGAATCCATGGAGACGACCCACAGATTCTCGCTGGCCAGCGCGGGGTTGAGCAACCCTCCCCTGTCTGCTTCCAGACCCAGCTGAGTTGCTCCCAGCAGGTTGGGAACGCTCGGGCCGTGGATGTCCACATCAAGGATGCCGACCTTGAAGCCGCGTGCAGCCAGTGCCGCTGCCGTGTTGACGGTAACGGAGCTCTTTCCCACACCGCCCTTTCCGCTCATGATGAAGAGCTTGTACTTGATCTTGTCGAGGGTGGAGCTGATCAGGGCATCCTGAATGTTCTGCTTGGCACTTGCCGCAGATTCGGAATGGGGCTGAAGGCCGCCGGATGAGGAACAGCCGCTGCATGAAGACATACTTTTCTCCTTTTATGAAACGTCCGGGGACCCCATGCTGATGCGGTTGCCCGGACAGGCCTGCTGACCGAAGAAGTAATCAAGAATACGCCACCGTCAAGTCTGCCGTACAGGCAAACCCAGACGGACAAAACCTAGTTGAGGAACCTGATCGCGGCAAAGCCAGCAATGCCGAGGATGAGGGTTCCGAGCAGCACGAGGTCGAACCGCTTTTCGAGAAAGAATCGGGCACGTTCGCCAAAGGCATGGATGAGCCAGGCAATGGCGAAGAAACGGATGCCCCGGCTGACGGTGGATGCCACGATGAACACCGGAAAGTCTATGCGAAAGGCCCCGGCCGTGAGCGTGCACAGCTTGTAGGGGATGGGGGTGAGGCCGGCTGCGGCAACCGCCCATGCGCTGTAGGTGTCATACCACTGCTTGATGACGAGGTACTTGGCGTCCAGTCCGTAGAAATGAATGATGGGCATGCCCACCACATCCATGAAAAAATAGCCTATGTAGTACCCCAGAATGCCGCCCAGGAGCGATGCGACAAGGCAGGTGGCAGCCAGCCGGAAGGCCTGTTCGCGTTTTGCAAGGGCCATGGGGATGAGCAGCAGGTCCGGAGGGATGGGGAAGAAGATGGATTCGCTGAAGGAAACCAGCGTAAGGACACGCAGTGCGCCCTTGGAGTCGGCTATGCGCCACAATTTATCGAGGTACTTCTGTAGCATATGAGTTACCAGCCGTGCGTGCCCACAAGGTCCACAAAGGCCACGCCGCCGAGTTTTTCCAGGGTGACGTCTCCATCCTGCTTGCGGATGCGCACCAGTTGCTGCATCCGCTTGTTCTTGCCCACGGGAATGAGCAGGACACCGGGGTCTGCCAGCTGATGCACCAGCGGCTCCGGAATGGTCGGGCCGCCCGCGGTAACGATGATGCGGTCAAAGGGCCCCATTTCCGGCCAGCCCATGGTGCCGTCGTCCAGCTTCAGGCGGATGCGGTAATACCTGAGTTCGCGCAGCAGGCTCTGGGTTGCGAAATGCAGTTCGCGGATGCGTTCCACGGAGTAGACATCCAGCCCCATCTCGGACAGTACGGCGGCCTGAAAGCCCGATCCCGTGCCTATTTCCAGTACGCTCATGCCGGGTGCCGCTTCCAGCTTCTCGGACATGTGGGCAACAATGTAGGGCTGTGAAATGGTCTGCCCGTATCCGATGGGCAGAGGATGGTCCTCGTAGGACTGCAGGCGCAGGGCCTCCTGAACGAAGCGGTGGCGCGGCACCTTGCGCATGGCAGCCAGAACCCTCGGGTCGGTCACGCCCCTCGCCTCTATCTGCTCACGCACCATGCGCTCTCTGTTGCGACGCATATCAACCATTATTGCTGCGTATCCCCCTCACGAATTTCGGAACGGCTGCACATGGATCGGGCAACAGGATCCCTGCCTGACCAGAACAACACCGTGCTCGGTTTGAGAAGCAGATTTTTCTTTCCAAGTCAACCAAATGGACTCCCTTGACATACGCGCTGAGTGTGCGAAAATTGACCCGTACAATGTCTAACCACGGGAGACTCCGTATGCTGTACGTCAGCGACCTCATGTCCACGAACCTGTTCACCCTGAAGCAGGCTGACTCTCTCAAGACGGCTCGCTCCCTCATGGATCTAGCACGGATACGGCACATTCCCATTGTTGATGCCCCCGGATATTTTCTGGGGCTTCTTACCCACAGGGATATCCTCGCCTCCACCGTGTCCCGCTTTGCGGATGTGGATCCGGACGTGCAGGATGAGATTGATTCCGGCATTCCGGTCAGCGAGATCATGCGTACGGATGTCACCACCGTTTCCCCTGAGACCCGCCTGCGCGATGCTGCAGAGATGCTATTCAACCACAAGTACGGGTGCCTGCCCGTGGTGGATGAGGACAAGCTGGTGGGCATCATCACCGAAGCGGACTTCCTGAAGCTGACCATCAGCCTCATGGATGCCGTGGAAGCATTGTAGTACCCCACGACAAAGGTGCCGGCCACTCTCGTACGGGTGGCCTTTCTCATGCCTGCAACCGCATCCTTCAAGGGTGCCCCACGGATTACGCGTAAGGATCTATGATGTCGAATCTGAAGAATGTTGTGTTGACCCTGTTTGTCTTTGGTCTTCTGGGAGCATGTGGTGTTGGGGGATACATGCTTTTCAAGGATCAGCAGGCGCCGCTGATTACCGTAACGCCCGGAGACGGCCGCCTGAGCCAGAACTCCGTTCTTGAAATCTCGCTGGCGGACCACGCCTCGGGGGTGAAGAGTCTGACCGTCCTGATCCGCAAGAACTCGACCATGATGACCGTGTACCAGCAGGACTGGGCTGATCGTCTGCCCGAGCGGAAAGAGATGGTGAATCTCTCTTCTGTCAATCTGCAGGAGGGGGCTTTTGAGGTCATCGTCAAGGCCACGGACGGCTCCTTTGCCGCGTTCGGCAAGGGGAACACTGCCACTCGCGAGTATTCCTACCGGCTGGATACCACCCCGCCCCGTGTTTCCGTGATTACCATGCCGCCCTACGTCCGGCGCGGCGGTGTCGGCGTCATCGCATACGCGGTATCCGAAGAGGTTGCGTCTACCGGTGTTGCCGTGGGCGATCTCTTTTTCCCCGGCTACCGTCAGTCAAACGGCAACTATCTGTGTTTCTTTGCCTTTCCCTATAGCCTGACCGTCGGGGAATATGCGCCCAAGCTTGTCGCCACCGACCTTGCCGGCAACTCGTATGAACGGGGAGCCGGAGTCAACCCCATTGACCGTGAGTTCACCACGGACCGCATCAATCTGAGTGACTCCTTCCTTGCTTCCAAGATGCCCGATTTTGAGCAGGATTTTCCCGGCGACATGACCAATGAGCAGCGCTTCCTCAAGGTCAACCGGGAGATGCGCGCCGCCAACCGCGCCGCCCTGTATGACATAGGCAAGCAGACCTCGCCTAGCATGTTGTGGAACGGAACCTTCCTGCGGCTGCATAATGCGGCCAATCGTGCCCGTTTTGCCGAAAAACGGACCTATGTGTACAATGGCACGGAAATCGACGTACAGTACCATCTGGGCCACGATCTCGCCTCCACCATGCATGCTCCCATCCCCTCCGCCAATGACGGCCGGGTGGTCTTTGCAGACACCATGGGCATCTATGGTCAGGTTGTCATTGTGGACCACGGGCTGGGGCTGCAGACGCTCTATGCGCATCTGAGCGAGATCGACGTCACCCCGGGCCAGGCTGTGCGCAAGGGCGAGATTCTTGGCAAGAGCGGAAAGACCGGCATGGCCGGTGGAGACCATCTCCATTTCGGCGTAATCATGTCGGGCATGCCCGTGACGCCGCTGGAATGGTTTGATGCGCACTGGATCAAGGATAACATCACCGACAGGCTCAAGTAGCCGCTCGTTGAAGCTCACATGTTGGAAAGCCGGGTCGCTCAAGCGATCCGGCTTTCTTTTTCAGCAAGGTATGGAGATTCACTCCGGACAGGTTGTCAGGAACTGCCTGACGGCAGCGCGTACCATGTCATTGTGCGTGAAGATCGTGACGTGCTCGCCCCGATCCGCAAGGCAGAGCTGTGCATCGGGAATCCGTTCGGCCAGCTTCCTGCCGTGGTGTTCGTAAGGCACGACGCGGTCATCCGTGCCGTGCACGATCAGCGTGGGGGTGTGGATGGATTCAAGGGGATACTCCCTTTCCTTCGTGATGCGGATATCGTTGGCGGTTCCGGGAATCCGTTGGGCGAAGTCGGACAGCATGCCCACCGTCAGTTCATTGTACAGGCGCATTACCCTTTCGTTGCCGAGCATGGCATCAAGGATGTCCGTGTGTGAGACAGACCGGCGCAATCCCCTTTCAGGGTTGCTGCCAGCACGTTTCTGCAGCGCCCTGACAACGAATGGGATGCGTCCCAGCGCCGTGAGGATGGAAAAGGAGAACGGAATGGGAACCGCATTCCTGCCACCCGTGGAGGAGCAGAGAATCAGGGCGTGGCATGCTTCAGGATGGCGCACGGCGAAATGGATGGCCGAATACCCTCCCCCGGAAATGGCAAGAAGGATGGCGCGATGGATGTGCAGGTCCTTCAGCAGGGCTGCCACCAGATCTGCCTGAGCCTCGGGTGTTTCCCGGCCTTTCAGCGGGGTGCCCGGATAGCCTGGACGGGAGATGGCGATGCAGCGGCAGCCCGCAGGCAGAACCGTGCGGGCAAGAATGCCCGACTGGTCATGACCGCCCATGGCCCCATGGATGGCGACCACAACAGGAGCGTTGGTCCGTTCCGTTGAGCATTCCGTATCCCCCTGCCCGTCTCCGGTACGAAGTTCGCGGTACGCAATGGGGCCAAGCGCGGTCATGACCACGCGGGGAGCGCAGTCGAAGCTCATGGCAACTCCTTTGATGTCAGGTAAAGACGATGCAGCGGGGCGAGGTCCGGACACTGTGCGGTTTCGCCGTACATGGCCTGATGCTGTGCAATGCCGTTGATGTTCACCCAGAAGAAGAAGGCAAGGTCGTCCGGTTTTCCCGGCCGTATGGTCCCCTGCTCCTGTCCCTGCGCAATGACGCGGGCCATGGTCGCGTAGGGAATGTTCCTGTTTTGCTCCAGAATGTCCCGTGCTCCGGCCGGAATGTTTTCCGCTGCCGTGGCCTGTGCGATGAGCATGTGGTACAGGCATGCCGTGGGGCTGGTCCTGAAGGTATGTACAAGCTCGTCCATGGCATGGAGCAGCTTTCTGTGGGGGGGAAGCGTCAGGGATTCCAGATAGCCACAGGCGAGAATCAACCGTTCGAAGGCAGTGCGGATCAGTTCGATGAAGATGTCTTCCTTGGACGGGAAATAGTGATATACGAGTCCGTTGGACATGGCCGTATGTTTGGCGATGTCGCTGATCTTGGTTCCTGCAAGGCCGTTACGGGCAAAGAGTTCCAGCGCACCGGTCAGAATGCGTTCCCGCCGCTCTTCCCTGACCCTCTGATTCTGGTCCGAATTTCTGGCCATCCTTTTCCTTCCCATTCCCCTGCTGAGCTGTTGTGACGAAACATGATGCGTGCGGTGTTGATACGTGCACTACCATTGATTGAATATTAATTCAATATATCAATGTTCGTTTTCCAGCCGTGCCAACCCTCCCCTCGCGCTTTGGGAACGAGGCTGCCTGATACCACGGTCTGGGCATGAAAAAAGGCGGGACAGCATGTGCTGTCCCGCCCGTATGGTTCTTGTGTGGCTCTTGAAACTACCAGGCAACCTTGCGCTGGGCTTCGAGGGCCTTGGCCTGCTCGTCGAAGTTGGCGAAACCGGCCTGATGCAGAGCGTCTTCCACCGTCTGGCACCAGTCCCAACCGGCGTAGATGACCGGCTTGTGGAAGGTGGCGCGGAACTGCTCCAGTTCCTGACGGTAGAACTTCTCCTTGGGGGTCTCGATGGATTCGCGCAGCTGCTCGTGCAGACGGCAGAGTTCGCCTTCGTACCAGTCCATGATGTCCTTGGCGGTCTTGTACTTCTTGAGAATATGGCCGTAGCCGTTGTTTTCCAGAAGGACGCGAACCTTGGTCAGGAACTGGTTGCCGAGCCATTCACCGAGCTTGCTGGTGGGGATGTTTTCGTTTTCCACGGCCGCCATGTCCATCTTGGTCTGGAAGTACGTATCGGGCACCACGGAGGCGGATACGATGCCGGCAATGGCTACCAGGCCGCGCAGGATGACGCTGTTGGAAACGCCCTGCCCGCAGAAGCCGACCTTCTTGCCGTACTTCTGGCCGGTGAAGATGGTGCTCAGGATGGCCCAGACAACTGCCGGATCCTCTTCGTCGTAGATATGCGAGAGGCTGGCGTTGTCGCGGTCCGTTGCCAGCACCATCTGGGTCATGTCGTTGGAGCCGATGGAGAAACCGTCGAACTCCTTGATGAACTCCTTGGCCAGAATGGCGTTGCTGGGAATTTCGGACATGAGGATGACCTTCAGGCCATCCACGCCGCTCTTCAGCTTGTGCACCTGCTCGAGGTAGCGGCGCATGGAGCGGCCTTCCTCAAGGGTACGTACGAAGGGCAGCATGATCTGCAGGTTGGTGCCGCCGAACACGCCACGGGCAAGCTTGAAGGCTTCCAGTTCCCAGTCGTGCAGGTTCCGCGAAACACCGCGGTAGCCGAGCATGGGGTTGTCCTCGAAGTGCTCGAAGAGCGAGCCGCCCAGCAGGTTGCGGTATTCGTTGGATTTGAAGTCGGTGGTACGGTAGATGATATCCTTGCCGTAGAAGGCCATGGCAAAGAGGGCCAGCCCCTGCGCCAGGGTCTGCACGTAGTGTTCCTTGCCGGAGCGGAAACCGCGGGCGCGGATGACTTCGCGGATCTTTTCGGGAATGTGGCGGATATCGTCGATTTCCTTCTTCATGCCGGTGGTCTGGGCCACATCGTTGCGCAGCGTGGTGATGCGCTTGATCATTTCCAGAACGGCAGGAATCTTGGATGCTTCGGCCGTACGGGCCTTGGCAATGGCGTCGATTTCCGCAATGCGGCGCTTGGTTTCGGGGTCGGAACCCTTCAGGATGGCCAGCTCGTCCTTGAAGCCCATGACGCAGAGCACGTGTTCGTACAGGTCGTCGGAGGTCTTCAGTACGTCGAGGCGGCGGGTGGCAAAGGCCACGTGGTCATCAAGCTTGTGGTCCAGTTCGCGCATCTTGCGATGCACGGCCAGCACTTCGTCGGTGCCGCGCAGGTTTTCCTGCTCGGTCAGCTGGGCGATTTCTGCGGCCAGGCCGGTCAGGTGGCCCACATACTCGCGCAGCTTCATGTCCACGCCCACGATGCCGGCGGCGAGCTGTTCGCGCAGCCGCTTGGTGAGCTTGGCGTCCAGTTCCTTTACCTTGGCATTGACCACGTGCTCCAGCTCGCCATTGTCATAGGCTTCAAGCGCACGGGGGTGAACGCCCACGTTGCCGAGCATGAATTCGGCGCGCAGCAGACCCACTTCAAAGTCTTCCACGTCGCGCAGACGGGAAAGGAAGAGCGCCTGACCCACGTCGGCCAGAATGAGGCCGACCTTGGTCTTGGTGGCGGGAAGCACCGAGAGATCCATTTCGCCGCCCACTTCATTCAGGGGCAGCAGGCCGCGGTAAACCTTGCCGCGGGTGCCGTCAACGGTCACGTCCTGTCCGTCAAGGGCACGAAGTGCCTCCAGACGCTGGATGCCGATGATGGCGGGAATGCCGAGTTCGCGGGAGGTGATGGCGGCATGGCTGGTGTCGCCGCCCACGTCGGCCAGAATGGCGGCAGCCACGCGCATGCCGGGCACCATGTCAGGGTCGGTGCGTTCGGCGGCGAGGATGTCACCCTTGTTGATCTTGTTCAGTTCAAGCGCGGAGCGCAGGAACTTGACGTTGCCCTGCCCTGCCCCGCGGGAGGCGCCGTTGCCCTCCACGATGACTTCGGCACCGGCAGCGGCCTTGGCGTCCACTTCGAGGCGGCGCATGAAGATGGTGTGCGGGTGCTGTTCCAGCTCTTCATTCCAGCGGGTCTCGGGGCGGGCCTGCACGAACCACAGCCGGTCTGCGCTGTCGATGCAGAACTCGGTGTCCATGATCATGCTGCCGTAGGCCTTGGAGATATTGCGGACGCCCTTGGCGACCTCTTCACCCTGCGCAAGGGACAGCGACCAGCGATACGCTTCGTTGTCCGGCACCTTGACCATCTTGGTGCCGCCCTTTTCGTCGTATACGATCTTCTTGTCCTTGCAGCCCATCTGACGGATGACCACTTCCTGCAGGTCGTCGCGCTTGAACACGTAGAACTTGTCCGGGGTGACCATGCCGCCCACGACGGCTTCGCCGAGGCCGTAGCTGGCGTCGATGGACACGAGATCCTTGCGGTTCGTGCCACGGCAGCCGGTGGCTGTGTCGGCGGAGAATGCGGTACCGGAAATGACCGGGTTGATCATGCGCATGATGCACACGGACAGGGAGGTGTTCTCGATGGCCCACTCTTCCTTGGCCTTGCGGGCGATGGAATCGTCACCGGTGGCTTCGGCCTTGGCCATGGCGTCGAGAATGGCCTCGCGGCGGTAGGTCATGGAGCGCAGGTTATAGGCGGAGGCGCAGTCCCAGTGATAGGCTTCCACGCACATGTTCTCGCCCACGATGTTCAGGTAGGTATCCTGCAGGCCGGCAAAGGCCTTCTTGCGGGAGTCCTCGCCTGCGGCGGAGGAACGCACGGCCACGGGCACGTCCTCTACGCCAGCATCCTTGCAGATGGCGTTGTAGGCTTCGCGCACGCAGGTGCTTACGTCCTTGGGCAGTTCAACGGACAGGATGCCCGCCTGCACAAGGACGGAACGCTTGCGGAGCTGGTCGATGCCTTCGGGAGAGGTTGCAAAACCTTCAACCACGTTGTTCACGAAGGAACGGGTCTTCAGCTGGTTGGCAACACCGGTTGCCTGGGCTTCGGCGCGAATCTCCTTGGCGAGATTCCGCACGAATTTCTGAAGAAATTCGGAATCCTTGTTAATTTCAGGGTCGTTCCAATCAATGCGGTTGTATTCCTTGTCCACAATGGAACGAACGAGCGATGCGTTAACCTTGGTTTCCTCCAACACCTTGTGGAAGGCGATGGACGAAATGGCACGGAACTGGGGGGCACGGATATCAGGTACCTGGCTGATAATGGCGGTGTTGTAGTTCTTGCCGCCTACAAGAAGTTCAGCTTCTTCACCTATGGTAACAATGTCGGAACCGGTAAGAACCAACTTTTGCTTGATTTCATCAACATTGATTGCCTTATCGGCCTGTTTGGCCTTGGCCTGTTCAGCCTTGGTTTTGGCCATAAAAGTTACTCCTTCGGAAAAGGTGCTCCACCTTTCGTTGAAAAACCGGAAACGTTGACGTTTCGGGGACACGATGCCCCATCCATTAACAGTCTGAATCTGGTTAGGAATTAACTGTCACGTATAGGCATTGTCCTATGTATCTCCGATGGTTAGTCGCGTCAATGAGATCATCTTCGCGTAGTACCAGCAACGGTAAAGCCGTCCGTTCCGGAACCGCCGGAACGGACGGCGGCCATTACGCTTCCAGTTTTACTCCGCAGTAGGGGCAGAACGCGCCGCCTTCAGCGGATATGGGCTTCTGGCAAGCCTCATTGGGGCAACGGCGCGGCACGGGGCCAAGCTCAACGAGGAGCTCGCCTTCCTTGACCGGAACCATGACCCTGTTTTCCTTAAAGTCGGCTGTTTTGAGAACCCGCTTCACCATGCCGTCGGCAGGCGCAAGCACGGCCTTTTCCTGCTTCATGATGGAGATGTTGAAGAGCTCTTCACCCTTCTGCACCATGTCTCCGGGGTTGACGTACATGACCCACATGTCGCCGTTGGAGGGGGCTGCCACATGGTTCGGGTTGTTCTTGTCCGCCTTTTCGTATCCGATACCCTCTTCCTCCTGCGGCACGGCAACCTGAATGTCGTGGCTCAGCATTTCGGAGTCGAGTATGTAACGCACAACGCATTTGCCAGACTTGTCGGGACTTGTCTTGTGCAAAATGGTCATGGTGTGCGGTTTTTTGTTGCTGTCGACGAATTGCAGCTCCCGTCCGACCTCGAGACCCTCGAACCAGACATCCAGCGGAACCCTGTTGGGGTTGCCGTAAGTCTGGCGGAACTGCACGGTCTTCAGTGCATCCGCGGGATGGTTGAGGTACATGACGAATTCTTCATCCGTGGGTTTGCGCTTGATGTGTTCGATGAAGCTCTTTTCCTCACCGGCGAAGTCGATATTCTCCAGCGTTTCCAGCGGAGACTGCTCAGTGCGCGAGGCCAGGGCCTGCTTCCATTCGTCGCCGAAGGCGCTCTGGTACACCCAGTCTGGAGGGAAACCCAGGGGCATCTTGCCGAACTTGCCGAGCAGCAGGTCGCGGAAGGCATCGTTGCTGTCCTGATACAGGGCCAGACGCGCTTCTTCGAGCTCGGGCTGGCATTCGGCGCAGGCGTCCGCCTTGTTCACCTCGTCCAGCACGCCCAGCAGGTACTTCACCTCGTTTTCGCCGCCGCGCTTGTAGGCGCTGGTCACGGCAAGGAAGGCCGTGTTCCAGGTGATCTGCGAGCCCGGGGTCACGTCATGGTAGCGAACGATCTTGCGGGTGCCCGCAAGGAACTTGAGCATGTAGGGAAGCAGGTGGATATAGCCCTGCTTCATGGCCCCTTCCTGCGAGGAAGAGGTTGCGCCGCCGGGCATGCCGTGCTCCACAACATCATGGTCAATGCCCTGGAAGTACGGTGCGGTATAGCGGTCATAATACGGCATGATCTGCTTGAGCACGAAGTTGCATTCGCGGATCATGTCCTTGTTCAGATTGGTCTTGAGGCCCAGTTCGTCCTCAAGGTAGGCGGCGGTGGAGAGCACCTCGCCCTGCCCGTACCAGCGCACGGCGGAACCGATGCCGGTGTCCACGATGTGTGCGCCGGCCTTGGCTGCCGCGCCCACGGCGGGAACAAAGAGGCCGTCGGTGTAGTGCCGGTGGTAGTGAACGACCAGACGGGGCCACTTCTTGCGCAGTGCCGTAATCAGTTCGGAGATGAACCTGGGCGGGCAGACGCCGGCCATGTCCTTGAGTCCGAGGATGATCATCTCGCTGGCCTTGGTCGCATTCACGCCGGCCACATCCGCAATCATGCGCAGGATGGATTCGGTTACGCCGAGGTAATGCGGCACATCGAATCCCTTGGCCCAGGACATGGAGATGGCCGGTTCGAAGACCACATCCTTGCGGTTCAGGGCCACTTCTGCAAAGGGGCGCATGTTGTCGACATGGTTCAGGAAGTCGAAGCAGCGAATGACCTGATAATGGTCGCAGATCATTTCGCCGGTCAGACGCATCAGGTTCTTGGGCTGCGGCTTGTAGCCTAGCACGTTGGTGCTTCTGATGAGAATCTGCTTCAGCGTCTTGGGCGCGAACCGGTTCCACTGGAAGGCTTCCGTGAAGGGATAGGTCATGTTCGCCATCATGGCGACGTGGAAATGGGCTCCGCCGCCGTTTTCGATGGAGAAGAAGCCGCAGTTGTCCAGATAGGGACCAATGAGCATGTCTTCGGCAACACGGAACCGGTTGCCGGAGTTGGACTGCGTGAGATCGCGGGGCGTCGTGTCGCAGAAGTGCACGAAGTCGGAGTCGCGCACGAAGTCCAGCAGTGCCTGACGGTCACCGCGCGGATACGCGGGCTCGGCCTTGAGAATCTTGGGCGCAATGGCCGGGAGCACGGGGTCGAAGACGCTGTTCCCGATACGGGGGGTATCGGGCGAGCGGTATTCGCCAAGCTGCACGTGCGGGTTGTAGCCCTTGGCGCTGATGCAGGCGATGAGGCGCGACAGACGCAGCGCTTCTGGCGCAACGTCCGTATAGCACAGCAGCTCGGGAGTCTTGGCAATGAAGTTGGTATCGTAGGTCGCATCGCGGAACTTGGGATGCTTGATGACCTGCTTGAAGAACGGAATGGTCGTCTTCACGCCGCCGATGGCGTATTCGTTCAACGCGCGTTCAATGGTGCCAAGCACCTTGTTCCAGCCTCGGCCATAGGCAATGAGCAGGGCTCCGGCCGAATCGTAGTTCGAGGGGAACTCGTAGCCTGCGGAAAGGTTGGAGTCGATGCGGATGCCGGGGCCGCCGGGAGAAACGTACCGGGAGATGGCGCCGCAGTTGGGCGAGAAGTTGTCCTGCGGATCTTCGCAGTTGATGCGCAGCTGCATGGCCCACTGTGCCGGCGGGAACTCTTCTTCGGTCAGGCGCAGTTCGGCCCCGAAGGCAACCGCAATCTGTTCTTCCACAAGGTCGATGCCGTAGCGGCACTCGGTGATGCCGTGTTCGACCTGCAGGCGCGTGTTCACTTCGATCAGGTAGGGAACGCCCTCGGAGGTGACAAGGAACTCCACCGTGGCAAGGGAGTCATACTGCACCGAAAGCACCAGCTGGCGGGAGTAGTCCTTGAGGCGCGCACGCAGCTGGGGCGTGATGAGCGGCGACGGTGAGGGAGAGATTTCCACGAGCTTCTGGTGATTGCGCTGTACGGTGCAGTCGCGTTCGTCAAAGGCGAAGGCGTTGCCGTACTTGTCCGCAATAACCTGAATCTCGATGTGCCGGACTGAGGAAAGATATTTTTCCACGTAGACGCGGGGGTTGCCGAAGGAGGCCTGCGCCATGGTGGAGGCCTTCACGAACGCGGATTCGAGCTCTTCCTGACTCTGCACAAGGAAGATGCCGCGGCCACCGCCACCGCCTTCGGCCTTGAGCATGATGGGGAAGCCGATTTCCTCGGCCAGGGCACGCGCCTGCGGAACGTCAACTGCGCCTTCCGAACCCGGAACAACCGGGACGTTGAGCTGCTTGGCCAGCTTGCGCACCTGCACCTTGTTGCCGAGCAGGTTCATGGCCTCGGCGGAGGAGCCGATGAAGATGATGCCTTCCTCGGCGCAGCGCCGGGGGAAGGTGTCATCCTCGGAAGCAAATCCCCAGCCGGGGTGGATGGCGACGACCCCGCGCTTCTTGGCGAGGTCAATGATGCGGTCGATGTCCAGATACGCTCGGGGGTCCTTGCCCAGAAGGAGCAGTTCCTGCGCAGCGGATGCGGCCGGAGACGTTTTGTCCACGTCGGTCGCCGTCATGATGGCGACTCCGTCGAACCGTTCACGGATGGAACGACAGATGCGACGTGCGGGAATACCGCGGTTGGCAACCAGAATTGGCTTGCCCTTTACTTCTTCCAGTACCTGATGGAACGTCTTGTTGGCCATTCGATCCTCGTTATCCAAAATACGGAGACACCGGGTCACCGTGTTAAAAGGCGAACCGAAACATCATTGGGGGATGTCTGCGTGTGACGAGAGGGAAATGCTACCTGAAGTAATAGCACATTCATGACCGGACAGGAGAAGACGGAGCGCTCCGTTTTCGTTGACACCCAGAAGCCTGCCCGGACGATAGTCTTCATCACCACCGTGCACATTCACGTCACGGCCCACCCAGGCAAGATGTATTTGTACGCGTCTTGTCAACTCTTCTCTGTTGCAGCGAACAACCTCGGTCTCATAACAAAAACGTACTCGATTCACAAGTGTTTGCCATAAAGTCATGACGGAAAGATTCGCGCCGCACTCGCGCAGACTGGTCGCGGGAACGGACCACCCTTCCCTGAGCAGCGAGGTCGGAGGGCTGGAGACAAGGTTGATGCCCACCCCTGCGGTCAGCGTATCTCCTACTTGTTCAATGAGAATGCCGCCGGTCTTGCTGCCGTTCAGCAGCAGGTCGTTGGGCCATTTGAGGTCTACGTTCACCCCCAGATGGCGAAAGGCATGTGCAAAAAGATATCCCACGGTCAGTGGGGCGAAATCGTCAAGATGGGGGCCGCCAAAGGGGATCCGAAGTGCCGCGAAGATGTTGCCGGCAGGGGAATTCCATGGCCTGCGCAACTGCCCTCTTCCTGCGGTCTGGGTCACGGCGAGCAGGGATTCCCACTCGTGCATAGTGCCATCCTCGGCAAGGCGCCGGGCGGCGTCAAGGCTTGAGGTGCTCGTGCCGCACAGGAAGGTGCTGCCTTCATTTTCGGGGGCGACTGAGGAATTCGTCAGAGGGGTACGTGTGCCGTAGGTCTCGGCGGACAGGACATTGTGTCCGTTCAGGGAAGACGGTGCCCATCGTGCACTGCGGATACCATCAATCCATGCCGGATGCGCCGATGCGAGCGTCTGATCGTCAAGCGGGCCTGCTATGCCGGGGAGGCCATCCCTTAGGATATACAACATGCTGTCGCACCTGCTATGATGACAGAATACACGTCATGACGCGAAGATTTCAAAGTGGACAGATCCTGTGCAAGAGGCTGGGATGGAAGAATATATTGTTGGAGGGGCCGTACGGGACTTGCTGCTGGGACGTCCGCCTCGAGAATATGACATTGCCTTTACGGGTACCGTGGAAGGCTTTATATGCCGCAATCCTTCGGCACGCAAGGCTGGAAATGACTTTTCCATTTGCATCCTCGACGGCCGCGAATATGCCCCTTTGCGTGGCAAATCGATCCATGAGGATCTTGCCTTGCGCGATTTTACCATCAATGCCCTCGCCCTTGATTATTCCGGCAGAATCTACGCCCACCCTGACGCCCTGAACGATTTGCAATCCCGCTGCATGCGTCCTGCCGGGCCCACGGCGCTTGCCGATGACCCGGTGCGGGTCTTCCGGGCAGCACGGTTTGCAGCCACTCTGCCCGATTTTTCTCTCCACTCCGAGACCGTGGACCAGATGCGCCGTGTTGCCGCGTCCGGTGTGCTGGCCTCCGTGACGCCGGAGCGAGTGGCCGGCGAGTTGCTGAAAGCTCTGAAAACGCCTGCCCCTGGCAATTTCCTGCGTGTTCTCGATGCAGGAAACTGTCTGGCTCCCTGGTTTGGGGAGTTTGCCGGCGCGTCGGACATTCCCGCAGGTCCTCTGCCCTACCATGCGGAAAGCGTGCTGGAGCACGTGGCGCAGGTCATGGATCGTTGTGCCGGTGACGCCGATGCCGTCTACATGGCGTTGTGTCATGATGTGGGCAAGACGGTCTCGCCCCCTGAGCAGCTGCCACACCACTATCGGCATGAGCACAGGGGCGAAGCCATGGCCGAGCAGCTGGGCGCACGGCTCAAGCTGTCCGTCCGGCTTGTTCGCGCCGGGGCCGTTGCGGCCCGGCAGCACATGAAGGGGGGCACATACCCTGCCCTGCGCAGGGGCACACGGGTGGATCTGCTCATGACATTGAACAGGCACAGCCTGCTTCTCCCTTTTGCCCGTCTGGTACAGGCCGACAGCGGTGTGGACCATGGCGAACGCATGCGCGGTGAGCTGGACGCCATTCTGCGGGTGGCCCTGCCGGATGCCCTGCGCAATCTGGGGCCGGAATCGGGCAGGCGGCTCAGGGAACTGCGTTGCGCAGTGCTGCCCTGATCTTAGGATTTTGATGTAGAGCGTCGAGCGTGGGACTTGCACATGAAAAGGCCCGGTGCATTGCTGCACCGGGCCTTATTACATACGTCAGGCGAAGAGGTCCGAATTAGCCCTTGAAGGCCTTTTCGAAGTTGGGAACAACCTGCTTCTTGCGGCTCATGACGCCGTCAAGCCAAACGCTCTTGCCGGAACCGTC
>QKEJ01000041.1 GCA_003252375.1 Halodesulfovibrio sp.
CAAATATAATTTTTAAAGAAAATCTATGAATTAGAGTAAGGTATATGAGCAACTCATTCCTGCGGATAGGTGTTTTGCGCTGAGATAACGAGTCTAAAAAATTAATTATGTGCTCTGTCGAAAAGAAAACATTTGATATTCTATTATGTATTTCTTTATGGAGTGGTGTTTTGAGGTTTTCTCCAGCGCTAAATATAGGTGCTTGAATTGTGCTGAGGGTGATATCGTCATTACACGCCACCAGCATGAAGCAAAAGTGCTCAAGGCAGAGCAAGTAGTGCTTAAAAAAATTGTGCCAAACTACGGAATCGCCCTGCCAATAAATATCCCTGAATCCTTCCATTGGATCGTTCAAAGAGTCCGGATGGGCAAAAAATATTGTTTGCCGTTCAAGTTCTTTGTATTCACCCAAAACTTTGTCAATGCCCCGAAATCTATATATTTCTGATGAACGATCCCTGTCCATGTTGATGTCTCCAGAGTCAAAATGGTGAGCAATGCCTCAATCGAGGGAAAGCAACGGGGTTAGGGACTAAGCAAGAATAAAAGGGGGCCGGAGACCGGCCCCCGTGCGGGTTACTGCTGCTTGTCGAGATCGACAACCACCCACGGCAGACCGTGGATGTTGAGCTTGTCCATGAACGGGTCGGGGTCCATCTGTTCCATGTTGAACACGCCGGCACCCTTCCATGCGCCGGTGACCAGCATCATGGCGCCGATCATGGCGGGCACGCCCGTGGTGTAGGAGATGGCCTGCGATTCCACTTCCTCGTAGCAGGCTTCGTGGTCGCAGATATTGTAGATGAAGTAGTTCTTCACCTCGCCGTTCTTCACGCCCTTCATCTTGCAACCGATGCAGGTGCGGCCCTTGGTGCGTCCGCCCAGGGAGGCGGGTTCGGGCAGCACGCTCTTCAGGAACTGCAGGGGCACGATCTGCTGGCCGTTGTGTTCCACGGGCTCGATGCCGGTCATGCCGACATTCTCAAGCACGCGCAGGTGGTTCAGGTAGTTGTCGGAGAAGGTCATCCAGAACCGGGCGCGCTTCAGGCCCTTCAGGTTCATGGTCAGGGATTCCAGCTCCTCGTGGTACATGAGGAAGCACTTCTTGGGGCCGATGCCCTCGGGGAAGTTGTACATCATGGACCAGCTTAAGGGATCGGTCTCCAGCCATTCGCCGCGTTCCCAGTAGCGGCCGCGGGCGGTCACTTCCCGGATGTTGATTTCCGGGTTGAAGTTGGTGGCGAAGGGGTGGCCGTGGTCACCGGCGTTGCAGTCGATGATGTCCAGCTCGTGCATCTCGTCAAAGAGGTGCTTCATGGCATAGGCGCAGTACACGTTGGTCACGCCGGGGTCGAAGCCGGAACCGAGCAGGGCGGTGAGGCCCGCGTCCTTGAAGCGGTCCTGATAGGCCCACTGCCACTTGTATTCGAACTTGGCCTCGTCGATGGGCTCGTAGTTGGCCGTATCGAGGTAGGGAACACCGGTTTCGAGGCAGGCGTCCATGATGGTCAGGTCCTGATAGGGCAGGGCCAGGTTGACCACGAGGTCGGGGGCGTGGGTCTTGATGAGCTGCACCAGTTCCGGCACGTTGTCGGCGTCGACCTTGGCGGTGGTGATGGTGCGCCCGGTCTTGCGCTTCACGGAAGCGGCGATGGCATCGCACTTGGACAGGGTGCGGGATGCGAGCACGATGTCGGTGAATACGTCGGGAACCTGTGCGCACTTGTGGACGCAAACGCCGCCCACGCCACCGGCACCGATGATCAGTACTTTGGCCATTGGCTGTCTCCTTCGGGACCGTGAGGTCCCAGACGCTTGTGCAATATGTTCAGAATACCGTATTTCAGGGCATTGTAAAACCATGCAGCTGCATTCCTGCCGTCGGCGCGTACTGGCGCGCGGGGCAGGAAAGCGGCGGCGGGTTCGCGGCCCTGTTAGCTTTCGAAGTAGGTGTATCCGCGCAGACCCAGTTCAAAGGCCTGCAGGATGCCGAACCGTTCCGTGGGCGTGATGCGCCCGCTGCGCACGGCCTGCTCCGCAAGGGAACGCAGGTCTTCCATGATGCGCCGGGGATCGTACTCCACGTATTCCAGCAGTTCCGCCACCGTATCGCCCTGAATCTCCCGCACGAACTCGTAGGTGCCGTCGGGGTAGACCCGAACGCTCACCACGTTGGTGTCGCCGAAGAGGTTGTGCAGGTCGCCCAGCGTTTCCTGATAGGCTCCCACGAGGAAGGCGCCGAGGTAGTAATCGTCGCCGTTGTTCATGGGGTGCAGGTCCAGCACACGCTTCTTGCCCTGCGGGTCGATGAACTGGTCGATCTTGCCGTCGGAGTCGCAGGTGATGTCGCTGAGAATTGCCTGCCGCGAGGGCAGTTCGTTCAGACGATGCACGGGCACGATGGGGAAGAGCTGGTCAATGGCCCAGGCGTCCGGCAGGGACTGGAAGACGCTGAAGTTGGCGTAGTAGATGTCGGCGAGAGCCACATCGATTTCTTCCATGTCCTTGGGAATGTGCTTGAGCTGGTCCTTGAGTGCGGCAACGCCCTTGATGATGCCCCAGAAGAGGTTGTCACCGAGGGTGCGCTGGCGCAGGGTGACGCGGCCGTCCAGGAACATGCGCCGGGTTTCGTCCCGGTAGTAGAGGGCGTCGTTGTAGCATTCCTGCACGTTGCGCAGGGAAAGGCTGCGGTACGCCTCGAAGAGGTTCTTGACGGGCTCGGGCAGGTCGGCAGGCATCTCTTCGGGAATGCGGCCGTCCTCCACGGTGGAGACGTCAAGCACGTTGAAGAGCAGGGCGGAATAGTAGGCAACGGTGGCGCGGCCCGATTCCGTGATGATGTGGGGGTGGGGCATGCCGCGCGCATCAAGCGTGGCCATGACCGCTTCCACGATATCGGAGCAGTATTCATCCAGCGTGTAGTTGCGGCTGGAGACGTAGTTGGTGTGCGAGCCGTCGTAGTCCACGGCGAGGCCGCCGCCAAGGTCGATGTACCCCATGGCGGCGCCTTCGGCGACCAGTTCGGCATAGACGCGCGAGGCTTCCTGCACGGCACCGCGGATGTCGCGGATATTCGGAATCTGCGAGCCGAGATGGTAGTGGAGAAGCTTGAGGCAGTGGAGCTTGTCCAGATCGCGCAGGGTGTCCACCACGTCCATGATCTGGGACAGCGCAAGGCCGAAGGACGAGCGTTCGCCGCCGGATTCGGCCCAGTGGCCGCCGCCCTTGGCCGCCAGCTTTACGCGGACGCCGATCTGCGGGTCCACGCCGAAATGCTTGGCGCGCTCCAGGATGGAGGCCAGCTCCCACGGCATTTCCAGCACGAAGATGCAATTGAAGCCCATGCGCATGGCGTGCAGGCCAAGGTCGATGAATTCCTCGTCCTTGTAGCCGTTGCACACGAGGCAGGCTTCATAGTCGCGCATCTGCGATATGGCCGCGATGAGTTCGGCCTTGCTGCCCACCTCGAGTCCGTGGTGGTAGCGCGAGCCGAAGTTCGCAATCTCTTCCAGCACCTGTTGCTGCTGGTTGACTTTGATGGGGAAGATTCCGCGGTATTCGCCCTTGTACCCCAGTGTGGTAATGGCTTTGCGGAAGGACTCGTGCAGGGTGGAAATCTGCGAGTCGAGGATGTTCTCAATGCGGAGAAGAACGGGCAGATCAAGGCCGCGCTCTTTCAGGCCCCGGATGAGTTCCGGGATGCTGACGGCTACATTGCTGCCGCTCCCGAAGGGATGTACGGCAACATCCCCATCCGAGGTAACGTCGAAGTATCCGGCACCCCAATTGCGGATGCCGTACAGTTCAGCGGAGTCTTCGATACTCCACTGCGTGAGGGCTTTTTGCTTTGCCAACTGTCGGACCTCATACAAACCCCATTTAACGTGACTGTACAGGAATGCCGATGCGTGCGGCATTCAGCCTCAACCGGATCCACGCGGATGGCACAGGAGTGTCACCACATAGCGTGGGGGCCCCATTTAGAAGCAGGGGGGGGCTGCTGTCAATACCCTCCGCGTGCTTTGCCGGTGACATTTTGGCGGACGGCATGCATTGGTATACTATCCAATGGGTTGTCGTGTCAAAAAAGTCGCCCTTGCATCCTGCGGCAAGCCGTGTGTCCATGGGGGGCGCCGCATGGTCGGTGCGCGGCGAATTTCGGTTCGGGTGCATATATAATCGCCTGATACTGTTGAGGAACGATATGGTCGTGCCGCTCCTGTCCCCCCATGTCTTGCAGGGCATATCGGGTGGGAGCGAGTACTCGCAGTCCTATTGCAAATTGGCCGGGTATGCTATAGCTGGTTGAGCGATCAATTCTATCGGTGCGAACAGCGCAACCAAGGTGCCGTTTCACGCGGCATCATACATGATGCATTTCTAAGGAGAAAGGAACAATGGAACAGAAGCTTGCTAACCCCGCCCCGCTGGGCCTTATGGGGTTCGGTATGACCACGGTGTTGCTGAATATCCACAACGCCGGATTTTTCCCCATCAGCGCCATGATTCTGGCCATGGGCATTTTTTACGGTGGCATCGCGCAGGTGATTGCCGGGATCATGGAGTTCAAGAAGGGCAACACCTTCGGCCTGACCGCATTCACCTCGTACGGCTTTTTCTGGATGACTCTCGTGGGGCTCATCGTCATGCCCAAGCTGGGATGGACCGACGCCACGCCTGAAGGCTACATGGCCTGGTATCTCGTCATGTGGGGCGTGTTCACCTTCTTCATGTTCCTGGGCACCCTGAAGAGCAACACCGTCATCAAGTTCATCTTCTTCTCGCTGACCGTTCTCTTTTTCCTGCTGGCCGCCCGTGACTTCACCGGCAGCCATGCCATCGGCACCTTTGCCGGGTACGAGGGCATTGTCTGTGGCGCTTCCGCCATCTACCTCGCCATGGCCGAAGTGCTGAACGAGGTATACGGCCGTACCATCCTGCCCATCGGCTAGGTGGAGCCATCCGGAACCGGCACTGTGGACGCCGGATATCGGATTGACCGGATTCAAGAAAAAGGCCGGAGTCGTGAGACTCCGGCCTTTATTCACTTGTGAGCTCTCTCCTCCGGCGGTTCCGGGAAAAGAGACTCCTGCTCTACTTTTGCGATGCGCACCGAATACGAGGCGTACCACTCTTCGCGTCCCAAGCGCTGGGCCAGCAGGTGGTCGGCCTGATGCTTCCACCGGTGGATGGATTCAATATCCTTCCAGTAAGAGACGGTGATGCCAAGCCCGTTACGGGTGGAATCGACTCCCAGAAATCCCGGCTGCGTCGCTGCAAGCGTGGAAAGCTTGTCTGCCATGGCCGTATACCCGTTGTCCACTTCGGTTCTTACAGAGGCGAAGATGACCGCATAATACGGCGGGGTATGCTTGTCGGTCATATGATTTCCTATTCGGAAATGCCGTTGCGCACGATTTCCAGCATGGTGCGCACGGCGAAACCGGTGCCGCCGGGCACGGCCAGCGGGGATTTCTTGGACTTGTAGGCCGGGCCCGCAATGTCCAGATGCGCCCAGCGAACGCCCTCGTTGATGAACTGCTTGAGGAACAGGGCCGCGTTAATGGCACCGCCCTCGCGTCCGCCCACGTTCATCATGTCGGCCACCTCGGACTTGAGGGGTTCGAAGAACATGTCCCACAAGGGCATGGGCCAGAATTTGTCGCCCACCCGGACGCCGGTGTCCTGAATCTGCTTGGAGAGCGTCTCGTCCGTGGCGAACACGGCGGCGACCTCGGTGCCCAGTGCGACCACGCAGGCCCCGGTGAGGGTGGCCAGATCGATGAGGGCGGCCGGGGAGTATTCCTGCTGGGCCCAGGTCAGGGCGTCGCAGAGGATGAGACGGCCTTCGGCGTCGGTGTTGATCACCTCAACGGTCTTGCCGGAAAGGGTCTTCACCACGTCGCCGGGGCGGGTGGCGCGTCCGTCGGGCATGTTCTCCGTGCACGGGGCAATGCCCACCACGCGGCGCTGGATGTCGGAGTTGCCGAGGGCCTCGAAGAGCCCGATCACGGCGCCCGCTCCTGCCATGTCGCACTTCATTTCATGCATGCTGGCGCTGGGCTTCAGGGAGATGCCGCCCGTATCAAAGGTGACGCCCTTGCCCACGAAGACGATGGGGGCGTCCTTTTCGGTGCCCTTGGGGGCGTATTCCATGACCAGCAGCTTGGCCTGCTCCTCGGCGCCCTTGAACACGGACTCGAAGGCGCCCATGCCCATGGCGGCGAGGTCGGGGCCGTTGATGGCGCGCACGGCAAAGCCGTACTTGCGCCCCATGGCTTCGGCCGTTTCCACGAGGTGGGAAGGCGTGACGATGTTGGCGGGGCCGTTCACCAGGTTCCGGGTGGCCATGACGCCGATGGCGGCGGCTTCCCCCCGGCGGGCCGCAGCGTGGATCGCATCCGGGAAATTCTCTTCCGTGGAGAGCAGGGCGGCCCAGCGTGGTGAGTGCGCGGGTTCGTCCTGCGTGGTCTTCAGTTCGTCATAGGTGTAGAGCGAGAGCAGCATGGCGAGCACGGTCTCTTCCACCAGCACGGTGTCCTTGGGCTCCATGTCCTTGAAGACTTCCAGCGGTACTGCGCAGGTGTCCACCTTCAGCTCGCGGCACTTCTGCATGGCGGTGGCCACGGCGTGGCGCAGGGTTTCCAGCGTGAACTTTGCGCGTTCGCCAAGGCCCACGGCAATGCAGCGCGGCAGGGGAATATCGGGGTGCCCGTACATGACCACCACCTGATTCTTTTCGCCGCGGAAGTCGTGGCGGGCAGGGGTGATGGTGATCCACGGCACGGCATCGGCCAGCGCCGGGATATGGTCGAGCAGCTGCTCATCCTTGAAGCCGAAGACAATCACGGTATTGGCGCGCCAGTCCGAGGACGGGGCCTGCTGAAAACGGATATCCATGGGAAGCCTCCAAATATGATGTCCGGCCGGGGCTGCCGGCAAGGGTCGCGGATATGGCGGCCGGATGCCGCCTCTGTCATGAGTTCCGGGAGTATAGGCATTGGCAGGCGGCACGTCCAGTGCGATTCCCGCGCGCGCAGGAGCCTGGCCCGTTACGGACCGGGAGATGCTGCGGCGCAGGCTTGCATGAAACCGGACTCGGGAGTACTAGACGCGTATGAGAAGGAAATATCTGTCTCCTTTCGTGCTCCCTGTGGTGGCCTTTGCGCTGACCATTATCGTGGGAGCCGTCCTGCTGGAGGCAACATCGGTGCTCCCGGGCGGTCTGGCCTGGGTGGACGCCCTGTTTACGGCAACATCGGCCGTCTGCGTGACCGGGCTTGTCACGGTGGACACGGCCACCGCTTTCGGGCGGGAGGGGCACTGGGTGTTGCTGGGCCTTATCCAGCTGGGCGGTCTGGGAATCATGACCTACTCGAGCCTCGTATTCTATCTGTGGCGCCAGCGGGTTTCCCTTACCGACCGACTCGCCGTGGGGCAGGCCTTGCTGCATGATCCGTCGTTCCATCTCGGGAACTTCCTTGTACGTATGGTGCGCATGGTGCTGGTCATCGAGCTGTTCGGCGCCCTCTGGCTCTATGCGCTGGAACCCGCGGTGCTCGGCCCCTTCGGCGCCCTGTTTCACGCCATATCCGCCTTCTGCAATGCCGGATTCGCCCTGTTTCCGGATAGCCTGGAGCGTTGGCAGTTTTCGCCCGGCATGAACGTCGTCATCATGTTGCTCATCACGCTGGGCGGGCTGGGCTTCGCCGTGATTGACGAGTGCATTCTCGTGTTGCGTGGTACGGACCTTGGTGTACGCGGTCTCAGCTATCCGGCACGCATGGTGCTGAAGACGTCGGCCCTGCTGACCTTCGGCGGTGCGGTACTCATATTCTTTGCGGAGGTCATGGGCGGCATGCAGAACGGGGCTGTCATGGACTCGGCGCTGGCCGCGCTCTTCCAGTCCGTTACCTGCCGGACCGCAGGGTTCAATACGCTCGATATCGCCAGCATGACCAACGTGTCGCTCATGCTCATGATCTTCCTCATGTTTGTGGGCGGCTCTCCCGGGTCGTGTGCGGGCGGCATCAAGACGACCACCCTGCGGGTGCTGTGGGCCTTCATGGTATCGCAGTTCCGGGGACGGTCGCAGGTGGTGGTTGAGGGGCGCGCCGTGCACTCCCTGAACCTGAACAAGGCCTTTGCCCTGTTCTTCACGGCCACGTGCAGCATCCTGCTGGCCACGCTGATTCTTTCCATCTCGGAAGGCGGGGACATGCCGCATACCATGGTGCGCGGGCAGCTCATGGACTTTCTGTTCGAAGCCACCTCCGCCTTTGCCACGGTAGGGCTCAGTACCGGGGTGACGCCGACGCTGTCCGTCACCGGCAAGCTGTGCCTGACCGCATTGATGTTTCTGGGGCGTATCGGCCCCATCTGGCTGCTGACGGCATTGCAGCAGATGCAGTCCGAAGTGCGCTACCGCTGGCCCGAGGGCGACATGCCCGTGGGCTAGCGGCGGAGAGTGTGATATTCCCTGTTCCGGAGCCGCAGTGCGGCCCGGGATATCGAGATAGGCCGAAGGGCCATGAGCCGGCGGATGCCGGCAAGACAAGGCAGGAATTGCATGAAGACGAAAATGGAAATCGGCGTTATCGGGCTCGGCAAGTTCGGGCTGCCCCTTGCGCGGGCTTTGGCGGAAAAGGGCCACTCCGTGGTCGGTATCGACGGGAGTGAAAGCCGGATACGGCAGGCGCAGAACGTCCTCGACCTTGTCTATGTGGCTGACGCCACGGACAGCACCGCCCTGCGCCAGCTGCGCATTCAGGATCTGGACATGGTGATCGTGAGCGTGGGCTCCAGCATGGAGGCCTCCATCCTCATCGTGTTCAACCTGCTGGAGATGGGCATGCGCAAGCTGGCCGTGAAGGCGGTGACGCCGGAACACAAGAAGATTCTCATGCGGCTCGGCGTGGAGAACGTCATCCAGCCGGAGCAGGACGCCGCCCTTGTGCTGGCCCACCGCATCTCCAACCCCGGCATGCTCGACCTGCTGCAGCTTGGCGGCGGTGTGCTGTTGCAGGAGCTTGAGGTGGACAAGTGGGAAGGCCGGACGCTGATGGAGCTGCAGCTTACCGCCAAGGGCATCATGGTGGTGGCCGTGCGCGAAGCGGGCGGAGCGGACTACTCCTTCGTGCCCGCTGCCGACAAGCCGCTGGCCAAGGGGGAGACCCTTGCCGTCATCGGCAAGGAAAAGGACGTGCTCAGTCTCGTTCCGTAGCCCCTGACAGCCGTTCCTGCGGGGAGAAGGGTGTTGCGCTCTGCGCAGCTATTTGTCATCGTTCATCATTCGTGTTGCATTCGCCGAATCGAATGGTTGAACGGTCCGTGCCCCGGCATGAGGATGCCGCTCCCGGAACAACCCCCTTTCAGGCAGGTCTCTCGTGAATACGTTGATCATCAATCTGACCCGTTTCGGCGACCTGCTGCAGACGCAGCCCGTCATCTCGGGATTCGCCCGGGCCGGTCATCGGGTGGGGCTGGTCTGTCTCGACAATTTTGCTCCCGCCACGGCGCTGCTTGAGGATGTGGACGCCGTGTATCCCCTGTCCGGGGGCAGCCTGCTGGCTGCGCTGGATGCGGACTGGCGCACTGCCCTTGGCGGCGTGTGGCAATGGGGTGATGCGGTGGTGGACGACTTTGTCCCGGAGTCCCTGCTCAACCTGACCGCCACGACCAGCGTGCGTCTGCTGGCCTCCCATCTTTCCGGCAAGGCAGCCGGTTCCGGCGATACGGAAACAGACCGCCTGCGGGGATTCGGTCTGGATACGTTCGGCTTCAGCATGAACAGCGATCCGTGGACCACCTTCCTGCAGGCCTCCACCCGTCTGCGCGGATGCAGCCCCTTCAATCTTGTGGATTTGTACTGGATGGCTTCCGGCCTTGGGGCCGGCCCGCGCGTCTATGCCCTGCGTGAGCCGCTTGACGAGCATCGGGATGCGGCCCGGGCGCTGTTGCAGCAGGCCGTGGACGCCCTTGGTCCGGAAGGGCGAAAGGTGCGTGGTTTTGTGGGCCTACAGCTCGGCGCAAGCGAGGACCGTCGCCGTTGGCCGCTGGCCCATTTTGCCGAGCTGGGTGACCGGTTGTGGGCCGAGGAAGGACTGCTGCCCGTGCTGCTGGGTGCAGGGAGCGAACGTCATCTGGCTGAGGGCTACGCCCGGCATGCCTCTCTGCCCCATGCGGACCTGGTGGGCAAGACGGGCTTGCCCGTTCTGGCCGCCGCGCTCAGGGAACTGCGCCTTCTGGTCACCAATGATACAGGCACCATGCATCTTGCGGCCGGGCTGGGTGTTCCCATTCTGGCCGTGTTTCTGGCCACGGCGCAGCCGTGGGATACCGGCCCGTACCGGGAGGGGAGCTGTTCGCTCGAGCCCGACCTTGCCTGTCACCCCTGTCCGTTCGGCACGGTGTGCCCGCACGACCTTGCCTGCCGTACCCGCATCTCGTCGGCAACGATGTTCGCCCTTGTCCGTGCATGGCTGCAGGGCGGAGCCTGGCATGCCCCGACCTCCGGCGAGGCGCGCATCTGGGAAACCCGGCGGGACGATGCCGGGTTCATGGACCTGCAGTCCCTCTCCGGACATGAGGAGACGGACCGGACACGCTGGGTGCGCCAGCAGCGATTCTTCTATGGTCAATTTCTTGACCGTGTCCCGGCTTCCCGTATGGGTGAGGGGGCGTTGCGGACCATTGCCCCGCCTCCGTGGCCTGTGTCGCTGTCCGCAGACAGGCAGGCAGCGGTGGAGGGCGAACTGGAGCAATCCGTCATGCTGCTGCACCTGCTTGCCGAGCAGGGACGGGTGCTGGCCGTCCGGCCCACGGATACGACCAAACAGCGATTCCTCGGTACCTGGCAGCGGTTGCAGACCCTGTGGGATAACAGTGCAATGCTGAATGTCCTCGGGTATTTGTGGATGTGCGAGTCGCAGGAGGCCGGCAACGACCTGTCGGCCATGCTGACGCTTGCGGAGCAGTATCACCGCCTTGCAACCGTATGGCTTTCCGCCATGCGGGGCGTTTTGTAACGTTCTTCCCGACAGATTCGGGCCGCAGGGCGCGGCCGCCGGTTGCCGCGGATGAGAGCGGGTTCTTTCCGTTTGTGGCATGAAATTTGTAAAGCCATTTGCGTACCGGAAAAAATTGGCCCTTCAGGGCATTCTTCAGGAGGGAAGCTATGATTGTTATCGACGGTCACCACTGCGACATGCAGGTGGGAAACTTTACGAATCTGGAAGAGATACTGGTAAAGGTCATGGAAGACGGTGCCATGCAGGATCGTGTGGTCACCGATGTGCTGCTCAACAATGAGCCGTTTTCCGAGATCTATCCGCATCAGGCCGAGGATATCGAAAGCAGCGAAATCGCTTCGCTGGAAATCCGCAGCGTCCCGGTGGGCGAGATGGCCATGAACATCACCCGTGAGCTGTACAAGGTCGTGCAGATCATGGGCGACGGAGCCAAGCATGTGGCCGAGCTGTTCCGGCAGGCCGACGACACCGAAGCGCTGGAACTGTATCAGGATCTGCTGCAGGTTGTCCGTGACTTCCTTGGCATGATCGGCGTGCTGCGCACCGAGTTCACGCTTAAGGAGCACGCCGCCTTCAGCGAGGGAGTGGAAGAAATTTCCGATCTCTTCGGCGAAATGACCGAGGTCATGGAGAATGAGGACTGGATTCTTCTCGCGGACCTGCTTGAATATGAATTTCTGCCCGCAACCGAGCGTTGGAAGGGCATCATCCACCTGCTGCGGGACGATATCCGCCAGGTGAACAAGGCCTAGGGAGGCACGTATGGCGGACAGCCTTTCACTGCTTGATCAGGCTCTGTTTCTGGGTGAACAGGAGCTGCAGGCCCTTGCCATGGGGGATGTGGATACTGCGGACGAGAATGCCTCTCGGCGCGGCAATCTCATAGCCATGGCGTGGGACAAGCGTGAAGGCGTGGAGCTGGATGCCCTGCGGGGCAAGCTGCTCAAGCTGCAGAATCTGCAGGGGCTGCTCACCGAAGAGGCCCGGAAGCTCCATGCCTCGCTCAAGAGCGAGCTCCAGAAAACGAAGAAGCACTCCGTGCGTCTTCAGGGATACCGGCAGGCCGTGCGGGTGAAGCCCACGCACAGCCAGTACGTGAGCAAACAGGGATAGTTTCTCCTCCGGATACATGGGCCGGGAGCGTTCTGTGCGCTTCCGGCCTTTTTTGTGTGCCTCGTACGGGCTCCGGGATATAATGATGGCGGCCAGCTTGACTTTCCGGTATGTGATGTGAAAGATGCCTGTTCCCAAATGACTGACGCTCTTGCCCTTACAGAATGTGACCCGCATGTCCGGGAGCATGGGGCGGATGCAGGCATTTCATACCGACGTGACCCGATCAGGAGAATATATAGATGAGTGATACAGAACACCGCTGTGGCTGGGTAGCCATGATGGGACCGCCCAATGCGGGCAAGTCTACCATGCTGAACGCCTTTCTCGGGCAGAAGGTGGCTATCGTCACCCCCAAGCCCCAGACCACCCGGCACCAGATAAGCGGTATCCTTTCCCGGCCCGATGCGCAGATCATCTTCATGGACACCCCCGGCATACACCAGCTGCGCGGCAAGATGAACCGCCTGCTGCTGCAGACGGCGTGGCAGGCCATGAACGGTGCTGACGTTGTCATGGTCGTGCTTGATGCGGACCTGTACATCCGCAAGCCCGAGTTTTTCGAGAACGACGTGGAACCCCTGAGCGAAGCCATCCTCAACGAGACGCGTCCCGTTGTGGTGGCCGTGAACAAGGTCGACATGTTCCGCGACAAGTCCAAGATGCTGCCCTTCCTCGAGCGGCTCAGCAAGCTGTGGCCCAATGCCGAGGTGTTCCCTGTGTCCGCCAAGAATGCGGACGGACTGACCAAGATTCTGGACTTCATCAAGTCCAAGCTGCCCGTGAGCCCGGCCCTGTATCCGGTGGATCAGCTTTCCACCATGCCCCAGCGCTTCATGGCGGCAGAGGTGATCCGCGAAAAGCTCTTCCTCGACCTGCGTCAGGAATTGCCGTATTATACCGCAGTGGAAATCGAGAAGTGGGAAGACACGGGTGACCGCATCATTATCAACGCCATCATCTATGTTGCCCGCAAGACCCACAAGGCCATGGTTATCGGCAAGGGCGGCCTGACGCTCAAGAGTGTCGGCACCGCTGCCCGCAAGGAGCTGCAGGAGATGACCGGCAAGAAGGTGCACCTGGAGCTGTGGGTGAAGATCCGCGAGGGCTGGACCGAGGATATCGGCTTCCTGCGCATGCTGGGGCTGTCCTCGTAATATGCACGTACCGATGGCGGCCCCGGCCGCCATTTTTCGTTGAAGGCCCTGGTGGGCCATGCACCGTCAAAACATCGTATGTCCGGTCAGCAACTGCATGGAAATTGTCCCGACGACAAAGAGACATGCCCCGGACATGGATTGGTATCGTATCATGATGAATAGGGAAGAGACTGCGGCCTTGCAGGAACGCTACCAGGAAGTGGCGGAACGGGTGCGCACGGCCGCCCGTGTTGCCGGAAGGGCTGCGGACGACGTGACCCTTGTGGCTGTTTCTAAGCTTCATCCTGCTGAATCCATTGATGTTGTCGCAGGAATGGGGCAGCGGGTCTTTGGTGAGAGCTACGTGCAGGAGGCCCTGGCCAAGCAGGAAACACTGCATGCCCTGGACATTGAATGGCACTTCATCGGCCATCTGCAGAGCAAGAAGGCCCGGGACGTGGTTGGACGGTTTTCGCTCATTCACGGGGTAGATAATCTTAAGTTGGCACAGAATCTGCAAAATCGTATGGCAATGCTGCCGGTTACGGGAACCGGGGCAGACGCAAGTGTGCAAGACATTCTCATCCAGGTGAACATCGGGCGCGAGGCGCAGAAATCCGGTGTGGCCATTGAGGAGCTTCATGCCCTTGCGGATGCCGTCCGCCAGCTGCCGCTGCTGCGGTTGCAGGGCCTCATGTGCATGCCCCCGTTGCATTGCACCGGAGATCGTGCACGACCGTTTTTTGCGCATCTGCGGCAGTTGAAGGAACAGCTGGAACAGCACCTCGGCGTGGTTTTGCCGCATCTGTCCATGGGCATGTCGCAGGATTTCGAGCAGGCCGTGGCGGAAGGCGCCACGCTGGTGCGAGTGGGAACGGATATTTTCGGTGAACGAACCGCCTGACGCATCGGGCGGGAAGAAGAGAGACTGTTATGGATTTGGCAACCATACTTGGCATCGTCCTTTCCTTCGGGCTGGTTGTGGCCGCTATCATGTCGGGCAGCAGTCTGTTCATCTTCATTGACGGTGCGTCGCTGGCAATCGTGCTTGGTGGCACCATCGGGGCCTTGCTGGTGAACTATCCCCTCGCCCGTGTGCTTGCCCTGATCGGGGTGACCAAGAAGACCCTGTTCGCCAAGCCGCAAAGCCCCACCGCCATCATCGAGCAGTTCATGGACTACGCCAACCGTGCGCGCCGCGAGGGCATCCTCTCGCTGGAGCCCATCATCAAGGAAATTGATGACGCCTACCTGCGCAAGGGGTTGCAGCTGACCGTGGACGGCCTTGAGCCGCAGTCCATTCAGGAAATCATGGAGACGGAAATCTCCAATATCGAGGGGCGCCACGAGAACGGGCAGGAGATCATGAAGGCGCTGGGCGAGTATGCTCCGGCGCTGGGCATGATCGGTACGGTTATCGGTCTGGTGCAGATGCTGCAGACCATGAGCGACCCCAGTTCCATCGGCCCGGCCATGGCCGTTGCACTGATCACCACATTTTACGGCGCGGTACTGGCCAACCTTGTGTTCAACCCCATGGCCGGCAAGCTGAAGACGCGGAGCAAGGATGAAATCCTGATCAAGGAAATGCAGATGGAGGGCATACTGGCCATCTCCAAGGGGGAAAACCCCCGCATTATCCAGGAAAAGCTTTCGAGCTTCCAGCCGCCCAAGGAGCGGAAGACGGAAGGGTAGCCGGCGGAGTGGCATATGGCGCGACGCAAAAAGAAAAAAGCTGAGGAAGGTGGGGCTGCATGGCTCATTACCTTCTCGGACATGATGACCCTCATGCTCACGTTCTTCGTGTTGCTGGTGAGCATGGCCGTCATTGACGAGCGTCGCAAGCTGACCGTGCTGAATTCCATTTCCGGCGCCTTTGGCGAAGGAGTGGGCAGCTTCAACCCCAAGTCGATCCGGAACCAGTCCCGTCTGATCGAGCCGGGGGCCATGGACGACATGGAGACGGATTCGCTGGAGCCGCTCCGTGACCTGTTGTGGGACGACCAGCGCGGCGATTTGAATTACCAGGAAAACCAGTTCGTGCAGGTCCTCTCCATCAGCGACGAGGTGCTGTTTGAACCTGGGACAGCCCAGCTCAGCATTTCGGGTATCCGGCTCATGAATCGCATGCTGCCCTGGCTGCTGCGCGTGGAGCACCCGCTGCTGCTGGCCGGTCACACCGCCGGCAAGCGAGAGGAAATGGGCAGGGACTACAAGGTGGGCCTGGGAGAGAAGGATCTCGTGTCCCCCATGTGGGAGCTTTCGTTTCTGCGGGTCATGGGGCTGTATCGGTATCTCACCGGACGCGGGGTGCCTCCCTCGCGGCTGACGGTGGAGGGGTTCGGCGCGAACAGGCCGCGCTGGACAGAGAAGACGCCCGAGGGCAGGCGGATGAACCGCCGCGTGGACATCGTGCTCGACAAGCGCAACAAGGAATGGATCGACAAGATCGAGCAGTTGCGCCAGAAGAAGGACAGGCGTCCCGGGACGTTCAACTACAAGGATTTTCGTTTCCGGGTGGGCACGCAGCCTGACCAGGAAACCGGGGCAGGGCAGTAGCCATGGCCCGCAAGAAAAAGGATTCGGGCGGCGGCGGTGGTACGCCGGCATGGTTGATCACCTTTTCGGACCTGGTGACCCTGCTGCTGACATTTTTCGTACTGCTGCTGAGCATGGCCTCCATGGACCGGGTGATGCTGGCCAAGATGAGTCCCTTTGAGAGCCGGACGGATTCGGTGACCTATCAGGGAGCGGGCAAGGTGCCCTCGCGCATTTCGGTTCTGCTGAAACTGCTGGAAGACCCGGTTTCGGCACTGGACAAGCCCGAGCGAGTGAAGGATCTGCTGTTTCCGGACGCGGTGCTGCCGCCGGATCTTGACGTGAGTACGCTGGACCGGAACCTGCGGATACTGGAAAAGCCCGAGGGCGTGGCCATAGCGCTGACCAACGATCTGCTGTTCACCCCCGGAAGCTACGAGCTGAGCCCGGCGGCCAAGAAGCTGCTGGAGCAGGTGGTGCTGATGCTGCAGTACTCGTCGGCGGATTGCAATATCGCGGGCCATTCGGATTCGTTGCCGGGGCCGGGCATGGACAATTACGTGTTGTCCGGGAAACGTGCCCTCTCGGTCCTGGAATTTTTCATCGCCTCCGGGTTGGAGCCGAACCGTTTTTCCATAAGCGGATACGGACCGGACAAACCCCTGGCGGACAATACCACCGAGGCCGGGCGTGCGTTGAACCGGCGGGTGGAGATTCTGCTCAAGACCACCCAGTGGATGGGACGCTACATGTAGCGCCGGCATGGGGTGGACAGCGCCGGACATTTCCGGGCAAGACGGGAAAACGCAAAGGAGAGAAGCTGTGGCTGAAGACGACAAGGAAAAAAAGAAGGGCGGAAAGCTCAAGCTGATCATCATCCTGTTGCTGATTCTCGGCCTGTTGGGTGCCGGTGGCTTTGTGGCGTGGAAGTTCTTCCTCGATAAGCCTGCCGCAGACCCCAACGCGGACCCGCAGCAGGTGCAGATGCAGGACGGCCAGCAGGCGGAGGCAAGCCCCAAGGACGCACAGGTCGTCACGCTGCCGACCTTCCTTGTCAACCTTGCCGACCCGCTGGGGCGGCGGTACATAAAGCTGACCCTTGACGTTGAGGTCATCAACCCCGAAGCAGCCCAGGAATTGGAAGGGTCGCAGGCCAAGGTCCGCGATGCTGTCATCCTGCTGCTGTCGAGCAAGTCCTATGCGGACCTTGCCCCGCTGGAGAGCAAGATTCTGCTGAAGAACGAGCTGGTGACGCGGCTGAACCAGATCCTTGGCGGGTCCAAGGTGGTGCGCGTGTACTTTACGGAACTGGTTATCCAATAGTTTTGCAACCTGAACCTTTCCCCAAGGAAGGTGCCATATGTCAGACGAACTCGATCAGGACGAATTGGCGGCGCAGTGGGCCGCGGCGTTGGAAAATCAGGAAGAGGGCGATCCCGATCCCTTTGAAGCGGCAGCTGCCGCAGCGGCTGCGCCAGCAGCCCCAGCTGCTCCTGCTGCCCCTGCGGCAGGCGGGGGCACACCCGACGACGAACAACTGGCCGCCGAGTGGGCTGCCGCACTTGCCTCTGATGAGCAGGACCAGATGAAGAAGGAAAAGGAACAGGCGTTTTTTGCTTCCGCAGCACGGGAGGCGGCCTTCAAGGACCTGACGGAAGAGGCCAAGGGCTTCCGTCCCGACAGTGGCAAGCGGGAGCTGGACTTCATCCTCGATATTCCGCTCGACGTTTCCGCCGAGCTGGGACGTACCCGCCTGCTCATCAACGAACTGCTCCAGCTGGGGCAGGGGTCCGTGGTGGAGCTGAACAAGCTGGCCGGTGAGCCGCTGGAGATCTTCGTGAACGGCAAGCTGGTGGCGCGCGGCGAAGCCGTCGTCATCAACGAGAAGTTCGGTGTGCGTCTTACCGATATCATCAGCCCCATCGAGCGGGTCAAGCAGCTTGCGTAACAGGAGCACGGCAGCCATGCGGGCACAGATACGCCGTATTGCAGTGCCGGTTGCGCTTGTCCTTGCGCTGCTGGTGACGTTGCCTGCCCTTCCGGTGCAGGCTGATGATGGTTCGGCCAATGCCACCTATCGCGGCGCTGTTGCGGGCAACGCCACGGACGCAGCCGTAGCGCATGGTGCCGCACAGGCGCCTGCGGGGAGCGGCGCGGGCATTGCCCGGGAAGGTGCGCCCGCCGGCCATGGAACGTTGGGCATTCCCTCCTCCGAAGCGGCGCGCCCGTCTTCCGGATGGGGCAGCTACTTTCAGGCCATCGGCATTCTGCTGCTGATTCTGGGAGCCCTCTACATGGGGCTGTGGGCCATGAAACGGTATGGCAAGCTGCGCGGTCTGGGCGGCAAGCTGGGGCGTCAGGGACTTGCCGTGGAAGGGCAGTTTCATCTGGGGCCCAAAAAGACTTTGGTGGTGGTACGCTTCTTGAATAAAAGGTTGTTGCTGGGGGTCACCGACCACCAGATCAACCTTATAACCGAGATGGAAGCGGATGATGACGCCACGCACACCTCAGACACGTCAGCAGATTTCAGTTCAGTCCTGGACGAGGCTGGCAACACGGATTCTCCCTCTTAGCCTCTTCCTGCTGTGCATCCTCCCTGCGCTGGCGCATGCCGCGCAGGATCTGGCCTTGCCGACCCTGTCGCTGCAGCTGGCGGGTGGTGAAACCGAACCGGAAAAGGTCTCCGTCCTGTTCGAGATCCTTTTCATGCTCACCGTCCTGTCGCTGGCTCCGGCCATCATGCTGACAGTGACATCCTTCACCCGTATCATCATTGTCTTCCACTTTGTGCGTCAGGCTCTTGGCGTCCAGTCACTGCCCCCCAACCAGGTTCTGGCCAGTCTTGCCATTTTTATGACTGTGGCCATCATGATGCCGGTGGCGACGGAGATAAACCAGAAAGCAGTACAGCCGTATCTGAACGAGGAGATCGGCTTTACCAAGATGCTCGATACGGCGCAGGCCCCGCTGCGGACATTCATGTTCAAGCATACCCGCGAGAAGGACCTCTCCATTTTCTATACGATCACCAAGATGGAACGCCCCCAGAACAAGGAGGAGGTCCCCACCTTCATGCTGGCGGCCGGGTTTATCATCAGTGAGCTGAAAACGGCCTTCACCATCGGCTTCCTCATCTACATCCCCTTCCTCGTCCTGGATATGGTCATTTCGAGTATTCTGCTTGCCATGGGCATGATGATGCTGCCGCCGATGATGGTTTCGGCCCCCTTCAAGCTGCTGCTCTTCGTCATGGTTGACGGGTGGAGTCTGCTGACCGGGTCTCTTGTAAACAGTTTCCTTCTTTAAACGGAGCCATGCCATGACCCCCGAATTCGTTATCGGTTTTGCACGCCAGGCCATCGAACTTGCCCTGATGCTCGCCCTGCCCATGCTGGGTGTGGGCCTTGCGGTCGGTGTCTTCGTCTCCGTTATCCAGGCCGCCACGCAGATTCAGGAAATGACCCTTTCCTTTATTCCCAAGATCGTCTCCATCTTTCTGGCGCTGCTGATTTCCTTTCCGTGGCTCATGGATCAGATGGTCTCCTTTACACGGGATGTCTTCCTGAATATTCCCAATTACGTGCGCTGACCTACGGACGCAGGTTGGTTCGCAAATAAAAAAAAGGCCGCCCTGGGGGCGGCCTTTGTGCGTTGCGTTCGTCTATTCTTCGCCAAGCAGGGCGGAGAGCTCTTCCCGGATGATGTCTGCGGCAGCCTGAGCGGCGGCCTTGTCCAGCCCGGATCGCAGTTCTTCCTTCAGTTCGCGGCTCTGGACGTTCCAGTCCTTGTGCGTGAAGGCGGACTTCTCGAGCTGGGCGAGACGTTCGTCTATGCGCCGGTCAATGCACTCTTCGATGCGCTTCATGGCCGATCCCTCCGGAGCAAGGGCATCGTCAATGGCCAGCAGCAGGGCGGAGCGCTCGTCGTTGGCGATGCAGGCCTCGTCCTCTGCGGCGGATTCCGCGATCTTGCGGGCCACGATGTCCTCAATGTGCTCCTCGGAGGGGCTGAGGCGCTTCTCGATGGCGTCTATGCGACGCATCAGGGCTGCCAGGTCGGCCGTTTCCGCCGTGATGTGCTCCTCGGCGTCCTCAAGGACATCGTCCAGGTCGCCGGCGTCGCTCATGACGGTGTCGTCCTCGTCCTCGCCGCTCTCTTCCAGATCATGCAGCATGGCGTCTATGTCGGCCTCCGCTTCGGCATCAAGGGGCACTTCCGAGGTGTCCCCGTCGCTCCCGGTGAGGCTGTCGAAATCGGCCTCGGCTGCCGGAGCGGTTTCCCCCATGTCCAGCAGGGCGTCCAGATCATCCAGTTCGGCACTGTCAGGGGTGGGGGCGGCATCGTCGGCCGTACCGAGAATGTCGTCCAGATCGGGAATATCGTCCGTTTCTTCTGCGGGCCCGGCTGTTGCGGGAGCGCCGATGTCGTCGAGCAGGGCGTCCAGCTCTCCCATGTCGGGGGCATCAAGGGATTCGTTGGGATCAAATTCAAGGGGGGCGGCCGCCGCAGGTGCGGCTTCGGGCGCTGCAGCAGGGGCGGGCACTTCGTCCAGACTGTCCAGCAGGGCGTCAATGTCGTCCATGTCCGTATCCTCTGCTGCTTCGCCAGGCGCGTCGGGGGCGTCGGAAGGCGGGCTGAGGACAGCATCGCCGGCGGCGGCTTCCTCCAGCAGGGCGTCGAGGTCGGAAAGGTCGGGCAGCCCGTCGTCTTCCTGAGGTTCGGGAGCCGCTGCCCCGGACTTGGGCACTTCCATGTCCTCAATCAGGGCATCAAGCTCGGAAAAATCGATATCGGCGTCGTCGCTGTCGTCGGAGCTTGCGGCTGCGGGGGCCGCTGCCGGTTCAGGAGCATCAACGCTGTCGAGCAGGGCGTCGAGGTCCGAGGTCAGATCGTCATCGGCTTCGGAAGCGGCGGCTGGTGCGGGGGCGTCATCGTCGAGCCCGCCAAGCAGATCGTCAAGGTCTGCGGCCAGATCGTCGGTCGATTCGGCTTTGGCCGGTGCGGCTCCGTCTTCCGGGGAATCGAGGCCCCCGAGCAGGTCGTCGAGTTCGGCGGAGAAGTCGTCATCAGCGGATGCTGCGGATGCTTCGGGCGCGGGTTCGGTTCCGCTGCCGGTTTCTTCATCCAGTCCGCCGAGCAGGTCGTCCAGGTCGGATTCGAAGTCCAGTCCGGCATCGGAGGAAGCGGCTGCGGCGGGAGTATCATCGCCGCCGTCGGCAAAGAGGTCTTCGAGTTCCTTTTCGAAGTCGATCTCGCCTCCGCCCGCATCAAAAAGGTCATCTGCAGCATCCTGCATGGCCGGCGGTGATCCCTGCTCAACGATGTCCGTCAATTCAATGATGTCGTCTTCTGCATCGAAATCATGCGTATCTTTCGGTGACATGGCGTACCTTGGGCTAGCAGTTACGTTCCTGACGGCGGGAATACTGTCACGCCGACCATTTCTGCAGTGTGTGCCGCTGGGCGACGCACCGACTCTGTAGGGAGCTCTACCATTCTATCAGACTTAGAATAACCATACATCTGCTGATAAAGCAAGAGGCCGCCCTTGCGGACGGCCTCATTCAACTCAATAATTCTTGGCTGTTAAGGATGGCACTTGGAGCCCTTGCAGCCGGTCAGTTCCTTCTTCTTGGCCTTGTCGCCGCCAGCGGCTTCGGCATGGCAAGAGATACAAGTAGACATCTTTGCCTTCTTGCTGTGGATGACGTTGTAGTAGGAATCGGCCTTCTTCTTGTCAGCAGCGTCGGTGGAGTGACAGCCAGCAGTACCACACTTCTGGAAGTTTTCCTTGCCGTCGACGAGATGGTGACAGTCCACACACTTGGCAGTTTTGTGGGTGGAGTGGTTGAAGACCACGGGCTTCTTGGTGGACTGCATCTTGAGGCCATCGGCGGGAGCGTCGGCAGCAACAAGCGGCAGTGCAAAGGCCAGCGCGAATACGGCAACCAGCGCGATGAACAACTGCTTCCTCATGAGTAAACCTCCTTCACAAGGCATGTTATGAATTTCACTCAGGGATATAGTAGCGGGACTGCCATGTCAAGGCTGCGACCGTTTTGACATGACTCTATCACACGATTTTTATTGTAATTCTCTGCTCACTCAATGGGGTTTTGAGTGAGTGCACAATCCATATTGGGTCAGGGGTGGCACCCCTTGCAATCGGTGGGGCCGGCCTTCTTTCCCTCTGTCTTGCGAGCCTTGTGGCAGCCGTTGCAACTGGTGGCTGCGGGCGCGTGGTAGGCGTTGCGGAAATAGGCCATGGATTTTTTGGCCGTCTTGTCCGTCGGGTTGGCAAGGTCGTGGCAGGCAGGGGCGGAGCAGGTGTAGGTTTTCGGCTGGGAGGCGAGCGTGTGGTGGCAGACCGTGCAGTCCAGTTCGCCATGCTTGGCGTGAGGGAACTGGACAACACTTTTCTTGAGCACGGCACCGGCCGGAGGCTTGATGGCAATGGGCCCTTCCGGCGGCTTGGGAGCGGCCAGAACGAGCGATGCGCATAGCACAAGCGCCAGCAGAACGACTGCCGGAATGTACCGTGTGCTGAGGGCTGAGTAAGACAGATGCATGCGGACCTCCTCGGGTTGCCATGCGGCACCGGAGCGTCCGCATGGTCAGGATGTGCGATACTTGGCCATGTAGCCGCGGGGCGTGACCATACGGCTTCCTATCATCCGCGTGGAGGCGTTACCAATGATAACGATGGACAGCATGTCGACATCGTCGGGATTGAATGCCCCGATGGTGGTGGTGATCACGGCCTGCGCCTCGCGGTTGGCCTGCTGTACGATGCCGACGGGGGTGGCTTTGTCCCTGTGCGAGGCGACGATTTCCAGTGCGCGGGGCAGCTGCCAGTCCCGCTTCTTGGATTTGGGATTGTAGAGCACAATGACAAAGTCCGCAGAGCCTGCCGCTTCGAGGCGGCGCTCGATGACCTCCCACGGTGTGAGCAGGTCCGAGAGGCTGATGCAGGCGAAGTCGTGCATCAGGGGCGCCCCCAGCAATGCTGCGGCCGCAGACAGCGCAGGTATGCCTGCAATGATCTCCAGATCAAGCTCGGTAGCGTTGCCGCCTTGCTCGGCGACCAGTTCGAAGATGAGGCCCGCCATGGCGTAGATGCCCGGATCGCCCGAACACACCACCGCCGTGTTGCGCCCCTGCAGTGCGTGGTCCAGGGCTGCCTCGCAGCGGGCCATTTCCCCCATCATGCCTGTGGAGACGATGGTCTTGCCCGCTTTCAGTTCTTCGGGAACCAGCGCCACATAGAGGGTGTAGCCAACGATGACGTCGGCCTGTCGCAGAGCCTCCGTGGCTTGGGGCGTCTGCAGCGCTGCGTCTCCGGGCCCGAGGCCCACAACCTTCAACCAACCGGTCATGCTCTCTCCATGGCGACAGCCAGCGTCGTGCCGCTGTCCTTGATTTTTTCCTGAATGAGGTGTCCCAAGCCCTGCGGCGTGGTCGCCGCCACGATGGCTGCCGCTTCGGCCACGCTTCGGGTTCCCACCGCCTTTTCCGGCTTGTCGGAAGGGTTGGGAACCTTGATGCCCTTAAGGGCGTCCGAAGGGTAGAACTGCAGGGGCAGGCCGAGCCGGTCCGCCGCTTCCAGCAGACCCTTTTCCGAAGCCTTGGCGTCCACGCTGGCGATGCCGGCCAGGCTTTCCAGCGCGATCATGCGGGTGGCCAGCTCGCTGCGAACAAACTGTTCAATGGCGTCTGCAGATCGTCCCTTCCGGCATCCGATGCCCAGATGCAGGATTCTGGGATGCAGAATGAGGGTCTGCTCTCCGGGGCCCAGGCACATGGGATCCCGCCAGGTCACGATTACGGCCGGACCTCCGGCAAGCGCCTCTTCCGTACTCTCAGCGAACCGGAACAGATGAGCGGCAGGAGACTGACGCAGGCCGAGCCGGTTGTCGGGGTCGAACACGCAGACCGGGGTCTGGGCCAGCAGGGCGCCATTCACATGCTTGACGGCATCCAGGTTGTGGATGGCGCAGCCGGATTCCATGGCCACCATGTCCAGCGAGGGCAGGGCCTCCGTATCCGTGGCCGTTGTTATGACCGCTGTGCCGCCGGTGATGCGCGCCACGTCTTCGGCAAGCGCATTGGCGCCGCCCAGATGGCCGGATACGAGGCTGATGGCGAACCGTCCCTTCTGGTCCAGCACAACCACAGCAGGATCCGTGCTCTTGGCCCGCAGGTGGGGGGCTATGCAGCGCACCACAATGCCCGTGGCCGCCACGAAGATATGGCGCGAGAACCGGGCGTAGCCTTCCGCCACGCATTCGCGCAGGGTGGCGAAACCGTGTTCGCCCTTGCGGGCCAGCCGTTCGGGCACGCAGACCAGACCGGCGTATTCGGCGGCCAGTCGTCGGGCCAGGTCTGCCCCCTGCGGGGTGACGGCGTATATGGCGGTGGTTGCGAGCATGGAAAAACCGGCCTCCGCTGCCCCCCCTCTGGTGGGGGAGCAGCGGGGGCGCGTCATGTGTTCGGGGATTAGAACTGCACCTTGCGGGCGGCGTCCAGAGCGCGGGCGAAATCCTCGTCCGTGTGGGCAAAGGAAACCATGGCGGCTTCGAAGCCCAGGGAGGCGAGGTAGATGCCCTGCGCACGCATCTGCTTGTAGAATGCGGTGTACAGCTTCGGGTTTGCGGTCTTGGCAGTGGCAAAGTCCGTTACCGGTGTTTCGGTGAAGAAGATGGTAAACATGGACGCCATCGTGTTCAGGGTAACCGGTACCCCCTTGCCCTTGAGGATGCCGAGCAGTTCGGTGGCAAAGGCGGCGGTGCGCTGTTCAAGAGCGGCGTAGTCGGCGTTCTTCAGAATGTTCAGGGTGGCGATGCCCGTTGCCATGGCCACGGGGTTGCCGGAAAGGGTGCCTGCCTGGAAGACGGTGCCGCAGGGCGCGATGTGCTGCATGTATTCGCGCTTGCCGGCGTATGCTCCCACAGGGAAGCCTCCGCCGATGATCTTGCCGAGGGTGGTCAGGTCCGGGGTGATGTTGAACCGGGACTGCGCGCCGCCATAGGACAGGCGGAAGCCGGTAATGACTTCATCGAAGATGAGCAGGGCGCCGTACTGGTCGCACAGGGTGCGCAGACCTTCCAGGAAGCCCTCCGCCGGAGGAACAAGGCCCATGTTGCCGGCCGTGGGTTCCACGATGATGGCGGCAATGTCCTCGGGGTGCAGCTCGAAAAGCGCCTTGACGCGGTCCAGATTGTTGTAGGGGGCGAGCAGGGTGTCCTTTACCGTGTCGGCGGGGACGCCGGGCGTGCCGGGAATGCACAGGTCTGCGTAGCCGGACCCTGCGGCGGCGAGGAAGGCATCGGCATGACCATGGTAGCAGCCTTCGAACTTGATGACCTTGTCACGCTTGGTATAGCCGCGGGCAAGGCGCAGGGCGGTCATGGTGGCCTCGGTGCCGGAGTTGACCATGCGTACCATGTCCATGCTGGGCAGGGCGTCGATGACCAGTTCCGCCAGCTCCAGTTCGGCAGGGCAGGGAGCGCCGAAGCTGGCTCCTGCGGCGCAGGCCTTCTGGGCGGCCTCGGTCACGGCCGGATGCGCGTGGCCGAGCAGCATGGGGCCCCAGGACTGGACAAAATCGATATAGGTGTCGCCTTCCACGCTGGTAATGGTGGAGCCCTTGGCGCTGGCCATGAAGAGCGGTTCGCTCTCCACGCTCAGACAGGCGCGGATGGGGCTGTTCACGCCGCCGGGGATCACTTCCTTGGCGCGGGCGTACAGGGTGCTGGAATCTGCTGCCATGATGATAGTCCTTCTGCTGCTGGAAACGGTTGCGGACCTAGAAATAGGTCATGGATATTTTCTTCAGCTCCTTCAGGGAGGTGAGCACGGCGTATTCCGTAAGCTCGGTCTCCTTGCGGAGTTGTTCGATCACTTCAAGGTATTCGTTTTCATGGCGTCCGTGGATCATGGTGAACAGCGTGTAGGGCCATTCCGGATGGGACGTGGGGCGGTAGTAGCAGTGGGAAATGAGCGGGTGCGTGGCGGCATGCTCGCCGGCTGCGTCTATGCGGTCCTCGTCGATGATCCAGGCGACCATGGCGTTGTGGCTGTAGCCCGCCTTCTGGTGCTTGAGGCTGACCCCGAAGCGCCGGATGGTGCCTTCGTCCTTCATCTGACGGATGAGATTCAGGACGGTGTCCTCGTCGGTGCCTACCTGACGGGCGATGTCGGCATAGGGGGTCAGGCTGTCCGGAAGGTCGGCCTGGACGATATGCAGGATCTGTCGTTCGATGTCGGAAAATTCGGTCTTGACCATGGCGTGTCCTTGTCGTGTTGCGGAACGCTCTGTGGGAACGTCTGGTGGTGCTGGCCCGGGGCGTTACCCCGCCGTTGGCCCGCGTGTTTCAAAGGGAGTTGATACCTGTTCGCGGCACGGGATGCAACTGCCAGTTGGTGCATGCACGTCAGTGCGCACGCCCTGTCGCGTGCGGATGTTGCCAGCACCGGCGTGACAGGGTATCCCCCTGTGTGGACAGGCCCGGGCGCAGGAGTCCGGCGTGTCGTAGAATGGGATTAACGGGAATCATGAAGGATACCGAATGAAGATAGCCGTGATCGGTGGCGGGAGCTGGGGAACGGCCCTGGCCCAGATGCTTGCCGGAAAGGGATATGATATTTCGCTGCTGGTCCGTCAGCAGCATGTGGCGGACGCCATTGACCGCACCCGCATGAACTCCGCGTATCTGCCCGGGGTGCGCCTGCACGAGAACATCCGTCCCACCGTGGACAAGGCCGAGGCCGCACGGGATGCGGACTGCTTTCTCTTTTCCGTGCCCTGTCAGTTCTTCCGTGCCGTGCTGCGGGACATGAAGCCGTTGCTGCCGGGCGGTGCCGTCGTGGTCTGTTCCAACAAGGGGATAGAGGTGGACTCCGGCAAGCGGGTCTCGGAAATGGTGGATGAGGAGCTGGGGGATATTGCCCCGCGCTTCGCCATGCTTTCCGGCCCTTCGTTTGCCGCAGACGTGGTGCGCGGCCTGCCCACGGCCATCGTTATGGGGTGCGCCGATGCCGAGCTGGGGCGGGAACTGCGTGAACTTTTTTCCACGCAGAGCTTCAGGGCCTATTCGTGTACGGATGTCACGGGCGTGCAGCTGGGGGGTGCCTTCAAGAACGTCATTGCCATTGCGGCGGGCATGTCCGACGGGCTCGGCTTCGGCGACAACGCCCGCGCCGCGCTCATTACCCGCGGCCTTGCGGAGATGTCGCGTCTGGGCGAGGCGCTTGGGGCTCGTGCCGCCACCTTCATGGGACTGTCCGGCATGGGCGATCTGGTGCTGACCTGCACGGGCGATTCCTCCCGTAACCGTCGGGTGGGATTGAGGCTTGGACAGGGGGTGCCGTTGCAGCAGATTCTGGACGAGATGCATCAGGTGGCCGAAGGGGTGAAGACCACGCAGGCGGTACACGCTCTGGGATGCCGTCTCAAGGTCGAGCTGCCCATTACCAACGCCATGCACGCCATCATGTATGACGGCAAGGATCCCCATGCGGCCTGGCAGGAGCTCATGCGCCGGGAGCTGAAGGAGGAGTAGCGCTTCAGCCGGCTGTATCGAATATTAAGACGCCCGCGCATCTTCGGATACGCGGGCGTTCTGCTTACTTGAGGACAGCCTTGATCTTCACCTCTGGGTGCTGATCCACCAGGGAGGAATGCACGGAGCGGGCCTGGCGGATGTTGGGGTAGCTGCCCACGCGTACGGTCCACAGGGAGCGGCCGTTGCGCTGAATGGGCGTGGGATTGCTCTTGGTGTAGCCCTGCTGCACCAGAGAGGAGGCCAGTTGCTGTGCTTCGTTGGGGCAATGGAAAGCCCCGATCTGCACATGGAAGGTCCCGGCTATGTTGATCATGGATTGATACTGCCGCGCAGGCGGCGAAGCATGCGGCAGCCAGCTTCGCGCGGGAGCGAAGCACTGCCGGTTTGCACAGTGGCGTCACGGTTGCTGTGCCGCAAGCCGTAACGCGGGCCAGTTGGTCCTCTTGCGTACCGGGGCGGAAAGGAGCCGGAAGCATGGCGCTGGTTTCCGTCCGGTTTGCCGCATCGCCTCCACACAGGCGGTACGGACGCGGAATCGAGCAGGAAATATGGCCGTTGCAGATGAACTGTTCAGCCCTCAAATCCCCTCGACTGGTCCGGGAAAATTCCGTATACGGGCCCATATGTCAAGTCTAATAAAAAGTATAAGAAATGACAGTGCGATAGCCGCCTGCGGCGATGCCGCCCGGGAGCACTTTTCATCGCTCTATTGCGCAGAGAGCGTGCTGCGCGCGGTCGCCGAGGCCGAAGGGGTGACGAGCGAACTCATCCCGCGCATCGCCACGGGCTTCTGCGCCGGCCTTTCCCGCATGGGCGGCCTGTGCGGCGCAGTGGCCGGAGGCATCATGGCCATTTCCATGGTCCATGGGCGGGATGTGGGCGAGGAGCCGGTGCAGGAGGCCTATGTCCGCGTGGCGGCATTGCAGAACGCGGTGCAGGACGCCTGGGGCAGCACCAACTGCCATGCGCTTACGGGATGCGATCTCAACACCGAGGAAGGGCAGGATCGGTTCCGCAACGGCGGGGTAAAGGAGGGGGTCTGTCTCGCCATTGCCAGCGACTGCGCCTCTCTGGCCCTGTGGCTGGTGCGCAATGACCTTGCCACCCTAGGCAAGAGCGTGGACCTGCGGGCGGGGCTGCGGCGATGATTGTCTATCTCCGCCTTTTGCTGACGGCCTTCATCTGGGGCGGCACCTTTGTGGCCGGACGCCTGCTGGCCGGACATGCCCAGCCCTTTGCCGCCAGTTTCTGGCGCTTCGCCATGGCCTCGGCCTGTCTCGTGTGGCTGGTGCGTCGCAAGCAGGGGGGGCTTCCTTCCCTGACGCCGAAGGGGTGGATAGGGGTGAGCCTTCTTGGCGCCACCGGCATCTTTGCCTACAACGCCTGTTTCTTTACCGGCCTGCAGACCGTGCCCGCCGGGCGCGCCGCCGTGATCGTGGCCATGAATCCGGTGTGCATCGCCCTTTTTGCGGCGCTGTTCTTCAAGGAAGGGCTCTCACGCCTGAAGCTTGCAGGCATCACCCTTTCCGTTTCCGGCGCCATAACCGCCATCTCGCGGGGGGACATCCCCTCACTCTTTACCCACGCCATAAGCTGGGGCGATCTTTTCATCTTCGGCTGCGTGGCCAGTTGGGTGGCCTACTCGCTGCTGGGCAAGCGCATGATGCACAGCCTTACGCCGCTGGCCGCCGTCACCTATTCCTGCCTTACCGGCACCCTGATGCTGTTGCCCTTTGCCGTGGCCGAGGGCATGCTTTCGCAGGTGGCGGGGTATCCGCCGCAGACCTGGCTGGCCTTCGCCTATCTGGGCGTGTTGGGAACTGTGGTGGGATTCACCTGGTTTTATGAGGGCGTGAAGGCCATAGGCGCATCCAAGGCCGGAGTGTTCATTAACTTCGTGCCGGTTACGGCCATCCTCAGCGGCTGGCTGCTGCTGGGCGAACCCGTTTCCTCCTCCCTGCTGCTGGGAGGCGTACTGGTTGTTTCCGGGGTCTATCTGACGAACCGGGGCTGACGATCGGGGCTGCTGAATCGGGCGTGCTAGGCGCGGGATTGCCTGCGGCGGCGTGCGGCCTGCACCAGATTGACGGCCCAGTGCGGCTCTCCCAGCGCGAAGAGGTGGGTGTAGGAGGCAAAGACGTTCTTGTAGACAAGGCCGTCCCTGTCCGCACCCATGCCTTCGCCTCTTGCCATCTGCAGTCCGAATGCCGGCTGCGCTCCGGCGTCCACCACGCACTTAGAATAATGGAATTCGTGCCCTCTGATCACTGAGCCTGCGGGGTGATAGGGGTTTTCCTCCGTTACCGTTGCATCGATGTAGCCGAGCCCCTGAGGGCGCTCGCAGAGATGGGTGGAGACAGGGAAGACGCCGGTCATGGGATACTCCGCACCTTGGTAGACAAGGCTGCGCGACAGGACCATGAAGCCGCCGCATTCGGCGTAGATGGGCAGGCCGGATTCGGCCAGTTCACGGATGTGGGTGCGCAGGGACGTGTTGTCGGCAATGCGTCCGGCCAGCGTCTCGGGAAAGCCGCCGCCCAGATAGAGGGCGTCCAGCTCCGGCCACGGTTCCGGGGAAAGCAGGGAGAGCTCTATCAGTTCGGCCCCGGCATGGCGCAGGGCCTGCAGGTTTTCCTCGTAGTAGAACCACAGGGCTGCGTCCCGCACATAGCCTATGCGCACCGGTGAGTCTGCAGTTTCCGGCGCAGGCATCAGGCTCCACACATCGGGGGCTTCGGGCACTGCGGGAGCGGAGCAGGCAACATTCCACAACGCATCCACGTCGCAGTTGTCACTGATGAGGTCCGCAACCGTGTCCAGCGGGTCGTTCTCGGGATCGTATTCCTGATCGGAGATGAGCCCCATATGGCGCTCCGGAATGGGGTTCTGCCGCATCTTGGGCAGGGCGCCCAGCACCGGGACTCCGGTGTAGTGTTCAATGGTCTGGCGCAGGATGCTCCGATGGCGGTCGTTGGCCGTGCGGTTGAGGATGACCCCGGCCACCCGGACGCCTTCCTCGAAGTGGATGATCCCGGAGACGATGGCCGCCGCCGTGCGGGTCATCTTGGTGCAGTCCATGGCCAGGATGACGGGCGTGTCGAGAATGCGGGCCAGTTCGGCCGTGGAGCATGAACCGGTGAGGTCCTTGCCGTCGAAGAGCCCCCGGTTGCCTTCGATGAGAGCGCCGTCACACGCACCGAGACTTGTGCGGAACAGGGCCTTGAGCACCGGTTCGCGGAGCAGGTAGGGGTCAAGGTTGGTGGCAGGGCAGTGCGCGGCCAGCCCCAGCCACTTGGCATCAATGTAGTCCGGCCCTTTCTTGAACGGTTTGATGGCGCGGCCCGCTCGGACCCAGGCGCGGGTGGTGCCGAGGCTGGTGATGGTCTTGCCGGTGCCGCCGTTCAGGCCGGCGATGATGATGCGTGGTCGGTGCATGGTGATCCGGGAGGGCATTCGGGGTGTCATAAAGAGAAAGAGCGTATGGACGCAGGTCCATACGCTTTTCTTCAAAAAGAGTCGCGGCTGCGAAGACTAATCTTCGTGCTCGGCAGCAGCCTGCTTGCCAGCGCCCTTGAGGCCGTACATGGTCGTGGACCCGGAGGACCAGTATTCCATGACTTCCTGCTTGACCAGCTCGGACATGATCTTCTTCACTTCGCGAGCCTTCATGTCAGGGAACAAGGGCAGGAAGTCGTTGAAGTAGAACTTGGACTTCTGCTTGGCTTTGGATTCAATGAATTCAACGATTATTTTCTTTGCGTCTTCCATGGGAAGCCCCTTTAGCTTTTAGCGGGCGGGGAAAATCCCCGCCCGACAATTATTGCTCAGGTTCTGCTTAGAACTTGAACTGGGTCGACTGACGCCAGGTGTAGTAAGCAGGATCGCGGAAGTCGTCGATCAGGTGGTGGGTGAACTCAAGGCCGGTCAGTTCGAAGAACTTTTCCCAACCAATGCGGTTCGCCCATTCGCCCAGACGTTCGTACTTCCGTGCGTTGGCGGCGTACACTTCGATGATGTGCTTGATCTTCTCGGTCAGAGAAGGCCAGCGAGGCGTTTCGTTGGGGATGTACGCAACCACAACCTTGGAGAACATGGGCTGGCTGATGCGGTTGGAAACCTTGCCGCCGACCATGATGATAACGCCGTCGCCTTCACCATCGGAGATGGGGAGAGCGGGACACATGGTGTAGCAGTTACCGCAGTACATGCAGCGATCGTTCTTGATGGCGATGGAGTTCATCTTCTTGTCGCCGAGCTCGACCTTGGTGGGACGAACAGCTGCGGTGGGACAGGAAGCAACAGCCAGCGGAATTTCGCAAAGCTGGTCGGTCCATTCGTGGTCGATCATCGGAGGCTTGCGGTGGATGCCCACCACGCCGATGTCGGAGCAGTGCACAGCACCACACATGTTCAGACAGCAGGCAAGTGCGATACGCACGGGGGCGGGCATACGCATGCTCTGGAAGTCTTCGAACACGGTGTCCATGATGGCCTTAACCGGGCCGGAGGCGTCGGTTGCGGGGGTGTGGCAGTGAACCCAACCCTGGGTATGGACGATGTTGTTGATACCAGCGCCGGTACCACCGATGGGGAACTTGTAGGAACCACCGGCGAACTTGCGGGAGGTAAGGTCGGCCTTCAGGCCGGCCAGCTTGGATTCGTCGTCCACCATGAATTCCACGTTGTTACGCGTGGTGAAACGCAGGTGGCCGCCGCAGTGCTTGTCTGCGATTTCGCAGATTTCGCGGATGTGGGTCACGGACATCAGACGAGCGGCACCAACGCGGACGGTGAAGACCTTGTCGCCGGATTCTGCCACGTGCACCAGCACGCCGGGCTCGAGGATTTCGTGGTATGCCCACTTGCCCTTGTTCTTGGCAATAACGGGCGGCAGGAAGTCATGGTAATCACGGGGGCCGATGTCAGTAATACGGCCTTCCATGGGTTTCGCGGGATTGTATCCGGAAGAGATGAATGCCATTTTTCAGTACTCCTCTCTTGACTAGCGCTGGTGGCGCTTGCGGTATTCGGTGATGTCGCGGTCCCA
>QKEJ01000179.1 GCA_003252375.1 Halodesulfovibrio sp.
CATCTTTGACGCTGCGGAGGATCGCATCCGTGTGTACCTGACCCCCGAGCAGAAGCTGCTGCTGCAGGAGTTCCATGCCCGTCTGGAGCAACGACGTCGCGATCGGGGGGATGGACCTCCGCCGCCTCCCTTCGACATGCCTCCTCCCCGTCAGTAGAAATGCAAAACCCGCCATGTGGCGGGTTTTGCATTTCTTCATGTAACCAAATGGCGGAAATCAGCGTATTACAGGTATTGGTGGCGGCGTTTCAGCTTTGCCGTGTCATGTCTTGTACAATGACATCCTCCTCCCCCCTTCTGCCTGCAATGCCTAAGCCATGCAAAATGTAGCCCCGCAATCTCCCCTGCGGGGCTACACTTCTTAATGTAACCCGTGCTCAATTTTCTGTCGTCTTACTGTATGCATGGCGGCGTGCTGTGTCTGTTGCATGCATGCTGGACCTGCATTTCAAAGTATCATCAGGAGATTGGTCATGATAAAGAAGATAGCCATTGTTGTTGCGATCCTGGCCCTTGGTTGCAGTAGTGCCCTTGCTCAGCCGGGTCCCGGCGGAAGGGGGGGCAGGCCGCCCATGGAGCCCATGCGTATGGGGATGTGTCCTGTTACGCCGTTGGACATGCTGGACTGGATAGAGCTCTCGGCGGACCAGAAGGCGCGTCTTGTTGTCCTGTTCAAGAAGGAGATCTCGGTGCTGGATACCATGGGCGACGAGAGCGGTCCGGGCATGCCCGGTATGGCTGGTGCGCATGACGAGGCCATGCAGGCCATGCATGAAGCCAGCATGCTGGGGGATGTGGATACCGTACGAACGCTGGCTCGTACGCAAAGCGCCAAGCATGAAGAGCGGATCGTCAGAATGGCCATTTTCATGTCTGAACTGCGCGGCATTCTCACCGAGGCTCAGCGTGCCCGCATTGACCATGTGCGCAAGGTCAAGGAAGCCCGCAGGGAGGCTTTGATGGCTTCGTCGGCACCGGAGCGCGAAGAACGCCCGGAGGGCGCTCCCGATGGCCGCCCCGGCGAAAAGCCGGCAGGAAAGCCTGACGCCGGCATGCGTCGCGGGCAACATCCCACCATGCGGCAGATGATCCGTGACAGCCTGGAAGCCTGGATCAAGCAGAACAGCTAGGCCTGCGAACCGAATATGTCATGGCCCGTCATCGCCCTTCATTGCGAGGATGACGGGCCATTTTGCATTCAATGGGGCGTGGTTAGAGAAGCATCCTGTGCACGCGCTTCAGCATGTCGAGGGGGAGGTCTGCCTGCCAGTGTCCCGAGGCTACGGCCCATGCATAGGCAGCCAGAAGGGTCAGCACGGTGCCTGCGGCGATGCTCCAGACAGGAATGCGGCGTCCGGCGCTGCGAACCTCAAGGCAGCCTTCCACAGGGCAGGCGGCTATGCAGGCCGTGCACCCCATGCATTCGGGAGAGTTCACCCGCTCCTTGCAGTCAACGGCAATGCCGGAGGGACAGGCGGCCCGGCACAGACCGCAACGGCAGCAGGGTTCCTCTGATCTGTGGATGGCCGTGGGACTGAGCAGGGCGATAATGCCGAGCAGGGCTCCATAGGGGCAGAGGAAGCGGCACCAAGCGTTGCGGATGAAAAGGGAGAGGACAACAAGGGCCGCAAGAACGGTCAGGGTCGTCACGGAAGGGGCCATGAAGAAGTGGAGCATCTTGGCATCGGCCACCAGATTATAGGGAGCCGCGAGAAATTGCTCGATTCCGGATAGCGGCATGGATATGCAGATGAACCAGACGAACCCCGCCAGAATGATATACTTGGGGGCAGCCAGCAGTGCGGCGGTGCGGGGGGATATTTCCCGGCTCCACTGCAGGCGTCTGCCCAGCCTTTCCACACAGGAGGAAGCAAAACCGACAGGACAGATGTAGCCGCAGAACCCCTTGCGGAAGAGCAGGGCCATGCCCAGAAAGGCCAGAAACAGGGTCAGTCCTGCGGGATGGATGGCGTCCCATAGCCCGGTCAGGACGAACCGCTTGGCGGCCATGAGGGCGCTGATGGGCAGAAAGCCTTCCACTGAAGGGGGCTTGGGGACGAAGGCGTCGGTGCGTCCGGTTATCCAGGCGACATATTGGGCGAAATGGAGGCCGGCGTACAGGCAGAAAAGGGCAAAGGCGCCCTGAATGGTCCGGCGCATCGTGACCGGGCCCGGCCACCTGAGTCGGGAGCGTGGCGGGAGCTGTTTGACTGGCATTGATAGTCCTGGTTCGCGCAGGTGGATGGTTGTGGCAGGGGCAGGGTGACGGAAAGGAGGCTGGCCTCTGGCCGTTCGGCTCGGTGTACACCGGGGCCGAACGTACGGTCTGTCGGACAGGCGACAAAAGAAAAAGGACATGGCTTGCCCGAGCACATGTCCTTGAGACCGGGGGGACCGGTCTGCCCAATTCTTCGGCACAAGTGCCGGAAAATTGAGGCCGCGAAGCTAACTGGTCTTTTTGATGTAGTACAGCGCACAGAGAACTGTGGCGAGTCCTACAAAAAATAGTACGAAATCCATAACCAAGTCTCCTGACTGTGTGCCTACTTGTTAAAAAATTCTCAAGCCCACGGAAGTACCTCTACTGGAAAAGCCGGATGAGCACAAGCGTTGTTGCAAAATTTCACGAGCAAATTGCGGAAATTTTTGTAAAGGCCTCATTTGCTTCACGAACAAACCGCAGGGAACGATTGCGATCCTTGCGTCCGTCGGGGGCCTCAATCCCGCTGTGCACATCCACGCCGGCCGGTTGCACGGCGAGAATGGCGGCGGAAACGTTGTCCGGAGTCAGGCCTCCGGCAAGGATGACAGGGCGGGGCAGGCTTGCAACCAGACTGCGCGAGATGCTCCAGTCGTGCGTCATTCCCGTGGCGCCATCGGCACCTGTGGCGGGATTGTGCGTGTCAGTAATGAAGGCGTCCACATGGGGGGCGGCGGCAGCCGCCTCAAGGTTGAGCGTCTGGAGAGCGTCGGGAGTATCCCTGATGACAAGGCTCTTGATGACGTAGAGGTCCGGGCGCAGCCGACGCAGCCGTTCCAGTTCATCAGATGGAACGGGGCCGTGCAACTGTACGTGTACCATGCCCAGAGCGGTACAGAAGGTGTCGATGGCATCGGCCTGGTCAAGGTAGCAGATGCAGACTGGGGCAATACGCGGCCCAAGCCGGACGGCCATTTTTGCTGCCTCCTCCTCGGTGCAGTCCTCCCTGTTCACGGGCAGGCGCAGGGGAAATCCCAGGCTGTGAAATCCGCACTCCGCCAGCATGACCGCTTCGGCCATGTCATGGATGCCTGCCACCTGAATCAGGCCCCGGAAGGGGACATGTCGTTGCAGGAAGGAAACCGTCATCCGTTCTCCCGCGGGCCGCAGAAGGTAACGCGGCCCTGTTCCAGCGTGAGCAGGTGGCTGATCTCCGGGATAAGCTCTTCCGCATAGTGGGTGACATAGATGAGTTGCATGCCCGAGGCGGCAAGCCCCCTGAGGGTGTGCAGGAAGTGGTCGCGTGCGGCGGGATCAAGGCCCGAGCAGGGCTCGTCCAGCACCAGCAGCTCCGGTGCCGGTGCCACGGCCCGGCAGAGCATGAACCGGCGCAGTCTGCCGTAGGACATGTCCCGGATGCGTTGCCGGGCGTGTGCGGCTATGCCCATATATTCCATCCATGCAAGGGCGGTTTCCTTTTGTTCCTCGGAAACCTGCTGCCATTCCCACAGCCCCACGCTGGCATGAAAGCCGGACCAGACAAGCTCCTCACCCGAGATGTCGAGCAACGTACTATGGTACCGGTCGTGGCCGTAGGTGGCCTGAAATTTATCCGACACGTAGCCGATGCGCTGGTGCAGCAAGGCCATGTTGGGCGCGGTGTCACCGAACCAGCGGAGCGTGCCGCCCCATGCCTGCCGTTCATCCCCCATCACCAGCCGCAGCAGGGAGGATTTTCCTGCCCCGTTGGCGCCGCATACGGCCCAGTTTTCGCCGGGCATGATGCGCCATGTCACTCCGTGCAGGACCTGCTTGCGATTGATGAATACATCGGCCTGTTCCATCTCTATCAGCGGGCCGTCAGCTTCCGGTGCATGCAGTGCGGGGGCGGAAGGGGGAAGGACGGATTCGGCGGGACCACTGAGCTGGGGGGCATCCGCGCCGGATGCTTCCAGCACCGTACGGATGGGCCCTTGCGCTTCAATGGTACCGGCATGCAACCGCAGGCCGTGCGTGATGCACGTGGGCAGTTCGTCCAGCCGGTGTGAGGCATAGAGGATTGAGGAGCCGAGGCTGGCGGCTCTGTCGATGGTTTCCAGTACTTCCGTCCGTGATTTGGGGTCCAGCCCCTCGCAGACCTCGTCCAGCACCACGATGGCGGGGCGGGCAATCATGGCCCGGGCCACCAGCAATTTGCGCAGCTGGCCCTGCGACATGGCGGGCAGCTCCATGTCCAGCAGATGCAGGACGTCCAGTGAGCGGGCCAGGTCCTGGGCGGCTGCATGCTGCTCCTGCGTTGGCGTTTCGTACAGCAGCGGGGAATCGAAAAACCCCGTCAGCAGCAGTTCTTCACCGGTGAGCCGCCATTGCTGGCGGACGTAGTGCTCCTGCATTTCCGCCGTGACCGTGGCAATGTGCCGCCGGATGGTAAACGGGGTGGTCTGCCGTGTGCCGTCCACCTGCCAGCGTACTGTTCCTCCGGGAATACCGTGCTCATCGGTTCCCTGATTGGGGCGCTGTTCACCACGGATAAGGCGCAGCAGCGTGGATTTGCCTGCGCCGTTTGCGCCTGCAATGGCCCAGTGCTCGCCTCGGTGCAGGGCCCAGTCAATCCCCCTGAGTGCATGGGTGGTTGCCGGGCTGCTGGCAGCGTGTCTGATGAAGGTGACATGGACCCTCTCAAGGGTGACGAGGGCATTCGGGGACTCGGAAGAACAGGGGGCGGGGCTGTGAGTGGTCATGTTCATAGGAAAGATTGCGGAAAGATGGTTGCGGGGGCCGTGCTGTCCACCATGGGCATCGCGGCCGTGCATGTCTTGTACTCCTCGCCGTGCCCGACGTCGAGTGGCGATCGGAGAGATAAAATGCGCAATACTGTATCGCTTGTGCCTGTCCTGTGGTATGGAGGGCAAATCCCTCTCGACCAGTCGGCGTTTTCCGCTGCACGCCGTTCCAGAGAGATGGGCGGGGTTGAGGCGAGTGCAGATGCTTCGCCGGCGGGATGCGGTGCCGTGGGTGCGCCTTCCCGTCGACCAATTTACACCAGCTAAAACTACACGATGAGGTATCCAGAATGGCAAAGAAAAAGAATACCATGACAACGGCCTTTGGCGCTCCTGTCGGCGATGATCTCAACAGCCAGACCGCCGGTCCGCGTGGGCCGGTGCTGATGCAGGACATGCATCTCATCGAGAAACTGGCGCACTTTGACCGGGAGCGAATTCCCGAGCGCGTGGTGCATGCCAAGGGGGCCGGGGCCTACGGCCATTTTGAGGTAACGGCAGACGTAACCCGCTATACGAAAGCCGCCTTTCTTTCCAAGATAGGCAAGAAGACGGATGTCTTTGTCCGCTTTTCCACTGTTGGTGGTGAAAAGGGCTCAGCGGATGCGGAGCGTGACCCGCGCGGCTTTGCCATCAAGTTCTACACGGAGGAGGGCAACTATGACATGGCGGGGAACAATACCCCTGTCTTTTTCATCCGTGATCCGCTCAAGTTTCCGGACTTCATTCATACCCAGAAGCGGAACCCCGCAACCAACTGCAAGGACCCGGACATGTTCTGGGATTTTCTCTCCCTGACGCCAGAGTCCATACATCAGGTGACGGTCCTGTTTTCCGACCGGGGGACTCCCGCAACCTACCGCCACATGAACGGGTACTCCAGTCATACCTACAAGTGGTACAACGCCAAGGGGGATTACTTCTGGGTGCAGTATCATTTCAAGACGGACCAGGGTATCCGCAACATGACCCGGCAGGAAGCGGGGGAGATGTGCGGCAAGGACCCGGACCACGCCACGCGGGATCTGTACAACGCCATCGAGAAGGGGGATTTTCCCTCATGGACATTGGAAGTCCAGATTCTCACTCCGGAGCAGGCCCGGGATTTCAAGTGGGATATCCTTGATATCACCAAGGTGTGGCCTCATTCGGAGGTTCCCCCCATCACCGTGGGCAAGCTGGTGCTGAACCGGAATCCTGAAAACTATTTTGCGGAAGTGGAACAGGCGGCCTTCTGCCCCGGAAATTTCGTTCCGGGCATAGCCGCCTCGCCGGACAAGATGCTTCAGGCACGGCTCTTCTCGTACCATGATACGCATCTGCACCGTCTTGGGACGAACTATCATCTCATTCCGGTCAACAGGTCCAAGAATGCGCCAGAGCACAGTTATCAGCGCGATGGCTACATGCGCGTGGACAATGGCGGGGGGGCAGGGCCCAACTACTGGCCCAATTCCTTCGGTGCCCCTGAGCCGGATCCGAAGGCCAATGAACCCCATCTGCCTCTGGAAGGGGATGCAGGCAGGCATCCCTTCGGGCATTCCAACGACGACTTCGTGCAGGCGGGCACCCTGTTCAGTACGGTCATGACCAAGCAGGACAGGGAACACCTTGTCGGCAATATCGTCGGGCACCTGGGGGGGGCACAGAAGCGTATTCAGTTGCGCCAGTGCGCCATCTTCTACAAGGCGCATCCGGACTATGGTACGGGGGTGGCCAAGGGGCTGGGGCTGAATCTGGATGAAGTGAAGCGTCTGGCTGCCATGACCAGTGAAGAGCGGGCGGCTGCCACAGCCGGGTAGCGACTGCAGTCGCAGGGCGGAACATGCAGGGCGGCACCCACATGCGGGGTGCCGCCCTTTTGTATGCAATGATCCCTAGAATTGCTGGGTATGCATGGTGCGGTTCCGGAAGTAGACGCTTTCCGTGTAGCCGTACGTGCGGGCATACTGCGCCAGTTCGTCAAAGGCGAAGCCCACAGATGCGGTGGTGTGGGCGTCGGAGCCGAAGCTGATGGGCAGTCCGATATCGCTGGCTGTTTCCATGAAGAAGGGCCCGGGATAGATTTCCCGGCACAGCTTGCGCAGCCCTGCGGAGGATACTTCCATGGCCATGCCCGCATTCTTTACGGCCTGCAGGGCGGCGCGGACTGCTTCCCGTGCAGGGTGCGTGGCCATCCATGTGCGGAAGGTATCCACGCTGAAAATCTTGATGATGTCCGGATGAGCCACGATGTCGAAAAGGCCGGTACGGGCCATGTCACCCATGGTGCCGAAGAACTGTTCATACCGCCGGAAGCATTCTTCCTGCGTCCAGCCACTCCAGTCTTCTGGCTTGAAATCGAAGCCCCAGGTCTCGAGGAAGTGGATGCCGGCAATGACATAGTCAAAGGGATCGGCGGCGAGCTTTTCCCGTATGTAGGCATCCTGGCCCACGGTCCAGTCCATCTCTATGCCCAGCAGCACGGTAATGCCGTCCTGGTTTGCTTTCAGGGCGGAAACTTCTGCAATGTAGGTGGGCCATGCGGCGGTCAGTTTTTCCTTGTAGTCCGTCGGATAATCAAATCCCGCCGGACGAGGGGAGTGCTCGGAAAAGCCGAATACGGTCATGCCCTTGTTCCGGGCAGCGTCGTACATCTCCCGTACGGATGCCTTGCCGTGGGAAAAGTGCGTGTGAATATGTGTGTCTACGGTAATCATGAGGTGTCCTTTGCATTCGGCGTATGGGGCGGGGGATTAGTACTTGGGGTTCTGCACGACCGTGGCAAAGGCGTTGCGTACCGCTCGCAGCACGTCTTCATCCTTTACGGGGTCGCGCAGCACGATGGTGCCGGTCTGGGAGTATCGGGGGGGCAGGGCGTTCAGGGCAAGCGCATAGATGTCCTGCAGGGAAAGCTCGTCCGGGGCATAGCCAGGAGGTTCGCTCATGACCTTGTTGATCATCTTGATGACACGCACTTCATTCCGGTTGCGTATCTCGGAAAAATCAGTCGAGTTGATGTGGTATTTTTCCTGTTTGTCGGGCATGTCGCCTCCTCGGCATGATGAAAATGAAGGCGTATTCTAGCAATCTTTGCCCGCAGGCGGCAAGCGTGAATCCCCTGTATGCGTTCGGGATATGGTGATGATGCAGATGACCGGCCATGGAACGAAAACGGTCCGGCACATGCGTGCCGGACCGTGCAAAACGAGGAGAGAAAAGGCTAGAGCTTGGCCTTGAGGACCATGTCCGTGATGGGGCCCCGGGATCGGTCTCCCTTGAGCACCATGTGAGCATAGGTATCGTAACCGCGCAGCTTGCGGACGATCCAGTTCAGGCCGTTGTTGGAGTCGTTCAGGTAGGGGTTGTCCACCTGACGGGTGTCGCCAAGGCAGAAGCACTTCACGTTTTCCCCCATGCGGGTAAGCAGCGCGCGCATTTCCGTGCGGGAAAGGTTTTGCGATTCGTCCACGATGACGATGTAGGCAAGGGGAAGAATTTCGAATCGCTTGGGGTTGTACCGGGGCATTTCGTCCTGCGGATTGGCGAAAATGCGGTTGGCCGGGCGGCTGGCGTGCAGCTTGAGAAGCAGATCCTGGATGTACTTGACGTAGGGCTCCATCTTTTCGCGGATGTCACCGGGCAGGTAGCCCATTTTCGTTCCGAGTTCTATGAGCGGCTTCACCACGTAGATCTTCTCGTACAGCTTGCGTTCAAGCGCCAGGTACAGGGCTGTGGCAAGGGCCAGATAGGTCTTGCCGTACCCGGCCTCGGACTGCACGGACACAAGGTCGATGCCCTCGCGTTGCATGAGCATGAGCGCAAGGTTCTGGTAAATGTTGCGGGGTTTCACGTTCCAGACGTTCATCTGGTAGGTGATGAGCTCGTCGCCGTCGGCCCCGTGGAACATGGGTTTTCCTTCATGCCATGAAAAGGAATTGTGAATGCGTGGTTCCGGGGTGTCCACAAATCCGGTGTACCGCTGTGAATCGGATTCAAAGGGACGGGAGTCGCGCAGTTCCTCGCTGTCGATGCCCGAAAGACCGGCCTGCAGGCGCAGGATTTTGTCATTGGTGACAAGGATGGGGGATTCGATGTGCGCGGCGGTGATTTCGCGCAGGATGAAGTTGTCGACGACTTCTTCGGTAAAGGGGGAGATGCTGGAATCGTTGCGGATGAACTGGATGATTTCCTTGTTGGCAAGGAGCGTATCCACGACGCGGGAAATGATGTGACGGAGACGGGGGTTGGTTTTGAGCGAGTTGAGTTCGATGAGGACGTGGTAGGGGATGAAGATGTTGTTTTCTTCACCGTTCCGGAGGTTGATGATACAGTCGGGATTTTCGATCAGGACGTTGGTATCGAGAACGAAGTTTTTCCTACCCATGCAGACCCCTATGGTTGAGGTGGTTCATGGACGGCGGTTCCGCTGAGGAAGACCGGAACCGCCGTCGTATCCTCGAAACGTGGTCGCAGGCTAGCGGAGCTTCTTCTGAAGGCGGGCCCGGATGATGATGGCGATCATGTTCATGCCCAGCACGAGGCTGATGAGAACAAGGGCGGTGCCGTACTGGAGCGGGCGGGTCTTTTCGATCTCCGTGCCTGCAGTTGCAAGTACGTAGATATGATACGGCAAAGCCATGACGCTGTCGAATACAGAAGAGGGAAGTTTTGGTGAAAAGAACATGGCGGCCGTGAACATGATGGCGGCGGTTTCACCGGCAGCACGGCCGATGGCGAGAATGCCTCCGGTGAGGATGCCGGGGGTGGCTGCGGGCAGGACAACCCTGGAGATGGTCTGCCACTTGGTGGCGCCAAGGCCCAGCGAGGCTTCACGATAGGTGGGGGAGACGCTGCGCAGGGCTTCTTCCGAGGCGCCGATGATCAGCGGGAGGACCAGTGCGGACAGGGTGAACATGCCTGCAAGCAGGGAAACGCCCATGCCCATGACCGTAACGAAGAAGGAAAGCCCGAAGAGGCCGAAGACAACCGAGGGCACGCCCGCGAGGTTGTTGATGGCAAGGCGCACGGCATGCACGAAGGGACCGGGCTTGGCGTACTCATGCAGGTAGATGGCCGTGGCGACGCCCCAGGGCAGGGCGATGACCATGGACCCGTAGGAAAGGGCGATGGTGCCGATGATGCAGGGGAAGATGCCCCCTTCGGTCATGGCGTTGCGCGGGTGTGCCAGCAGGAATTCCCACGAGATGGCGGGCAGGCCATAATACAGCACGTAGCCGCATATGATGGCGAGCGCCAGCCCGTTGATGACGACGCTGGCCTTGAAAAGCGTGAACATGATGGTCTGGAGGGGACTCCTGCGTTTCAGGTATCCCGGATCCTGGGGCATTGCGGTCATAGTGGTATCCAAAGCGTTGGCAGGGAGCGGTTGCGTCATCTGCGTCATGGTGGTGTTCTCCATTGTCGTGCCTACAGCGTGGCAACGCCGACCTGTTTCTTCTTTTCCGCAAAATAGGCGGCAAGGATGTTGAACATGAGGGTGAACAGGAACAGGACCATGCCGGTGGCGAAGAGGGCGTAGTAGTGGTCGCTCTGGAACGGCGCTTCGGCCATTTCAGCGGCAATGGATGCAGGCATGGGGCGCACGGGATTGAAGATGGATGTGGGAATCATGGCGGCACCGCCGGCGACCATGAGCACAACCATGGTTTCCCCGATGGAGCGGGCCATGCCCAGGATGACGGCCGTGCTGATGCCGGTGAGCGAGGCGGGCAGGACCACATTGGCAATGGTCTGCCACTTATTGGCTCCCAGTGCCAGCGAGGCTTCGCGCAGTTCGTTGGGAACGCTGAAAATTGCATCCTCCGAGATGGAGGTGATGGTGGGAACGGCCATGAACGCCAGCATGATGGAGGCGTTGAACATGTTCAGGCCGGTGGGGATGTCGAACCAGTGCTGCAGCAGCGGCGCCACCACGACCATGCCGAAGAAGCCGATGACGACGGAGGGCAGGGCCTGCAGCATTTCGACAAAGGGCTTCACGATGCTGCGCATTCTGGGGCTGGCGATCTCCGCAAGGTAGATGGCCGTCATGATGCCGAGCGGGATGGCCAGCAGGGATGAGAGGAACGTCACGGAGAACGAGGCGGCGATCATGGGCAGGATGCCGAAATCGGCCGGATCATCGGTCGGGTACCATGCGTTCCCGAACACGAAGTCCGGAACGGATACGACCTTGAAGATCGGAAGTCCCTCGATGAAGAGGAACAGCATGATCAGGAACAACACCAGGATGCTGCTTGCCGCAATGGCGAAGAAGGAGCCGTGGATGATGTTGTCCTTGGTGCGACGGGTAATGGGCATGAACGTAATCCCCGATTTGCCGAGTGGGTCTGGCTGGCTATGTGATATGCCTCCCCCCGAAAGCCGGGGGGAGGCCACTGATCAACTTGGAACGGAACGGAGTTCCGAACTTACATCTTGATGAAGCCGGTTTCTTCCACGATCTTCTGACCTTCGGAAGAGAGGATGAAGTCCACCAGGCCCTTGGCGGCACCGGAAGGAGCACCGTTGGTGTAGATCTGCAGGGAACGGGCAACCTTGTAGGTGTTGTTCTTTGCGGATTCAGCGGAGCCGGCAATGCCGTCAACGGATACGGCGTGCACGGAGTCGTTTACGTAGCCGAGGCCGTCATAGGCAATGGCCTTGGGGTTCTTGGCAACAGCCTGCAGAACGGCACCGGAGGAAGCCTGCAGCAGGGCGCCGGGGAATACGCGGGCCTTGTGCATGATCTTGCCTTCCCAGGTTTCGTAGGTGCCGGAGGAGGTGTCACGGGAGATGACAACGATGGGAGCGTCGTTACCGCCAACTTCCTTCCAGTTGGTGATCTTGCCTTCGTAGATGCCCTTGAGCTGGTCTGCGGTCAGGTTGGTCACGGGGTTGGCAGGGTTCACGATCGGCACAACGGCGTCGAAAGCGACGACGATTTCGTTAGCCTTGATGCCCTTTTCGGCAGCCAGCTTGATTTCCTTGTCCTTCATCTTGCGCGAAGCCATGGCGATGTCGGTGGAGCCGTCAAGCAGGGCCTTGATGCCGTTGGAAGAACCGCCACCGGAAACTTCGATGGTCACATCAGGATGCTTCTGCATGTATGCTTCCACGGCCTTCTGCATGATGGGCAGAACGGTGGTGGAACCCTTGATGGTGATCTTCTCGCCGGCAAAGGCGGAAGTGGCAAGGCCGAGAACCAGAGCGGCTACGAGAGCAAGAGACTTGAAACGCATGGGATGTCCTCCAAAGTTGTTTACTTGGTCAGGTTGTGGCGACACCCGTTCGTGCCGCGATGTGGGGAAACTAAGGGTGTCATGTTACAAAAGGGTGACGGCGTAACCACATCTTTGTTACGGCAGGTATATTTGAAAATATTTTTATATTTTAAGTAGTTGCAGATGCGTCTAGGGGGGGTTTTTATCCCTTTCGGCGTTTTGTGCGGGGGGCGGGTGGTATGTCCGTCACATTCCGTTGCAAGGGAGGGGAGAAGTGGCGTGCCTGGGGAGGGGCGCTTGCGTTTCTGCGAGGGCCATTGTATCTTGACGACTGTTAGGTATACGATGGCAGAGGACTGTGCATGGTCTGCCGTCCGGTTGTTTGTGGTGTATGCATGTGGCCCGTTGGGGCCGGGAGTGTGTCATGGATATTTCGGGACTGAACAACGCCGTGCGCGGGCATGAGGCCTACGCGCGGGCGGCGGCAACCGAGCGGCTTGAAGCCGCTGCGGCTGTGCAGCAGTCCCGTACGTCCCGGCAGATGGGCGTCCGGATCGGCAAGCTCGGGATCAGTTACGAGACCGAGGAGCCCGTCGGGCAGGACGAGGTTCTCTCCAGGGCGCGCAGTGCCGCCACTTCGTCCGGCACGGAGGCCCATGACCTCGGTGTGGCAGGCATGCGTCGGCAGGCTGCTGTGACGGCAACAATGGAAGGGGCCGAGGATGCCCAGTGGATGCGCCGGTACGGGGCCAGTGCCTATCAGCGTGCCGATGCGGCTTTGTCGCAGCAGTCCCCCATGCTCTCCATGACCGTCTGAGGATGACAACCCGGCTTCGGCAAATGTCCGGAGCTGCGCGCAAGAGACAGATATGCCCCGCCCGGTATCCGGACGGGGCTTTTTTGCGGTTTCGGGGGGGGTCAGACGTGGAAGCCCAGCACCTCGGCAAGTCGCCGTGCCTTTTCGGAGTGGAAGCCCCGTTCCCACAAGCGGTTCTGCACGTGCCACAGGTCTGGGTGCGGCAGCAGCGTGCGGGCACGCGCTATGATGCCTGCGGCCCGCTCGAACTGCTCCTCCGGTCCTTCGATGAAGCGTATCAGCCGGGCTGTGAGCCAGCCGGTCATCAACTCTCGTCCGCCGCCTACCAGCAGGCCGGCCTCGGTGAGGTAGCGGGCCAGATTTCTGCGCTGAGCATCCCTCAGGGTGGGGTGCTTCATGTAGGCAATGGCCAGCGCCGGGGCGCAGGCCTTCCAGTGTTGCCCCAGGTGCTGGTCTGACTGGCCTTCGCTCCATGGTTCGAACAGGGCCACGGCATTGGCGGCATCTTCCTCGAAGGCATCCAGGCGCTGCGTGTTGGCGACCTCCATGGCCCGCATGGCGATGGCCTGCCGCTTGTTGCGCGGCAGTTCCTCATAGGTGAAGACGTCCGTGGTGTCGCCGCGGCGCAGCCTGATGGATGTATCCCTTATGTCGCCGGCCTTGGGCGGATCCCACTCCCAGATGACCGGTGGGCCTTGTGGCTCGGGGAACCAGCGGATGCGGGCTTCTCCTGAAAGGCTGCCGCCAATGACATCGGTGGGCAGGATGGTGACCGCAACGTTCTGCCACTGCACGGTGTTCTCGATGTTGGGGCAGGGCAGACGTTTTTCGGCCCACAGGCGCAGCATGGCCTGCAGAATGAGGCTGGCCTTGGTTTCCTTGCGGGGGAGGACGTGGGTATGGAACACGGCCCGGCCATCCCCTTCTTCCGGTTTGTTGGAATGGGCCCTGGCAAGGTGTTCGGTAAACGCGGACTCCAGTGTGGCTGCGTCCGGCCCGTCCGTGGCCTTGTAGATCTCCATGGCCCGGAGGGCATAGGTCATGGCGTTGACGGGTTCTATGCGGGTGAGTTCGTCAAAGAACCAGGCGCAACTGGCATAGGAGGCAAGCGATTGTTCCAGCATGGCCAGAAGCTGCCATGCCCTGCGTTGCTCCGTGTTCGTGAGGCCGGGGCGGAAATGGGAAGCGGCGAACGAGTCTCGCTGCTCGGCACCGCAAAGAACGTCACCGTATTGCAGCATTGCCGTGTCAGTGTTGATGAAGACGTCCTTGCCGACGCGTGCTATGTGGGCGTCCACCGATGACTTTACCTGGTCCAGTGCGGCCCGCAGCGGGCCCCGCCATTTCTGGTTCCAGTCCGCGTGGCCGCCGTCGCTGCAGCCGCAGTCGCTGCGCCAGCGCTCCACGCCATGGGCGCAGCTCCAGGCGCTGGGTTCGTGAATTCGGACCTTGCGTGTCGGCGGATTGGCAGCTAAAAAGGCACCATAGTTGGTCAGCCGCATGTCGTCCCGGCCGGCGATGGCTTGCCCCAGTGTGAAGGCAAGCGCCATTTCGCCGAACTTGAAGTGGTGGCCGTATGTCTCTCCGTCGGTACAGACGGTGAGCAGCCCGGAGCCCGACGCATCGCGGAGTCGTTGCCAGAATTGTTCACCATCCTGCAGCAACCGTTCAAAGGCCACGGCCTGCGAAAGAGGGCCGTTGTAGAAGAAAACGGCTATGGAATTGCCGGACGGCAGTTCAATGTCATAGGGGATGGTAATGTCGATGTGCCCGTCTGAAACCGGATGCCATGCTTCCGAACCCTTGTCCGCCACGCTGGCGGCCTGGTGCGGAGAAAGAATGGTGAACTTGATGCCCTGCTCGGCAAGGGCCTCCAGTGTGGCCGTGTCCGCAGCGCATTCCGCAAGCCACATGCCCTCCGGCTCCCGCTTGAATCGATGGCTGAAATCCGCCCGTGCCCAGGCGATCTCCAGTCGCTTGTCCTGCTCGCTCGCAAGGGGGAGGATGACATGGTGATAGACCTGCGCCATGGCGTTGCCATGTCCCCAGCGGGCAAGGCTGACACCGTCGGCCTCCACGATGCGCTGGTAGGTCGCAGGATCAGCCTGCTCCATCCAGCTGAGCAGGGTGGGGCCGGCGTTGAAGCTTATCCATTCGTAGCAATTCAGGATGTCGGCAATTCTGCCTTCGCCGTCCAGCCGTCGAGCCCAGGCGAGGGGGGCGTAGCTTTCCTTGACGATGCGCAGGTTCCAGTTTCTGTCCGGAGCGGCGCTGTCTTCCGGGAGAATCTGCCCCAGCCACGGGTCCTCTCGCGGGGGCTGATAGAAGTGGCCATGGATGGTCATGTGGCGTGGCATAAAAAATACTCCTGCAAATGTCGTATTACTGTATCGTTGATACCATCATTCCGCAGCTTGCGGGAGTTATTATATTTGCGGACCGCTTCGGGTTCGTATCGGCATGGGGGGACGTGCCTTCGGGGAGGCCGTAATGGCGAATAACGGGTTGGATTTGCTGGGAGTGCCCATTCGAGGGGTGTTCTCGACAGACAAGGATATGAAGATCGGATTCGGCGCCACCAGGCGAACCGTCTCGCAAAACGTGCTGGTGTACGTGGAGCAGGGTGATGACGGCAAGCTGTGGGGGCAGCCGATCAACGATAATGACGTGCCCTCCGGCGAGCGGTTCATCATCTCGGCGGAAGAGCTGCTTTCCTCCTATATGCCGGACCCGGCCTCCTATCACAGCCGGGTGCTGCCCGCTGTGCGCAGCCTGAACAAGACCATTCATCGCGCCGAACGGCATCGCAGCCATGGCGAGACATACAGCGCGGAATACGAGTTCAAGAACGCCCTGCATATTGATGAGACCAACGTCCGTGCCACGTTCGGTCTGGGGCTGGTCTATCTGGACAGGCAGGATCAGGACAAGGCGCAGTGCGTCTTTGAACGCCTCATTGATCTTGATGCGGCCTTTGATACCCCGCACAAGCACATGTTCAACGAATTCGGCATCAAGCTCAGAAAGAACCTGATGTATCCCGAGGCGTTGCGGTTTTATTCACGCGCGGCGAAGCTCACCGGGCAGGATGATCACCTCATGTACAACATTGCCCGCTCACTCTTTGAATCCGGCGATGCGGAAGGTGCCAGGCGGTACATGGAACGCGCCCTGGCTCTCAATCCCAAGCTCAAGGTTGCCCGCCAGCTCAAGGATGTGCTGGAGAAGAACGGCGAGACAGGCGATGTGTGACCCGGCCCCGTTGGGAGGCATTTTCCGTTGCATGTCTGCCGGGTTGCAGGCATAACGTACCGGTAGCTTGAATGCCGTACACCGCTTCGCAACCGTATGACAGGGGGAGTCATGTCGCCAGCGTGCACGTTTGCTTCTTCCGGAGGAATGAAGTTCCAGAGCGATAAACCGCTTCGTGGCGTTTTTTCGCAGGAACAGGCTTCCGTTATCGGGCACGGCACCACCAAGCGTACGACCAAATCCCTGCAGTTCGTCTATGCCGTTGAGGAAGACGACGGCAGAATCTCCATGCGTATCATCAACGCCAACCACCTTCCCACCGGCGAATGCGAATACATCACCCTTGATGAGCTCATCGACGGGTACTCTCCCGAACCGGAAGTCTACCATGAGAAGGTTTTTCCGGCCATGCGGGAGCTGGCCAAGACCGTTGCCCGCGGCGAACGGCACCTGAAGAACGACGAGCCGTTCAGTGCGGAGCTCGAATTCCTTTCCGCCCTCAAATTGGACGAGGACAACGTGCGGGCCACCTTTGGCCTTGGCATCGCCTACATGGAACGCCAGCAGCTGGACAAGGCGGACAGCGTCTTTCAGAAGCTGGTGAAGATGCGCGCCGCTTTTGAAGAGCAGCACAAGCACATGTTCAACACCTTCGGCATCCAGCTGCGCAAGAACCACATGTTTTCACAGGCGCTCAAGTTTTATGCCCGGGCGCAGCAGTTGTGCGGCGTGGATGAACACCTGTTGTTCAATATGGCCCGTTGCCTGTGCGAGGCCGGTGACAGGGAAGAATCGAAAAAATACCTGCAGAAGGCTCTGGACCTGACTCCCGACTTTGCGGAGGCGAAACGCCTGTTGCGTGCGCTCAGGAAGCCGGAAGGGGGGTGCTGCTCCCACGAGGAAGACGAGCCATAACAGACAGCAAGAAATGGGGCGCCCACGGGCGCCCCTTTTGCGTGTGCGGGCTACAGGGCGTTGGGGATGGCGATAAGGAGCATCCAGCACCCGATGGCGACAAGCACGAGGAGCCTGACAATGCGGCAGGGCAGGGTATGCGGTTTGGTTGGTTGCATGGTGTCCTCCTTGCGGTCGGAAGGTGCGTTGTGCCCATGCGCAAAGAACAGGCATGCTTGGCGGTTCTGTGAATGTATGCCTTGGCGGTGGGGAATGTGTATTGTGCTGATGTGTGCGGCGATACGCCTTTCCCGTGATCTATTGCTACGTTTTTACGTATTTCCTGATGAAAAACTCAATAAATTGTCGCTGCGACTGTTGTGTCGCGACTGTATTGTCGCGATTATGCGGTTGTTTGAGTATACAGTATGTATCTTTGTGCACTCAATTCTTGTTAACCCGACAAAATTGTACTACGTTCCCCTGTGCTGTTGCGTGCAGTGGTGT